>NZ_JBSWYG010000003.1:0-301739 GCF_056160985.1 Roseibium sp. AWQ4_290
GCCGACCACAAGATCAATCGCATCAACGAACTCATGCCTTGGTGTTACGCTGCAAAAGCAGCGTAACAGAGCGCCTGGCCGCCATGAAGACCGGCTTCACCGGGCGGACACGAAGATGCTCAAACCTCCGCAAATAAAGAGGGACGAACATGGAATTTTCCATGCTCGCCCCTCTCGCTTTACAACGTCACAAAGTCAGATTGGCTTAAGCCGTAAACAGATCAGCAAGGGTAATGTAGCCATCGTCCAGGATCAGTGTCTCAACGTGATCCGCAGAAGCAAACCAATCAGTAAGCTGGGCGTAATCTTGCAAATTTCCGTCCGCAGCATCAGCAGCGGTGTAGAAGATCAGGTCATCCCCGTTTTGCAAAAAGCCCAGATCGGATGATGAGGCACCCTGGAATACGAAGGCATCGTTGCTACCAGAGCTGTCCGAGATAAGAGTTATGCCCGTGCCGTCATGATAGAAAGTATCGTCACCCGCACCGCCGAACATGGCGACGGCGCTCGTCGACTGATCGAAGAGCGCATCGTTGCCATCTCCTCCATCAAGGATATCTCCTATCCCGGAGCCGGTGCTGGTGCCGCTCAGCAACGTATCATTGCCGGCGCCACCGTAAAGTGCGTCGTTCCCGCCAGCCCCGTTTAGTATATTCGCTCCACTATCTCCGGTAAGTGTATCACCCAGTTCTGAGCCACGCAGGTTTTCAATCCCGGTCAATACATCGCCAGCCGCATCGCCGCCTGTTTCTGCAAGACCGTCGCCAAGATTAACTGTGACACCAGCGGCGGAGCTATTGTAATAGGCCCAATCGATGCCGTTTCCGCCAGAAATTATGTCGGCGCCACTGCCGCCAGAGAGAATGTCATTGCCATTGCCACCGTCGAGCTGATCGTTGCCGGCGTCACCACCGAGGATATCATCGCCATCCCGGCCAAGAAGATAGTTGGCATTGGCATCGCCAATAATCGTGTCGCTGTATGCGGAGCCTGAGATGTTTTCGATATTGGTGAGCGTGTCACCCTCAGCCTCACCGCCACTTTCAGCAAGACCATCATTCAAAATTACCGTTACGCCAGATCCTGAGAAGTCGAAATAGGCTGTATCGATACCAGTTCCGCCATCGAGTTCGTCGCTTCCGGCGCCGCCAATCAGATTGTCGTTTCCGGCGCCGCCATCGATCTCGTCATCGTCGTCACCGCCGTAAATTTCGTCGTTGCCGGCGTCGCCTTTGAGGTAATCGTCACCGTCGCCGCCGTAGATCGTATCGTCGTCGTCACCGCCATCGACATCATCATTGCCTGTGCCGGCAACGATATAGTCATCTCCGTCGTCACCGTCGATGAAGTCGTTTCCAGCATCACCGTAGAGGGTATCGTCGTCATCGCCACCACGGATGATATCGCTGCCAGCTCCCCCAGAGATGGTATCTTCGCCTTCATCGCCGGAAATAATGTCGTCACCATTCCCGCCGTATATTTCGTCATCACCCGCACCACCATCAATCAAGTCATTTCCGGTATAGAACTGACCAGTGATGGAATCGTAGTCGCCGTGGATCGTATCATCGCCTTGGCCGCCGGAAATTGTGTCATCACCATCACCGCCATAAAGATAGTCCCCACCGTTATCTCCCCAGATCCGGTCATCGTCGTCATTCCCGTTGATGGTGTCGGCATCGCCGCCGCCGGAGATCTGGTCTTCGCCGGATCCGCCACGAAGGTCATCGGACCCTGCTTCCCCGTTGATGGTGTCGTCATCCGCTTCGCCATCAATAATGTCCGAGCCATCTCCGCCATATATGCGATCTTCGCCGGAGCCGCCGAGAATCGTGTCGTTTCCACCATATCCGTAAAGAGAATCGTTTCCGGCCAAACCCGCAATTAGATCGCTGTCCTGGGTGCCGGTTAGATAATCGGAGTTGTCTGTTCCAATAATGTCAGCCATTAGTCACAATATCCTTGGTTGTAGACGCGGGTTGCGCAATCTCAATGAATAACGGCTCTTCTTAACAGAACATTAAAGGTTGTCTGTCAATGGTTGTGCAATCTTTTTCATCATGTGGACGCGAACATGGTCTCCTCCCTCACGATACAATCGCCGGTAAATCTTGCTCAGCAACATGCGGCCGCTTCGGCAAAAGTGAGGGAGTTGACGACAGATCAGCAAGCTCCGGAAGAGCAAGTAGAGAGCGCAATTGATCGGTCCGGAAATATAAAGGATATCAAAAGTCCATCTCCTAGAGACGATTCTGTCTTTCAAGCAAAGGCAGATGCTGAACTAACGCTGATCACAGCTAAAAGCCGTGAAAATTCAGCCAAAATCAGAGATTCTTTAAGGGAACGAGTCGATTTCCTGGAGAAGACCGATCCGGTTCCGGCACGAGTTCTTGAGGGGGATGAAGCAGAGGACGCCAGGAGACTTATTTCGACGCTCCGGGCCAATATCGTTACAGAGGATGGCCTTAAAGGGTACATCGTGGACGATCTACGATATGACCTCCGTCCGGATGGTACTATCAGTGTTAACGATGCCGCTGTCCCAACCAGCGAAGCTCAAAAGCAAGATGAACTATCCGCATTTAGAAAATCCCTGGTGGAACTGGAACGCTCGACCGGAGGTTTGTCGCAAGAGCAGCTTCAGCAGTACGTTGTCTCCGCTCAACAGGCATTGGAAAGAGCGCAATCGGCACAGACCTTCGATATTCGGGTCTAGGTGTAGCGACTTGCATCTATCCGCGCCGTCCCGCTGTTCGCACGCAATGTGATCCGGTGTCGATGATTGCGATCCCGTTGCAAATAATCTGATCTCATTCGCAATTAATGTGAGTTTGAAACACCGGATACGTTAAAAAAGCGGGAAGACCGTTTTCTGTTTTGGCCCCGCGACCCTTTTTAACCAGATCAGATGTCGAAGCCGGCCTGCGCGGCAGCGGATTTCAAAGGTTTTTCCGGACGGGCGCCCACATGGCTGATGACACTGGCAGCGCAAACACAGCCCAATTCGGCTGCTTCCCCAAGAGTGTAGCTGCGGGCAAGGCCATAGAGGAAACCGGAGGCAAAGAGGTCGCCCGCCCCGGTCAGGTCGACAACGGTGTCAACTGCCTGGGCTGGAACCGTCACGGTCTCGTCTCCCTGAAACGCCATGGCGCCGTTTTCACCAAGGGTCAACGCGGTCAGCGCGCCGGTGCCGCGGGCTGCGGCAACGGCAGTGTCGAGATCTGCGGTCTCATAAAGGGCCTTCAGCTCATGCTCATTTGCAAAGATGAGGTCGACAACCTTGTCGGTAAGCAGGGCGTGGAATTCGCTGCGGTAGCGATCGACACAGAAGGAGTCCGACAGGGTGATGGCCACCTTGCGGCCGTTCTGATGTGCAATTTCAGCGGCTTTCAAAAAGGCCTTCTTGGCTTCCTCCGGGTCCCAGAGATAGCCTTCCATATAGGTCACGGCTGAGGCGGCTACTATATCCGCGTCGACGTCAGAGAGACCGAATTCGACACAGGCGCCCAGATAGGTGTTCATGGTGCGCTCCCCATCCGGAGTGATCAGGATCATCGAGCGGGCCGTCGGCTTGCTGTCTGTCAGGCGCGGGGTGTTGAAATGGACCCCGGTGCCGTTCATGTCATGGGCATAGGCATCGCCCAGCTCGTCTTCGGCAACCTTGCCGAAATAGGCGGGTTTGCCGCCAAGCGAGGCGATGCCCGCCGCCGTGTTGCCGGCGCTGCCGCCTGAAATGCGCACGGTCTGGCCCATCTTGTCGAACAGGCGCACGGCCTCCTCCGTATCGATTAGGCGCATGGAGCCCTTGACCAGATTTTCCCGGACGAGGAAGTCTTCTTCCACATGGGCAAAAACGTCGCAAATGGCGTTGCCGATACACAGTGCATCGAATTTCGTGTCGGTCATGAATACCTCGGTTGTCGGCTGCCAGCCCAAGGGGCGGCTTTCAGGATCAGGTTTGCGGGGTCGGCCGGAGTGCCCGGTTGGCCTCCGGTTCCTTGATTTTGTCCCGGAACGGGCTGGCGCGGTAAATGCCGAGAACTTTCAGCTCCGCACAGAAGAAGGCGAGTTCTTCCAGGGCCAGACCCACAGCCGGGTCTTCCGGATGGCCTTCCACATCCGCGTAGAACATGGAGGCGAAGAACTGGCCCTCCAGCTGGTAGGATTCCAGCTTGGTCATGTTGACGCCGTTGGTGGCGAAGCCGCCGAGGGCCTTGTAAAGCGCGGCGGGCACGTTGCGGACCCGGAAGATGAACGTGGTGATCACGGACTGGCCGTTATGGGCCGCTTCCATCTTGTCCCGGGACAGGATCACGAAGCGGGTGGTGTTGTGGGCAGCGTCTTCAACATCCCGGCGCAGGATGTCGAGGCCGTAGATCTCGGCCGCCATTTCCGGGGCGAGGGCGGCAACACTCTTGTCGCCCAGCTCTGCCACCTGCCGGGCCGATCCGGCCGTGTCACCGCCGACAACGGCGGTCAGGCCAAGCTCACCGATCACATTGCGGCATTGGCCCAGGGCATGCACATGGCTCTGGACCCGTTTCAGGTCTTCAATCCGGGCGCCCTTTGGAGCCATCAGCTGAAACCGGATCGGCATGAAATATTCGCCGATAATATGAAGATCCGACTTGGGCAGCAGGTGATGAATGTCCGCAACCCGGCCAGCGACCGAGTTTTCAATCGGGATCATGGCCAGATCCGCCGTCCCGTTGGCCATGGCCGAAAAGCAGTCTTCGAATGTGGCGCAGGGAATGGCCTCATAGTCGGGATAGACGCTGCGGCAAGCCATATGGGAGTTGGCTCCCGTCTCGCCCTGAAAAACGATTTTCTTTCTGTCGGTCATGGTCTTTTCATTGGGTTCAGTCTGGGGCTGGGGTTCATAGAAATGGCCTGAAGGTCCGCTTTCAAAGACCCGTTAAAGGGTCAGGTAAGCCGCCCGGGCGCGTTCCAGGTCCCCCGGTGTGTTCACATCAAGGGGGGCGCTGTCAATGATGGACACGTCAATGCGCATGCCGTTTTCCAGGGCACGCAGCTGTTCCAGCTTCTCACGCTGTTCCAGCGGGGCGGGGGCCAGCTCTACAAACCGGTTCAGCGCCGGACGGCGGTAGGCATAGATGCCGATATGCTGGTAAAGCGGCCCGTCTCCGGCAGGGGCCGTTGCCCGGGTAAAGTATAGGGCCCTATGATGCCCACGGCCATTGGGGGTCGTGATAGCCTTGACGAAACTGGGGTCCTGGCGGAATTCCGGTTCGGTGATTTCAGTCATGATCGTTCCGATGGCCACCTCCGGAACATCCAGGGGCGTGAAGGCGGCACGAATCGCTTCCGGTGCGATCAGCGGCACATCGCCTTGAACATTGAGAATAGTATCAAACTCACCTTGCGGATCCAGAACGTTGACAGCTTCCTGGATGCGGTCGGAGCCGGAGGCGTGATCCGGGCTCGTGAGCACCGCCTTGCCGCCGTGGTCGCGCACGGCCTCGGCGATCTTCTCGTTGTCGCAGGCAACGGCCACAGGCCCGATATCTGCCTGTTCCGCCTGCTCCAACACTCTGACAATCATTGGTTTTCCGCAAATATCAACCAGTGGCTTGTTGGGAAGGCGGGTTGCGGCAAGGCGTGAGGGAATGATCACGAGGGCTGCAGGCAATGGGGGTCTCCAATTCGCGGTCCGTTTGAATCCCAGCGGAAATTCATTAGCCGCGTCCGTTTGTCATATCCTGTGTCCTTTTAAAGCTATGGACAGCAAGGTCAAAAAATTTGTACGGTCCTGCCAATTGGGAGAAGCTGATGGGAGCTGCAATCTTGGTTGCAGGTCCAGGCACGTATGAGCTTGGAGCCGGAGAGATATGGATGCATTCACGCTGAACAAAGCCGCCGGAGCGGTTTTGATGGTACTTATTCTGACGATGGGGGTAGGCATCGTTTCAGACATTATCTTCCACCCGACTCTCCCCGGCCAGCCAGGTTATGAAATTGTTCTTGAGACGCCGTCCGACGATACCTCTGTCGTTGAGGCCGAACCGGACGTGGTGCCGATTTCCGAGCGTCTTCTGGCTGCATCTGCAGACAATGGCGCCAAAGTCGCCAAGAAGTGCGCGGCCTGCCACAGCTTTGACGAAGGCGGCGCCAACAAGGTTGGCCCAGCTCTTTGGGATATTGTCGGGCGCAAGCCGGGCGGTCATGCCGGTTTCGGCTACTCGTCCGCCATGGTGGCCTTCGGCGAGTCGAACCCGGAATGGACCTATGAGGAGCTGGACCATTTCCTGGAGGCGCCCAAGAAATTCATCAGCGGAACGTCCATGGGCTTTGCGGGTTTGCGGAAACCCTCAGACCGCGCTGACATTGTTGCTTACTTGAGAGAATTGTCGGGCGCGCCCAAGCCGTTACCGTCCGAATAACGGCCTAACTTGAAGAGAACGTGCAAGAAACGTGTAAAGCCGGGTCAAGACCCGGCTTTTTATTTGAGGTGAAAGAAAAATTAACAAAATTTCCGCTACGTAGTATTGTTCAGATGTGGGGAAAGCGCCGGATAAGGGCCTGATGGGCAGTCAGTTGACACAAAAACTGATGACACGATCCAATGGAACCTTCGTGGCGTCCATTGTTGCGGTTATTTGCTTTTTCACCGGAATTGCCGTCACCGCCCATGTGGGCCTGCTGGTCCGCAACGAACTCCTGCAGCAACATATGCAGGAGGTGCGGGCTGAATTGTCCGAAGCGCGGGCACGGCTGGAGCGGGAAATCAGCCGGACGGTTGCCCACGGGTTTGGTCTTCGAGGCTATGTGGTCCAGTTGTCGGACACTTCGTTTGAAGCCTTTTCCTACATCAACATTGCTACAGAACTTTTGAATGAGAACCCCGCGATCCGCTCCATTGGGCTTGCCCCGGAGAATGTGGTCAAGGCGGTTTATCCGATGGAACCGAACCAGGCTGCGATCGGACTGAACTACCGCTCCAACACCGCCCAGTGGCCTGCGGTCGAGCAGGCGATGCGCACCCGGGAGGTCGTGATTGCCGGGCCGGTGGAGCTGGTTCAGGGGGGGCACGCGCTGATGATCAGGATACCGGTCTTTCCGGCGGATTATACCGGACAGCCGGTTGCTGAGCGCCGCTACTGGGGCATGGCAACGCTGGTCGTCGACTACGAAAAGCTGATGGACCTGTCGGGCATTGCCCCTCAAATGGACGGGATACAGGTGGCCCTGGTTGACAAGGGGCCGGACGGAACCGGCAACACATTGGTGTTTGGCGACAGGTCCCTTCAGGGGGGGGGCGCTCTCTCTTTGCCGCTGCTTTTGCCGGGGGGGCTCAACTGGGCCTTGCTCGGCTTTCCGGACGGGGGCTGGTCCAGCACCGGCAGGGGCGTATGGATTACACAGTTTGTCGGCAGCCTGATTTCGCTCATCTTTGGCGTGATGGCCTTTCTGTTGATCAGCGAGGTCTACAAGGTTCGCTCCATGGCCCTGCATGATCCGCTGACGGGGCTGGCCAACCGGCGGCTGCTGCAGGAGCGTATGATGCAGCTCGCCACCATGTGTGAACGGTCCGGGGCCGGTTTTGAAATCTTCTATGTGGATCTGGATGCCTTCAAGCCGGTCAATGACAGCTATGGCCATTCGGTGGGCGATCAGCTGCTGGTTGAAATCGGCGAGCGGCTCAAGTTGCACACCCGCCAGTCGGATACGGTCGCCCGGGTGGGCGGGGACGAGTTTATCGTCCTGACGCCCGGCAATATGCGGCGCCAGGAAAAGGAAACCTTCGTCAGCCGTCTGTCGGAGGGGGTCATGCAGGCGTTCGAGTTTTCCGGAACCTCGATCGATATTCGCGCAAGCATAGGTAGTGCGAGCTATCCTATTGATGCCGCGAGTGTTGAAGATCTTTTGCGCGTGGCTGACAACCGCATGTATGCACAAAAGGCCAAAAACAAGGCGGTTGCTGCAAAAAGCGCCCCGCAGGCCAGTTAATTTTCTGTCATTTTGCTATCCGGAGCGTGACCTTTGTCCGGTGCATCCCTACACTGCGTTCCAACCGGCCCTATAAATCAAGACGATGAGGGCGGAAATAGAACAGGACGGAGAAGCCGATAGTGTCTGGATGGTGCGCGTGGAACGGAACGGCTGCTGCAGCAGCCTTTGTCGCCTTCTTGTCCGTTTCCGGAGCGGCCCTTTCGCCCGTCCATGCGCAAGAGCCTGACTGGCGCCATGCAACGGCCTATAACGGCACGCCGAAATACGGTCCTGACGTTGCCCATTTCGATTACGTCAATCCGGACGCGCCCAAGGGCGGCAGTGTGCGGCTTGCGATCACCGGTGGTTTCGACACGTTTAATCCGCTGCCCCAGAAGGGTAACCTCGCGCCCTTCATGCTGTTCTTTTACGAGACCCTGATGGAACCGTCCCTGGACGAGGCGGATATCAGCGCAGAATACGGGCTGCTGGCGGAGGCGGTCCGCTATCCGGACGACTATTCCTGGGTGGAATACCGGCTCAATCCGAAGGCGAAATGGCACGATGGTGCTCCGGTGACCGTGGATGACGTGATCTGGTCCTTCGAAAAATCCATCGAGCTCCGCCCACGCGATAAATTCTACTATCAGAATGTTGTCTCTGCCGAAGCCGCCGGTGACCGGGTGGTCCGTTTCACCTTTGATACGACAGGCAACCGGGAGCTGCCAAAAATCATGGGCCAGCTTCAGATCCTGCCCAAACACTGGTGGGAAGGCACCAATGAGAAGGGGGAAAAGCGGGACATTTCCAAGTCGACGCTGGAGGCGCCTCTCGGCTCCGGTCCCTATCGCATCAAGAGTTTCACCCCCAACCGGGAGATTACCCTGGAGCGGGTCTCAGACTATTGGGGCAAGGACCTGCCGGTGCGGGTGGGAACCGATAATTTTGACGAGATCCGCTACATTTCGTTCCTCGACCGGACCGTTCAGTTTGAAGCCTTCAAGGGTGATCAGGTCGATTTCCGTATTGAAACCAGTTCCAGCCAGTGGGCGAAACGCTATGACTTTCCGGCCGTAAAGGACGGGCGCGTGATCAAGGAAGTGTTTTTGGACAAGTCGTCCGGCGTGATGCAGGGGTTTTTCCTGAACCTGCGCCGGGACAAGTTCAAGAACCCGGATCTGCGCGCGGCTTTGAACTACGCCTATGACTTTGAGACGACCAACAGGATCGTGTCGGCCAACCTGCTCAAGCGGGTCAATTCCTATTTCTGGGGCACGGAACTGGCCTCGTCCGGCCTGCCGGAAGGCAAGGAGCTTGAGATCCTGGAAGAGGTCCGCGACCAGGTGCCGCCGGAGGTGTTCACGCAAGAATACAAGAACCCGGTGGGCGGCGATCCGCGCAAGGTGCGTGCCAATCTGCGCGAGGCGGTCAAGCTTTTGAAAAAGGCGGGCTATGAGCTGAAGGACCGCAAGATGATCGATCCAGCGACCGGTGAACAGCTCAGCATCGAATTTCTTTACCGGGACAAAGGCAGCGAGCGCACATTGCTGCCTTATTCCAAGAACCTTGAAAGCATCGGCATCAAGCCTGTGCTGCGCCTTGTCGATACGTCGCAATATATCAACCGCGTGCGCAGCCGCGATTTTGACGCAACGGTGCTGGCGATCGCTCAGTCCTTGTCTCCCGGCAACGAACAGCGCGAATATTGGGGCTCGGCCGCAGCCGACAATCCCAATTCCCGGAACTATATGGGCATCAAGAACCCGGCCATTGATCACCTGATCGACAAGATCATCTTTGCCAAGGACCGGGAAACGCTGGTGGCCGCGACCCACGCACTCGACCGGGTGCTCTTGTGGAATCATTATGTCGTGCCGCAATTCTCTTCTGATGAAACCCGCACCGCCCGCTGGAACCGCTTTGCGCATCCCAAGGCCATGCCGGAATACAGCACGGGGTTTCCGACGATCTGGTGGTATGACACGGACCTGGCGGACAAGACGGGAGCAGCAAAATGACGGATCTGGGCCATCCCTCCCGGCGGACGGTGCTGAAACTGACCGGGGCGGCAGCTCTTGTCGGCTCATTGCCGCTTGGCCTCAAAAATGCTGCGGCCGGCGCCGGGGCCCGTCACGGACTGTCCGTGTTCGGGGATCTGAAATACGGGCCGGGTTTTCCCCATTTCGACTATGTCAATCCGCAGGCGCCCAAAGGGGGGCGGTTCGTGTTTACGGCTCCCTACTGGTATTACAACCAGAATGTGCTGACCTATAACACCTTCAATTCCTTCATCCTGAAAGGCGATGCGCCGCCGCGCATGGAGATGTGTTTCGACACACTCATGGTGCGCGCCTATGACGAGCCGGATGCGGTGTACGGGCTGCTCGCCGAAACGGTGGAGATTTCGGCGGATGGCAACACCTATATCTTCAACCTGCGTCCCGAGGCCCGGTTTCATGACGGCTCGAAACTGACCGCAGAAGATGTCGCCTTCTCGCTGATGCTGTTGAAGGGCAGCGGCCATCCCCAGATCAGCCAGAACATTCAGGGCTTGCAGGATGCGGAAGTTCTGGATGAGCACCGGGTCGGACTGCAGTTCAGCGGCTCCCACTCCCGGCAGTTGCCGTTGTTGGTGAGCGTGCTGCCGATTTTCTCCAAGCGCTATTACACGGCCTATGATTTCAGCCAGAGCACGTTGACGGCTCCGCTGTCCTCCGGGGCCTATAAGGTCGGCAAACATGCGGTGGGCCGTTATGTGGAGTATCATAAGGTCAACGACTATTGGGCCAGGGATCTGCCGGTTCTGAAGGGGCAGCAGAATTTTGATGTGGTCCGTGTGGAGTTCTACCGGGATTCGCAAGTCGCCTTTGAAGCCTTCAAGAAAGGCGAGATGAATTACCGGGAGGAGTTCCGGTCGAAAATCTGGTCCACCGAATACACGTTTCCGGCCTTTCAAGACAAAAAGGTGGTCAAGAAGCAAATTCCCGACGGCAATCCGTCCGGTGCCCAGGGCTGGTTCATCAATACGCGGCTGGAGAAATTCAAGGACCCGCGAGTGCGCCGGGCGCTCAGCTATGCGTTTGATTTCGAGTGGTCGAACAAGACCCTTTTTTACGGTCTTTACCAGCGCACAGAGTCGTTCTTTGAAAATTCCGACATGAAAGCGCAAGGGCTGCCAGCGCCGGAGGAACTGGCGCTTCTGGACCCCTACCGGGATCAGCTGCCTGAAAGCGTCTTTGGCGAAGCCTACCTTCAGCCGGTCAGCAATGGCTCCGGATTTGACCGGCGCTTGCTGCGCGAGGCGGGCAAGCTGTTGCGCGAAGCGGGCTATGAGCGGCAGGGCACCCAGCTGATCGGGCCGGACGGCAAGCAGTTGACGATTGAGTTTCTCAACAATTCCCCCGCCTTTGAGCGGGTGACCAATCCCTATATCAAGAACCTGGAACGGCTGGGCATCAAGGCCTCTTTGCGGCTGGTGGACGCCGCGCAATACCAGTCTCGTTTGAACGATTATGACTTTGACATCTGTTCGCGCCGCTATTCGCAAGAGGCCACCCTGACGGAGCAGATCAAAACGTCCTGGGGCTCCAAGGCTGCCAGCACGCCGGGCACCTATAATATTGCCGGGATCGCCGATCCGGTGGTAGACGCCTTGATTGAGACAATCTTGAAGGCCACAACCCGCAAAGACATGACTGTCGCGGCCCGGGCGCTCGACCGGGTGCTGCGCTCCGGCCACTATTGGGTGCCACAATGGTTCAATCCCTTTCACAACATCGCTGTGTGGGACATGTTCGGCCATCCGCCCGAACCGCCGCGTTACTTCTTCCCCGTAGAAGATCTGTGGTGGATAGATGCGGAAAAGGCGGAAAAAATCGGCAAAGCCGGGTAATCTTCCCCTGACGTGTGAGCCGGTGTGAAACGGCCAAGAAGAGGAACAATAAGACCCCCATGGGCGCCTATATCCTTCGCCGTTTATTGTTGATGATCCCGACCCTGGTCGGGATCCTGGCGGTCAATTTCCTGATTGTTCAGTTTGCTCCGGGCGGCCCGGTGGAACGGGTGATCGCCCAGCTGCAGGGCACGGACGTTTCGGCGACGTCGCGGATTGGCGGGGGAGGCGGGGATTTTGCCGGTGTTGGCAATGATGCCTCGGGAGGCGCTGGGGCAGCGTCTGACAGCATCACCTCCAAATATCGTGGCGCCCAGGGGCTCGACCCGGAATTCATCAAGCAGCTGGAAGCCCAATTCGGGTTCGACAAACCGCCACTGGAGCGGTTCCTGACCATGGTCTGGAACTATGCCCGGTTCGATTTTGGTGAAAGCTATTTCCGGGATGTCCGCATCATCGATCTGATTGCCGAGAAACTGCCGGTCTCCGTCTCGCTGGGGCTCTGGATCACACTGATTTCCTATGTCATCTCGATCCCGCTTGGCATCCGTAAGGCGGTGAGTGACGGCTCCCGCTTTGATGTGTGGACATCGGCGGTGATCGTGATCGGCTATGCAATCCCGGGCTTCCTGTTTGCGATCCTTCTGATCGTGCTGTTCGCGGGCGGCTCCTTCTGGGACATTTTCCCGCTCCGGGGGCTGACGTCCGACAATTGGGCCTCCCTGTCCTGGCCGGAGCGGATCATCGACTATTTCTGGCACCTGACCCTGCCGCTGACCGCGCTGGTCCTGTCGGCCTTCGCCACCACCACCCTGTTGACCAAGAACTCGTTTCTCGACGAGATCCGCAAACAATATGTGGTCACCGCCCGCGCCAAGGGGCTGACGGAAAAGCAGGTGCTTTATGGTCATGTGTTCCGCAATGCCATGCTGATTGTGGTGGCCGGATTTCCCGGTGCGTTCATCTCCTCCTTCTTTGCCGGATCTTTGCTGATTGAAGCTGTCTTCTCCCTGGACGGGCTCGGGCTGCTGGGCTTTGAATCGGTGATAGACCGCGACTATGCGGTGGTGTTTGCCATTGCCTATATCTTTGGCCTGATGGCCCTGGTGATCGGGCTTTTGTCTGATCTCACCTACACCTGGATCGATCCCAGGATCGATTTTGAAAGCCGGGAGGTGTAGGCGTGGACAAACGACTTCAGAGTGAACTGGAATCTGCCGGCTACGATGTTCTTAATCCCTTGCCGGAAGAGACGGCCCCGCCGCCGAAAAAGACCAGTCTGTCACCGATCAACCAGCGCCGCCTGGCCAATTTCAGGGCCAACCGGCGCGGCTACTGGTCCTTGTGGATCTTCATGGTCCTGTTTGTGCTCGCGTTGTTGGCGGATGTCTGGGTGAATGACCGGCCGGTCCTGATTTATTTCAAGGGGGAGTTCCTGTTCCCGACATTGGTGGACTATCCGGAAGACCGGTTCAATGATGACGATCTGGCGCTGGCTGTGACAGATTACCGTGACCCTTTCATTCAGGACCTGATCAACGAGGATGGCTGGATGATCTGGCCGCCGGTGCGCTATAGCTACAGAACCGTCAATCTGGAAGTGCCCTGGACGGCGCCGACGCCGCCAAGCTGGATGATGGACATAGAAACGCGCTGCAGCGGCTATCCGATGGGGGCGGACGACCCGAATTGCATCATCGGAAACTGGAACTGGCTTGGAACCGACGATCAGGCACGGGATGTGTTTGCCCGTGTGGTCTATGGCTTCCGCGTGTCGGTGCTGTTCGGCCTTGCGCTGACACTGGCCTCCTCGGTGATCGGCATCGCGGCCGGGGCCGTTCAAGGTTATTACGGCGGCTGGGTTGATCTGCTCTCCCAGCGCTTTATCGAAATTTGGACGGCGGTGCCCTCCCTGTACCTCATCCTGATCGTATCGTCTTTCTTCGTGCCCGGCTTCTGGACCCTCTTCACCATTCTGCTGGCCTTTTCCTGGGTCGCGCTTGTGGGGGTCGTTCGGGCGGAATTCCTTAGGGGCCGGAATTTTGAGTATATCGCGGCGGCCCGGGCGCTGGGCGTGTCCAACCCGGTGATCATGTGGCGGCATCTGCTGCCCAATGCCATGGTGGCCACACTCACCTTCATGCCCTTCATCCTCAACGGGTCGATCTCGACCCTGACCGCTCTTGATTTTCTTGGCTTCGGTCTTCCGGCTGGCTCCGCCTCCCTCGGGGAGTTGATGGCCCAGGGCAAGAACAATTTGAGCGCCCCCTGGCTGGGCATTACAGGGTTCGTGGTGATTTCCCTGATGCTCAGCCTCCTGATCTTTGTCGGCGAGGCCGTGCGCGATGCGTTCGATCCGCGCAAGAGCCTTGGGTAGGGGCGGCAGATGACAGACAAGACGCTGGTTTCGGTAAAAGACCTGTCGGTCGCGTTCACCCAGGAGGGCCGCGAAACCCGTGCGGTCGACCGGATTTCCTTTGACATTGCCAAGGGCGAAACCGTGGCGCTGGTGGGCGAAAGCGGGTCGGGCAAATCCGTCTCGGCCCTGTCAGTGCTGAAACTTCTGCCCTATCCGGCAGCCTCGCACCCTTCGGGCGAGATCCTGATGAATGGCCAGGATCTGCTGAAAGCGTCCGACAGCGAAATGCGCAAGATCCGGGGCAATGCGGTGTCCATGATCTTCCAGGAGCCGATGACTTCGCTCAATCCGCTGCATATGGTGGAAAAACAGATCTCGGAAATCCTGACGATCCACCGGGGCATGGGCGAAAGCCAGGCGCGGCGGCGGGTGCTGGAACTGCTCAACGAGGTAGGCATCCGCGAGCCGGAAAAGCGCTTGAAATCCTATCCGCATCAACTGTCCGGCGGGCAGCGCCAGCGGGTCATGATTGCCATGGCGCTGGCCAATGAGCCGGATCTTCTGATTGCCGATGAACCGACGACGGCGCTGGACGTGACCGTGCAGGCGCAGATCCTGGAGCTGTTGAAAAAGCTCCAGCGCCAGCAAGGCATGGCCATGCTGTTCATCACCCATGACCTTGGGATCGTGCGCAAATTCGCCGACCGGGTGTGCGTGATGACCGATGGCCGGATTGTCGAACACGGCCCGGTCGCGGAGATTTTTGACGCGCCGAGGCATGATTATACAAAGCACCTTCTGGCCGCCGAGCCCAAGGGCGCGCCGCCGGCAACGGATACAAGCAAACCTGTTGTGGTGGATGCGGAGGATCTGAAGGTCTGGTTCCCGGTCAAGCGCGGCTTCTTGCGCCGCACGGTCGATCACATCAAGGCGGTGGACGGGATCGACATCAAGGTGCGCGAGGGCCAGACCCTCGGCATTGTCGGGGAAAGCGGCTCGGGCAAGACGACCCTCGGCCTTGCCATTTTGCGCATGATTTCCTCCACGGGCCGGATCTCATTCAGCGGTGAGGACATTCAGGAAAAGTCCTGGAAAGAGATGCGGCCCTTGCGCAGGGACATGCAGATTGTGTTTCAGGACCCGTTCGGGGCCTTGTCTCCGCGCATGTCGGTTGCCGATATTGTGGGCGAAGGCCTGAAAGTGCATTTTCCAAACCTGTCTGCGGGGGAGCGGGATTTGAAAGTGGCGCGGGCCCTGGAAGAGGTGGGCCTGGATGCGGCGACCCGCAACCGCTATCCGCATGAGTTTTCCGGCGGCCAGCGCCAGCGCATTTCGATTGCCCGGGCCATGGTTCTGGAGCCGAAATTCGTGATGCTGGATGAGCCCACCTCCGCGCTCGACATGAGCGTTCAGGCGCAGGTGGTCGATCTGCTCCGGGATCTGCAAAAGGCCCATGGCCTTGCCTACCTGTTCATTTCCCACGATCTGAAAGTGGTCCGGGCCTTGGCGAATGAAGTCATCGTCATGCGCCAGGGCAAGGTGATGGAAGCCGGGCCGTCAGAACAGATTTTCGACTCCCCGAAAACGGATTACACCAAGGCGCTGATGGCTGCCGCATTCCGGCTGGAAACAGCCCCGGACGGCGTGGTCGGGATCTGAACGAGCTTCAGAGGTGTTTGTTGGGCTTGGTATTATGAGGCTACCCGGTGCTGGCCTGGTGCAAGGACGGGCTCTGAACATAGCGCAGGCAGGCTTCCTGGCTCATCGGTTTTGAGAAATAATAGCCTTGGCCGAGCTGGACACCAGTCCGCTGCACCAGCTCCAGCTGATGCTTGTCTTCAATGCCCTCAACAACCACGTCCTTGTTCAGGCCCTTGGCCATTTCGACGATTTTTTTGAACAGAAACAGCTTTTCCGTGTCGTGGGTGATGTCTTTCAGGAACGAGCGGTCAATCTTTATCTCGTCAAAGACCAGCTGCTGCAGATAGCGCAGGGAAGAATATCCGGTGCCAAAGTCATCCAGGGCGACGCGCACCCCGCAGGCGCGCAGGCTGGTGAGGCTTTCATTGACCGAAGCCACATTTTCCACCAGAACGCTTTCCGTCACTTCCACTGTCAATTGCTCCAGGGGCAGACCGGCCCGCATCAGGCAGCCGACAATCTTGTCCGCGATTTTCGGGGTGCGGAAACCGAGCGCAGAAATGTTGGAACTGATGCGCACAGGCGTTCCGGATTTTTGTGACGCGCCGACCGCAAATCGGGCCCCTTTGGCAAGGATCGCCAGATCCAATTCGACAATCGTGCCGGTCTCTTCCGCGATCCGCACAAATTCATCCGGCGGCACGGGCTCTCCGTTCAGTTGCCAGCGGGCAAGGGTCTCGAATTCGACGGCTCTCTCGCTGGCCAGGCAAACCTTGGGCTGTAGGGCAACGTCCAGATCTCCCCGGCGGATGGCCTGGGGCAGGGTTGCGGAGATAAAGGAGCGCCGTTTCAGGTCCCTCAGGATCTGATCGTTGAATTGACGGTACTGGTTCTTGCCGTCCTTCTTGGCCGCATAAAGGGCCGCGTCGGCAAATTTCAATAGGTCGCCCGTGTTGCGCAAGGCCCCCGCGCCGCAGATGGAAAGGCCGACGGAGCAGCTTGGGCGGATGGAAAAGCCATTGTGGCCAACCTCGTGGCAAACGGTGCCGACAATCCTGGTCCCCAGATCCTGCATGGACGGGACCTCATCGGATTCCGGCATCATCAAGGCAAATTCATCTCCGCCAAGCCGGGCGGCAAGGCCGCTGCCTTGCGTTGCAATTTGTTTCAGGCGGTCTGCGACGGCCACCAGCACCGCATCGCCCGTATCGTGCCCCATCGTGTCGTTGATGGTCTTGAAGTCATCCAGGTCCACCAGAGCCAGAAAGAACACCCGGTCGCGCTGGCTCGGACAGCCGGTTTGAAGCCGCTCCATGAACACGGCCCGCCTGACAAGGCCGGTCAGACTGTCATGGGACAGCACAAAATTGGTCTGGGCCTCGGCCTCCCGTTTTTGCCGCTCCAGCTTCACCTGGCCTTCCAGTTCCACCAGAGCCCGGGTGCGCCGGGTTTCCCGGCGGGCGAGCAGGTGATAGCCCAGCAGCATCAACCCGAAGGCAACCCCGGCATAGATCAGGGTGCGTACGACATGACCGGTCAGGTCCGATTCAACGACAAAGGCGCCCATAATGTCGCCGGTCTTGTAGTAGGTTCCACCAAGTTCCCGGTTATGGCAGGCGACGCAGCTTTCCGATTTGGCAACTGTTGGAAAGATGGACCGGCCCATCACCCGGAAATGTTCCACACGCAACTCGTCGCGGATGGAGGCGTCCTTGTTCTTGGCAATCTCTGTAATCTGCGCGGCTACGCGCGGATCAGGCTCCACAGCACCGAGTTCCAGTCCAGGCGGGCCGGGTACTCTGATTTTCAACGGTGCGTGGGTCGTGTCGCCCGAGCGGACGTTGAGGAAATTCTCAAGCCCCATCCGGCGGAAAGAGGCTGGGATGGGCATGCCGCCGGAATGAAACTCCGAATATTGTGTGACAAAGGCGTCGGCCAGCTGCACGATCCGGGCCCGGTCATGGGCCTCGGTCCGGTTGAACTCCCAGACGGAAATGGCAAAAAAGGAAAGAGCAAGCACAAAGGCTCCGGCTGTAACGAGCGCGGCGGAGCCAATACCTTGCTGCTTGAACAGTTTCATCCCCATCCCGTTTCACAAGCGTTGAAGACAACGCTACTCCCATGATCTTGTGCGTAGATTAGACGATACCGAGTTACTAAAAAATTGATCAGCAAAAACAATATTTAAGATATACAAGTATTTATTTGATATCTTGAATTGTTGTTGTGATAAGTTCGCGTATTTTGATAGATGGTATTTTGATGGGTGTAGGCGGATATTTGCATTAAAAAGAACGGCTTATTGAGTGCATTCTGTTTCGTTTGAGTGTATTTTTTCCGTAAGGGAAGTTGTTAAATTTTTCTGATTTTAATTCAAAAATAATTGAAAATTTTTGCCTAACCTTGGGAAGAGAATGCGCTTTGAAATAATGGTGGCAATACTTTTAACAAAATGAAAAGATGAAGCTTGCTCGGAAAAAAGCGGTTTCGATTGGTTGATATTGGTATCACCCCACCCAGCAGGTGGCGAAGAAACCGTTTTTCTCCTGGTCCTTGCCGATGGAGCGGCGCGTCTTGAACCCGATCAGCCCGTCGGCGCCACCCACATCATGGCCAAGGCCTTCCAGCCGTTGCTGAAGAGTGCGCACTGCACCGCGGGTGGTCTCCTTCATGGGTTTCCAGTCCGCCACAAAGGCCCGGTTGTTGCCATAGCGGTCCGCCAGATGGCCGACAAAGAGCGCATAGGTATCGCTTTCATTATAGTCTTTCAGGACATAGAAATTCTGGGTCGCAATGAAGGCCGGGCCATACCGCCCGGCGGGCAGCAGAATATTGCCCGCCTGTCCCAGTTCATGTTGGGGGAAAGGTTTGCCGCTGACCCGCCTGACCCCTTCACGCACAAACGCTGCAATGGCCTGCCGGTTGTCCGGCCCTTCCCGGGTGCAGGAAACCGTGTCGGGCAGCACGACCTCATACCCCCAGTCCCGGCCCCGGGCCCAGCCATGGGCGGACAGGTAATGGGCAATGGAGGCCATCGTGTCGATGTCGGAGGTCCAGATATTGCGCTTGCCATCGCCGTCAAAATCAACGGCATATTTCAAATAGGAGGAGGGGAGAAACTGCGGTTGTCCCATGGCCCCGCCCCAGGAGCTTTTCATTCTCTTGCGGGAGACATCTCCGTTCTGAAGGATCTTGAGCGCGTCGATCACCTGCGTTTTGAAGAAGTCCGGGCGCTGCCCCATGAAGGCTTGCGTTGCCAGAACTGTGAGCGCGTCATAGGGGATCTTGGCGCCGCCATACCCGGATTCCCGCGCCCAGATTGCCAGAATGATCCGCTTGGGCACACCATATCGGGCTTCAATCCGTTTCAGGGCAGCAGCATGTTTCTTCATCAGGCGGCGGCCGCCTGGAACGAGCGCGTTGAATTGACTGTCCCGGAAATAGCGTTGCGGCGACCGGAATTCGGCCTGGAAGTTGATCTTGGGCGGGCTGCCCTTGCCCCCTGGCCCCACGAGCCCGGGCAGGGAGGCGTCCGGGGTCAAGCCGGCCAGCTCCCGGTCCAGCGTCTTTTGCGAGATACCGGCCGCGCGGGCGGCTGGAACAATCTCGGAGCCCAGAAACTGCCGGAACTGGGCATCATATTTGCCCGCTTGGGCCGGAGCGGCCAGTCCGGTCAGGACACTCAACGTCACGGCGGCAAAAACAGGCAGGTTTCTGATCACGCTGCGCTCCGGCTCACAAGGCTTCAACACTGGAAAACGTAAGGTCAGAATAAACCCGGCCGCCAAAAAAGAGAACCGGCCCGGCCAGGTTCTGAACAGGGACTGTCAGACTTCGGTCCAGCGCAGGGCATCCCCGGACCGGGTTTGAAGCCGGTCCTTCTCGAACCGGTACCAGCAGCCACCACGCTTTTGATCATGATGTCTGGAAATCGGGACATTCAGAAGAAAGCACATCAGCAATGTGCCAACAGCCCCATGCCCGGTGAAGAGAACCGGGCATGTCGCTTCCGTTTGATCCAGAACAGCGCGGACACCGGCAACAATGCGGTCCTGCGCGTCCACCGCCCGTTCCCAGCCGGACATGGAGACCTCAGGGCGCGCGAATAACCGGTCTGCGGCCTGTTCAAACTGGTCAGGCGGCAGGAAACCGGTCGCCGAGCGGTCATTTTCGTGAAGGTCCTCGCGGATGCCGACAGGAACCTTGTGGATCCCTGCAAAGATCTGCGCCGTTTCAATGGCTTTTGTCTCGGCACTGGAGACGATCTTGGAAATGTCCTTGGCAAAAGGCAGGCGGGCGGCAGCCGCAGCCCGCTCCCGCCCAAGCGGGGACAGGCCCCAGTCCGGAACCGGCTTGGCCGGATCAATCACCACCTCCGGATGGGTCAGGTAAACACACCAGGACATTAAAGGCGGCCCTCCAGCCAGCCGGTGATCAGCTCATAGGCAATGGAGATGGACGGGGGAATGCGGTGGCCTTGCGGATGGGTGCCGTCGAGCATCTGGCGCACTTCAGCACGGTCGCACCATTTGCAGGCTTCCAGTTCGTCATCCGCAATGTCGATTTCCAGTGAGGTTGCGGTGCCAACGCAGCCCAGCATCAGATTGGCGGGAAACGGCCAGGGCTGGTTGGAGACCAGCTGCACATCCCCCACCTGGATGCGGCTTTCCTCATAGGTTTCCCGGCGCACGGCCTGTTCGATCGTTTCACCCGGCTCCATGAAACCGGCCAGGGTCGTATAGACCCCCTCTGCCAGCCGAGGCGGGCGCCCCAGAAGGGCCCGCTCCCCCGCAGTGATCAGCATGATCACACAAGGGTCGGTACGCGGAAAATGCTGGGCGCCACAGGAGGGGCAGTCGCGCCGGTATCCGGCCTCCGCAAGCACGGTCTTTTCACCGCAGCGCGAGCAGAACGGATGGGTGCGATGCCAGTGAAGAAGCGCCCGGGCCTGGGCAAGGGCGCCAAGGCCCTCCGGCGCAATCTCCCGCTGAAGCGCAAGGGAGCGCAGGTCGTGGAGCTGAAGAGCGGGATCGGCTTCCAGCTCTTCCTCTGACCGCTTGAGAAAGGTGGCAAAAAGCGGCTGGCCGCTGTCCGGGCGTAGCCCGAGAAAGATCATCTCGTCTTCAGACGCCCCGAGCGCAAGGGCCGGGGCGAGGGCGTGGCCGAGATCAGGCGTGCCCTCCGCAGCCGCAAACACCAGGGACCTGTCCGCCGACAGCACAATGCGGGTCTCCGGCCGGTGCAGCAGTCCCCCGATATAGGATGTGTCTCCGCGCCGCTCCGACTGCCGGTCGAGACTGTTGTCGATGAAGCTCATCTCCAGAGGCTGGAGACTGGCGGCCGATGACTGCATATTCAAGATCCCTGGAAAGTGGGCAGAAGGGAAAGCCTGCCCGTGAGACTGTGCCTGTACCCTATAGCATCGTGCGATAAGTCTGCACCATTTGACCGGATCTGAAGGTCGTCTGATTTTCCAGCGCGTTCAGAACGAACGTCAGAGTCATGGGCGTGGCTGGCGAGCCTGTGTTTCGAGTGTGGTTTTCGGAATTGAAATACGCTAGGGCGCGCGCTGCACAAATCAGGCGTATGTCAATGCCACCACACTAGGGCGGCGCCGGCAGCCTGTCCAGCGGAGGCCCTGCCCGGCAATGCTCGTGGCGGGACAAGCGGGATGCGGCGCGTCAGACAGGCGTATCAGGCAGGCATGTCAGACAAGCGTATCAAGCAGGCGTATCAGGCAGGCGCGTCACCGGCGCTGGCCAGAGCCTCCTGCACTTTTTTGATCATTGTATCGGCATGCTGCGGCTCATAGCTTTTGGGCGGCACGGCACCCCAGACCGGGCTCGGCCAGGCCGCATCGTTGCGGAAGCGGGCGATGATATGCACATGAAGCTGGGGCACCTGATTGCCAAGAGCGCCGACATTGAGTTTCTCGCAGTCCGTTGCGGCCCGCAGGGCTGTGCTGACGCGGGCAATTTCCCGTATGAGCTGCACCTGGTCCGCGTCCTCAAGATCGGTAATCTCCACCAGATCCGGCTGGCGCGGGATCAGCAGCAGCCAGGGATAGGTGGCGTCCTTCATCAGCCGGAGCGTGGACAGGGGCAGGTCGGTCACGGAAAGGCTGTCGCCTTCAAGACGTGGATTGAGGGCAAATGCGGTCATGGAAAAGGGCTCCTGTCAGCAACGGACGGCAAGATACAGCCTGGCCGGGCCTGTTGGCGAGTGTGTTTTTCCGGCAAAGAAAAACTTGTTCTTTCCTCTTGCCAAACCCCCTGGGGCTTCTGATATAAGGCTCTCGGGAGGTTGGTGGTGGACGAGCCACTCGCCAACCGGGTCAGGTCCGGAAGGAAGCAGCCCTAACGAGCCTCGGCACGGGTCGCCGTGCCAGCCTCCCACCCCTTCCTTTGAAAACCACATGTTCTCCAAGAGATAAAATGGCGCCCGCAGAGCCTGGTCACCTGACTCTGACGTTCGTCACATTTCCCGGCAGGCTCCGAACGAACATCAGGTTCAAGAAGGTGACTGGCAAGCCTGTGTTTCGAGTGTGGTTTTCGAATTTGAAAGACGCTCCGGCGGTGACTGCTAAAATGAGGCGTATTTCAAAGTCACCATACTGGTGTGGCCGCAAGCAAATCGGCTCTCGCGCCCTTTGCGAAAGCGGGAGCATTGTTCCGGGGCAGTTATGTGTTGCCATAAAGGTTTAGGCACCCGCATTTGGCGAAACAGCCATTCGCGCGCCGTAGGCTCGTCGTCGCTTCCGGCCCAATGTTGCCGTTGAACGCACTGCCAAGCAATGTCCGCTTCCAGATTTCCGCATCACTTACAGGCTCTTGCTATACAACCATAGCGAGATTATCACTAATTTGACCTAACCTTAATTTTATGAGTTTTCCATGCAGTACATTCCCAATGGCCCAGATATTCCTGAAGCTCTTTTGGAAGCTCATGAAGATGGAAAAGTGGTTTTTTTCTGTGGCGCGGGAATATCTTACCCCGCAAAGCTGCCAACCTTCTACGGTTTGGTGAAAGCGGTATACGACGAACTTGGGGAGGCTCACGATAGCGCCGAAGCCGAAGCATTGAAGGCGTACAAATATGATACGACTCTTGGCTTACTGGAACGAAGGCTGCCTAACGGGCGTTTGAGAGTGCGTGAAGCAATTGCTAACGCGCTTCGACCAAATTTAGCTGGGAAGAAATCGACGCAGACACATGAGGCGCTCCTTCGGCTTAGCAAAACACGCTCCGGCGCCACGCGGCTCATAACAACGAACTTTGATCGGGTTTTTGAAGAAGTTATACAGACGAAAAAGACCAATACACCAACCCACGCGGCCCCGCTTCTACCAGTTCCAAAGAACAGGTGGGATGGGCTGATTTACTTGCATGGCCTTCTGGACGACACAGGCTCAGAAGCGAACTTAAATAGCCTAGTCGCCACAAGTGGCGACTTTGGTTTGGCTTATCTTATCGAGAGATGGGCTGCTCGCTTTGTGTCTGAACTGTTTCGCAATTATACGGTCTGTTTTGTCGGGTACAGCATCAACGACCCAATTCTACGCTACATGATGGACGCTTTGGCTGCCGATAGCATGATGGGTGAAAATACCCGAGTCGCATATGCGTTTGGAAACTATACACCAAGCAAAAAGGATCAAACCGCATCCGAGTGGGCAACCAAAAACGTAGTTCCCATCCTCTATAAAAACCACAGCTATCACTATTATCTGCACGAAACGCTCCATGCATGGGCCAACAGCTATCGAGATGGCATCAATGGCAAGTCGGCCATTGTGGCGCGTCATGCACACCACAAACCAAGTGGAAGCACAGTGCAGGATGATTTCGTGAAGCGGATGGTTTGGGCGCTAAGCGATCCAACAGGTCTACCTGCGAAGCATTTTTCTCAACTCGATCCTGTCCCACCGATTGATTGGTTGGAGGAGTTCTCCAAACGGAGATTTGGTATTGATGATCTCCCGCGATTTGGTGTGCCAAGGAGTGATCTCTTCAACACAAGTCATAACCCAGAGTTCAAATTCAGCCTTCTGTCCAGACCTTCCCCATCCCATTTAGCTCCTTTAATGTCGCTGGTTGATCCCAATGCTGGACGTGGACCCGATTGGGACAAGGCAATGGATGCTTTAGCGAAGTGGTTGGCAAGGCACTTAGAACAACCCGAAGCCCTTTTCTGGATTATTGGACAAGGCAGCAATCTAATTCCCCGTTTCGAATGGCACATCAAGAGAGCTTTAGAGGATGCAACTCAACTTAGCCCAAACATGCGAAAGCTTTGGGAATTTGTAGTTTCAGGGTACGCCCGATCTCGTCACGACAATGGCGGTCTCTACAGTTGGGAAGAGCGTTTCAAGAAACACGGAAACACATCGGTAGTGAGGCAGGAGTTCAAGGACGCACTGCGCCCCTCACTTAAGATTTCTCGCCCATATTCTTTTGGAGCAAATAGTTCCAGCGACACAAACGACAGGATTTCATCGATTGCCAGGGTTGAGGTGGCGCTGGCATCTGGATTTGTTCATTCAGCATATGAAAGCATTCGGAAAATCGAACAATTCGAAGCCTTTCTGGCACATATTCTGACCGATATGTCGGAGTTGTTGTCGGAAACGCTCGGGCTTATGTGCGAAGCCGAGATTTCATCCGAGCTTGAGGACTACAGCTACATGCAACTCCGGTCGATTTCAGACCATGATCAAAACAAGAATTACAACGACTGGACACTCTTGGTGACCCTGTGTCGCGACGCTTGGTTGGCGACCGCAGATAACAATAGTGAAAATGCAAAAGCGATGCTAACGATCTGGGCGAGTTCCAAGCACCCCGTATTTCGTAGACTGGTCTTTTTCGCGTTGGCGCAGAAACCTAACCTCGTTTCGTTTGACACATCGATTTCATGGCTCTTGGCAGACGACGGGCATTGGCTTTGGTCAACCTCGACAATGCGAGAGGTCATGCGTTTGCTGGTTTCATTCGGTCCGATTTTGGCTGCTGATCATATGCAGAAGCTCCAAAGTGCAATAGTCGAAGGACCTCCCAGGACGCGGTTCAGGGATGACATTAGCGATGATGAGCTTGAAGGTTCTTCAAATCGAATGCGCTGGTTGAGATTGAAAAAACTTCTTTCAAATGGAGGAACCGCAACAGAAGCCGCGGACGCGTTCATCGCGACGGTAGAGAAACGCTATCCTGAATGGCAACTAGCGCCTGACGACCGCGATGAATTCCCTATGTGGAGTTCCAATGGTGAAGAGCAACCGGTCGAACAATCACCCAAGAATGTAAAGAAGCTGGTTGAGTGGCTTCGCAGCAATCCTTCATCTGAAAGTGCTTTTTCAGGAGACAACTGGTCTGAAAGGTGTCGCGACGACTTTAGGCGTTCATTCTTTGCGTTAAGGAAACTGGCAAGCGAAGGAGTGTGGCTCCCTCAACGATGGGCGGAGGCTTTGTACGCGTGGTCTAGTGACGAGCTTGTAGACCGTTCATGGAAACATGCTTCCTCTATTATTGTGGACATGCCTGACGAATTCTTCGTTGACGCTCTGCATGCGGTTGCGTGGTGGGTAAGTCGGATATCAAAAAACATTGGGGAGCATGAAGAAACGTTCTTCGCGCTTGTTGATCGAATAATAGAAACCGGCACCAAAACCGTCGAAGCTTCCGACGAGTTTTCGCTCAATCGCGCCATAAACCATCCAGTTGGTCATGCTGCAAGTTCACTCTTGAACTGGTGGTTCTCAATGGAACTAGAAGATGATCAAGGGCTTCCAGATGAGCTGAGTGATCGATTTTCAGAAATGTGCAACGCCGATAATCAACCCCTTTGGATAGGCTCAGTTATTCTAGCGCAACAAGTCATCCCGTTACTACGTGTGGATCAGGACTGGACCAAACAGTATTTGATACCATCGTTTGAATGGGCCCCAGACGTTAAAAAAGCCGCCGCGATCTGGGACAGTTTTTTGCATGCCCCAAGAATCTACCTGCCACTACTTGAATTACTCAAATCGCCATTTCTAGAAGTTCCCGACCACATTGATGGTCTGGAAGAACAGTGTCTGGAGCAATACGCAAGGTTCTTAACCTACATTGCCCTAGGCGAAGCGTCGGCCTTTAGCTCAAGTGAACTGAGGGAAGTATTTACCAAGCTTCCTGCCGAATACATCAATACTGTCGCAGAGACTTTGTTTCAAGCCTTGCAGGGCGCAGGAGATCAACAAGCTGAGTACCTGAAAAATCGGATTATTCCATTTATGAAAAGGTTTTGGCCCAGTAAACCTGAAGCCCGCACACCTGAAACCTTTCGGTATTTTGCACAAATATGCGCAATTTCAGGAAGTGAGTTACCTTCAGCTTTTGAATGCTATAAAGACTACTTGGGTCAAACAGATCACTATGGACACCTCCTTCGCCTTCTATCCGAAGGAGGTGTCGCTTCGAACCATCCTAGTGAAGTCTTGCACATTTTGAACGCCACTATTCCACAAGAAGTCCAGTATTTGCACGGTAATCTGAAGCCACTGTTGGACGCGATACAGCTGGCTAGTCCGGCCTTCATTGAGAGCCCACAATTCACTCGGCTGTCGATCCTTTATCAACAACACGAAAACTAGCATTACAAAGGCGGCGAGAAGCAGCTATTTGAAGTGACCGCAGCGAAAGTCCGCTTCCCGCCCATTTTAGGTTTTCGCTTGCCGTGCAACGAACAGCGGTTTGCAGGACAAGCGCTGGTGCATGACCAGATTGCGGGCGCGAAGCGGGCGATTTATACCAGCCCAAGCAAATAAGACCCTGTTCAACTTCTATGCGCCCAAATTTGAGTTGCGGGCTGGTGAGTTGGGGGGGGGCCGCGGAGCATGTGTTTGCTTTTTTGGGGCTGCTGGCCGATCCGCCTGCGCCGTCCTGTGCGGAGGCGGGCCGTCCTCACTGGACAAAGGGCTTTGACCTAAAGAGACGTGCTGCCGCCAAAGCTTTCGAACCCGGCGGTGGTTTCCACGAGGTCCGCTTCATAGGTCTTGATCATCGGCATCGCCACCGGCTCGATCTGCCTGTTCCAGACAGGGCCGCTGTAAAACCCCTCCTTGATCCTGTCGCGCTCTTCCAAAGAGGGAAAGGCGCGCATCCAGTGAACCTTGTCCGGGTGCTCAAGGTCGCGCAGGGGGCCAAACACCAGCATGCCCGCCTCGCGCAAGGCCGGGCGATTTTCCCGTTCGAAAAAGGCAATGAAGTCTTCCCGGCGTCCGGGCATGAGCGTGTAGTGGCGAATCTCGATAATCATGGTGCACGTAAGCCCGGCAAGTGGTCAGAAGATAGTCTGCCAGATGAAGAAGACAATTGGCAGACATATTGGCAAACATCATCTGTGCGGTGCGGGCGGGCGTGTTGCAAGCCCGCTCTGCTGCCGAAGGAAACCGCCTGAAAAGATAGCCCGAACGCAGCGGTGCCAGCCACTGTCCCAGCCGCTGTTTCGGGCACGGGGCGCCCGGCGCAGTTCTCACAGAAAAACTTTCAAAAGTCCGTCCCCATTTGCGAAAAAAACGCTATGGTGCCGCTCATGGATGAGACAGGTTTTCCGCAAGTCGGCGCGCCCGCGCCAATAACCGCCCCGGCGCAGGAAAGCGGCGCTGCTGGCGCTGGCAGCCCCAGAGCCGAAGCTGGGGAGCAGGAGGGCGCCTATCGGGTGCTGGCGCGCAAATACCGGCCCCGGACTTTCGAGGATCTGGTCGGGCAGGAGCCGATGGTGCAAACGCTGGAAAACGCGTTTGAAACTGGCCGGATTGCCCAGGCCTGGATGCTGACCGGCGTGCGCGGGGTGGGCAAGACCACCACGGCCCGGATTCTGGCCCGTGGCCTCAATTACGAGGTTCCCGGTGAAGCCGAGCGGCCGACGGTCAAGCTTGCCGGAGAAGGCAGCCATTGCAAGGCGATCATGGAAGGCCGCCATGTAGATGTGATCGAGATGGATGCGGCCTCCCATACGGGGATCAACGACATTCGCGAGATCATTGATGCGGCCCGTTACCGCCCTGCAACGGCGCGCTACAAGGTCTACATCATCGACGAAGTGCACATGCTCTCCAACGCGGCCTTCAACGGCTTGCTGAAGACGCTGGAAGAGCCGCCGGAACATGTGAAATTCATCTTCGCGACCACGGAAATCCGCAAGGTTCCGATCACGGTCCTGTCCCGCTGCCAGCGCTTCGATTTGAGGCGGATCGAGCAGGGCAAGCTGATCGGCCTGCTGCGCCGGATTTCCGATGCGGAGAATATCCAGATTTCCGACGAGGCTTTGCTTCTGATCGCGCGCGCCGGGGAAGGCTCTGCGCGTGATTCCCTGTCCTTGCTGGATCAGGCCATGGCCCATGGCACCGGGGCGATCGAGGCCGATGATCTGCGCCAGATGCTGGGTCTCGCCGACCGGGCCCGGGTGATCGACCTGTTCGGGCACCTGATGGCCGGGCGCATTGAAGAGGCGCTGGGCGAATTGCAGGCCCAGTATGAAGTCGGCGCCGATCCGGCGATCGTCCTGACGGATCTGGCCGATTTCACCCACCTGGTGACCCGGATGAAGGTGGCCCCGAAGGCGGCGGACGAAGCCTCCGTGACCGAGGCGGAACGCGCCCGGGGGCGGGATTTTGCCGAAACGGTTTCAATCCGTCTCCTGTCCAGGGCCTGGCAAATTCTTCTCAAAGGCGTTCAGGAGGTGCAGGCGGCCGCCAAGCCCCTGGCCGCTGCGGACATGGTTCTGGTGCGGCTGGCCTATGCGGCCGATCTGCCCGATCCGGGCGAGCTGATGGCCCAGATCGGCAAGGGGCAGGTCCCCGCCATGGGCGGGCCGTCTGGCGCTGGTGCCGGGCCGTCGGGAGCGGGGGCCTCCGGGGCGGCCCCGTCCGGGGGCGGCGCTCAGGCCATGGCTGTCGGCATGCCGGCCCCGCAACAGGGGCATGAGACGGGCGGCGGCGGTCCGGTCCTGCAGCAGGGCGGGCATCAGACGGGCCGCCCGCACTTGGCCGCCATTCAGGGGGGGCTTCCGGCACAGCAGCCTGCCGCGCAAGAGCGTGCGCAGCCCGTGCCGGCGCCAGTGGCCCCGCAGCAGCCCGCCTTTGGCCTGAAAACCCTTTATGATTGCGCTGCGCTGGCGTCCGAAAAGCGCGACATTCCGATGAAGGTCGCCATTCAGCGTCAGATGCGGCTCGTCAAGTTCGAGCCGGGCAAGATCGAAATTCAGCCGACCGAAGACGCTCCGGCCGATATTGCCGGGGAGTTTGGCCGCAAGCTGACGGACTGGACCGGACAGCGCTGGTTTGTGGTGGTCTCGCGCGAGCATGGCCGCCCGACCATTCACGAAGAACAGGAAGCCAACCAGCAGCAGCTTCTGTCCGACGCCAAGTCCCATCCGACAGTGGCGGCGCTCCTGTCCCAGTTTCCGGGCGCCAAGGTGGTCGATGTCAAGGTGCAGGTCAGCGAAGATGATGATGCCGCGCTTGCCGATCCGCTTGTCAACGATCCCCTGCTGAACGAGGCGCTGGGCGAAGACGAAGACGATTGAATTCCGGCAGACGGGTTCCTATCAGGCGGGATTGGTATTAAAGCCTGACGCCAAAGGGTTGGATGGCGCCGCAAAGCGCGCAAGATTTTTCAAGGAGAGATCCCATGGACTTCCTCAAGATGATGAAGCAGGCCAAACAGATGCAGGAGCAGATGGGGTCCCTGCAGGAGCAAATCGTCGATATTGAAGCGCAAGGGGTGGCCGGAGCCGGTCTGGTGACGGTGACCCTCAACGGCAAGAGCGATTTGAAGGCCGTGAAGATCGACCCGTCTCTGTTGAAGGAAGAGGAAGGCGAGATTCTGGAAGATCTGATCATGGCCGCCCATACGGATGCGCGGGTCAAGATCGAGCAGGCCATTCAGGAAAAGACCCAGGAGCTGATGGGCGGGCTCGGCCTGCCGGCCGGTATGAAGCTGCCATTCTAAACCGGGTGGTAAGCGGGCCGTCATGGTGCAAAAGAGTGTTGCAGGACCGGAAATTGAGCGGCTGATCCAGCTTCTGGCAAAACTGCCGGGGCTTGGTCCGCGCTCGGCCCGCCGGGCGGCCTTGCATCTCATCAAGAAGAAAGACCAGCTGCTGGTGCCGCTTGCCGAGGCCATGGGCGTTGCGGTCTCTGAAATCGGCATCTGTTCGACCTGCGGCACCGTCGACACGTCCGATCCGTGCACGATCTGCGCCGATCCGAAACGCGACGGCACCGTGCTTGTTGTGGTGGAAGATGTGGCCGATCTATGGGCTCTGGAGCGGGCCGGGGCGGTCAAGGGACGCTATCATGTTCTGGGCGGCACCTTGTCGCCGCTGGATGGCATCGGCCCGGAAGATCTCAACCTGGCAACCCTGGTCGAGCGCTGCGCGTCAGGAACATTCCAGGAAGTCATCCTGGCCATCAGCGCAACCGTGGAGGGGCAGACCACGGCCCACTACATCATGGACCAGTTGGCCCCCCTTGAGGTGAATGTGACCAAGCTCGCCCACGGGGTGCCGGTTGGGGGCGAGCTGGACTATCTCGACGAAGGCACACTCGCCCAGGCCTTGAAGGCCCGCACGCGGGTGTGACATCGTGGGGTCTGTTTAAGTCTCTGTGGCTTCAGAATAAAGTCTGGGTGACCTGTGAGAGGCAGACTTGCCGTCTGCCCGCAAAATCCCTGACATCCTGCTGGCCGCCTGCCGGAGACTGGCCTTGGCAAGATGGAAACTGACTGTCAGCTTTTCGGCGCGGGTCAGATTGTCTTTCCACTTGAACAGGCTGTTGGCATTGATCGCGCTGCCGCCGGTCCGGTTGGTGCGGGGCGATGCCGCATGGCCGAAATAGCTCGGCGTCAGCACCGTGTCCGTGACGCGAATCCCGAGAAACCCGCAGACCTTTTCCATGGTGCTGTGCGGTGACTGGACCAGATCCTCATAATCGATTGCCAGGATCCGGCTATTCTGTGGAAGCTGCAGGGAATGGACGCGGTCGCGGGCATAGGATTTGCTGAGCCCCTTGAAGACAGCCCGGTCGGATGCCAGCCGGATCTCGGGATGTCCCTTGCGCTTTTCGTGCTGGATATGGCTCCACAGGCGGGCCGGGGCCTCACGCCGCAAGAAGACGATCTTGCCCTTGGGCCAGGTGTGCAAAAACCAGTCGAGCGCGCCGGGGCGGAACTGTCCCAAAGGGTCCTTGAACACCGGATGCGAGCCAGTCTCAAGCTCCGGCCGGGTGGCGGCGAGGGCGGTCCGAAGCGCGGCAAATGCGGCAGTCACACAGTCTTTTTCGCAGTGGGCGGGGAGGCTCTGCAGGTGACTGGCCAGAGCCTGATAATAGGCTTTGAAAAAGCCTTTTACCGGGAATTGTGTGTGAGAGAGTTCCGGAATGGCCTTCTGGCTGGCGAGCTGGTCCAGCTGGGCGTGCAGGGCGTCGAAATCCAGGCCGTGGTCTCCTGATCCAGCCCGTTCAAACGCATCGGACCAGCTGAGGCGGTGAAGATCGTTGCGGGCGTTGAAGAGCAGATATTTCTGCATCTGCGCAATCGACGCGAAGTGTTTGCGGGTGAACAGGTGATAAAAGAATGGCTCAACCGGATAGGTGAGGCAGTCAGGATGGCCGTCCAGAAGGGAAAGAAGCATCGTCGTTCCGGAATGGGTGTGGCCTGTCAACCAAATCATGTAGGCGGTCTTCTCAATTAGAGATGAGTATCTTTAAGTGTTTAATTTCTTAAACACCGAACCGCCCTTGCGTTTGTAAATAATAATAAATATTGTATTTGTAAAATAGAATTATCATTCCAATTTATTCGATTTGTTTCTCTGGTTTGAGCATGCTGATTTGTGTTTTTCCCACGAAGTAAGAGGCCGTTGTGAGACTTCTTGGGGAGATTGGTCGGGTGTGTCTTGGCGCAGGCTCTCATCGCGCCTGTCAGGGTTATACCAACCTGAATAGATAGAAACCCATCTGATGGCGCTGGTGCGGATTGGCCGGCAAGGCGCGTTGCGCAGGACGGCCTGGTTGGCCGTTCAAGCGGCGCAACGCAGTCCGGCGGGCCGGAGCAGGCCACCGAGGCCGTGTTTGAGGACTGTTCAGCTGCGTCCCAGGTTTTGAACGATAAACCATATCGCCCTGAAACCTGCTCCTTGCCGAACAGTCCCCAAACACCGTCAGATCGGTTCCTATCTAGTGAGGTTGGTATAAACCGTGAGGCCGCGTCTGGTGGGTGGGCTTCACCCCGAAGGGTGCTGTGCAGGTGCAAGGATTTGACCTAACAGGCGCTCGCCTAAAATTACCGCTCAAACCGGAAGGCGGAACAAAACAGGTCTCCGGGAAACCGGAACACTTCCTCTGCGCTTGAGAACCCGGCGTCTTTCCCGATGGCGATCCAGTTTTCCGGGGATTCGGGAATGTCATGGGTGCTGACATGGCGCCACAGATGCGCATATTCGGTCTTTGTCAGGGATTGAAACCGGTGGGGCAGGGTTTGTTCCCAGCGGGAGACGAAGTCCGTTCTGGTCTCGCCTGCTGCACAGACCGGTTCGGCGCACACAAACAGCCCGCCCGGTTTCAGCGCCTGCCGGATGAGGTGCAGCATGGTCTTCTTTTGCGGTGTTGCCAGATGGTGGATCGAGAACCCGCACCAGACCAGATCCGCGTTGTCCTGATTTTGGGCCACCGCCTGAACCATGTCCTCTTGGCGCAGGTCCACCTGAAAAGGCGCGTCCCGGAGCCGGTTGTCGGCAAGGCGCAAGGCAGGGCCGGACAGATCAATGCCTGTATAGTGCCGGACCTGGCTTCCCTTCAGAACAGTTTCTGCCAGGCTGGCGTCGCCGCAGGCAATGTCCAGAAAGGTAAAGGGCCGGTTGAATCGCTCTTTTATCTCCCCGCGCAGGAGGGCGGCCAGTTCCCGGTGATGCATCTCGTTGGCGTGCACCATCTTCTGATAGATCTGCCACTCGAATTGAAACAGGTCCGCTGAACCGGGTACTTCGGGTGCCAAAGCTGCGGATGGCTCTTCAGAAAGGTGGGGCATGGCAGCTCCGGTGCGTGAAAATCGGGTCCTGAAATCAAGGTAGACCATGGCTCTGGAATATCAATCCCTGATTGCTTCAAGGCCGTTTCGCAGCTTTTGGAGTGTCGGGGCGGATGGGAAGGAGGCCTTGCGTCCGCTGGCCGCCGCCCCTATGTCGTTGCGGTCGACAACCAGCCCCAGAAGGTTCCATGTTCCAAGCTGCCGCCCGCGCCATGTCCCAGGTGTTCGAACAACCCTTTCGCGCCATTTTCTGGAAAATGCTCGGGTTCACGCTGGCAATCCTTCTGGTGATCTGGATCGCCCTGCAGGGTCTGGTCGGCCACTTTCTGGGGGTTGCGGCCACCGAATGGGGGGATGGCAGTGCCTGGATCACCTGGATGGAATGGTCCATTTCGATCCTGACCGGTATTGGCGCCGTTTTTGCCCTTGGATTTCTGATCGCGCCGATTTCCGCCCTGCTGGCCGGGCTCTTTCAGGATGACATCGCGGATATTGTGGAAGCGCGGGACTATCCGGGCGACCGCCTAGGCAAGGCGCTCCCGCTTTCGCAAGCCATCGCCCAAACGGTGAAATTCACCGGGGTTGTTGTGGCAGGGAATCTCTTTGCGCTCCTGCTCCTTCTGGTGCCGGGGGTCAATCTGATCGCGTTTTTTGTGGTGAACGGGTATCTGCTCGGACGGGAATTCTTTGAATTCGCCGCCATGCGGTTCATGCCGCCAGACGATGCCAAGGCCCTGCGCCGGGCGCGCGGGGGCACCGTGTTTCTCGGCGGTCTGGTGATTGCGGGACTTCTGGCCGTGCCGGTGCTCAATCTGGTGACACCGATCTTCGCCACCATCTTCATGATGCATATGTTCAAGCGCCTGTCGGCACGGCGCAGCGACAGGCAGCCGGCCTGACGGCACGTGCCGGGGTCCAGCCACCGCACCAAAGCCTCTTGCATCCCCGGGCCGGGTCTGACGAACTGGGGCAAGGGCCCTTGGAGGGGGCGGCCAACCGGAGGACAGGATGCAGGCGCTTTTGACCGAAATTGCCGATGCGGCGGCCAGAAATCCGGAAAAAGGCAAGGTGGCCGACTATATTCCCGAATTGGCCAGGATCGACACGGACCAGTTCGGCATTGCGGTTGCACTTGCCAATGGCCGGGTGTTCACCGCCGGAAGCGCTGAGACGCCGTTTTCGATCCAGTCGGTTTCCAAAGTGTTCGCGCTGGCTCTTGCCCTTGGCCGGGTCGGAGATCAGATATGGTCGCGGGTAGGCCGGGAACCGTCCGGTCTGGCCTTTGATTCCATTCTCCTTCTGGAGCGCGAAGAGGGTATTCCGCGCAATCCCTTCATCAATGCCGGAGCTCTGGTGACGACCGACACCTATCTGGCCGGGTCCAGCCCGCGCGAGGCTTTGGGGGAATTGCTGCGCTTCATCCGCGCAGCGGCAGACGATGACAGCATTCATATCAACAACAAGGTCGCCCAGTCCGAGCTGTCAACAGCGCACAGGAATTTCTCCCTGGCCCATTATCTGGCCTCCCATGGCAACATGCGGGCCTCTGTCGACAAGGTTCTGGGCACCTATTGCCACCAATGCGCGGTCGAGATGTCCTGCCGCCAATTGGCCCTGGCCGGACGGTTTCTGGTCGATGCTCCGGCCATGCCCGCGCTCGTTTCCCCTGAGCGCCGCCGCCGGATCAATGCGCTGATGATGACCTGCGGCCATTATGACGGCTCCGGGGACTTTGCGTTCCGCGTCGGCATGCCCGGGAAAAGCGGTGTTGGCGGCGGCATTCTGGTGATCTCGCCGGGCCGGGCGGCGGTTGCGGTCTGGTCGCCGGGGCTGAACCGTTACGGCAATTCCAGACTCGGTACCGAAGCGATGGAAACCTTCGCCCACCGCACCGGCTGGTCCGTTTTCGGTCTGCCGCATTCGGCGGTGCCGGTTGACGTTTAGGGAAAGATGCGGATGTGCACAGGTGGATTTTACAATTGTTTCACGTCATTACATGATTTTAATCGTTTAAGACATGATTTCCTGCATTTTAGCCCTATAGGATATTTTGACCTTTGGGAGCGTTGGCGCTAGAAAGCTCCTACACAACGCCTTGATTTGCTTACGTTTGCGTAAACGTAAGGTGAGGCAGAGGGGGTCGGAAACGTGTCGTTGGCCCTTTTTGTTTCAGCGTCGTACGGGAGAGGAATTCCATGTCGAACGCCGATATGCGCGGCAACCGCCCGCTGTCGCCCCATCTTCAGATTTATAAACCCATTCTGACGATGGTCATGTCCATTCTGCACCGGATTACGGGGGCGGCCCTGTATTTCGGAACCGTGCTGCTGGCCTGGTGGCTCATCGCCGCTGCAGCAGGCCCGGCCTATTTTGATTTCGTCAACGCCATATACGGTTCGATCCCGGGGCAGCTGATCCTGTTCGGCTTCACCTGGGCGCTGGTGCACCACATGCTTGGCGGCCTGCGCCACTTCATCTGGGACATGGGCGCCGGCTTTGGCAAGGACGCCCGCGAATGGCTGGCCAAGGCCACCATCATCGGATCTGTCAGTCTGACCGTGATCCTGTGGGTCATCGGCTATCTGGTTCGCTAAGGAGAGTGTCATGACGGATCTGCGCACCCCTTTGAACAAGGTTCGCGGCCTTGGCTCGGCCAAGGAAGGAACCGACCATTTCTGGAAACAGCGTGTCACAGCGGTGGCCAATGTCTTCCTGATTTCCTTCTTCGTGATTCTGGTGATCGCGCTGCAGGGCTCCAGCCATGGCGAAGTCGTCGAGGCGCTTCGCAACCCGCTGGTGTCGATCATCCTGCTGCTGGTGATCCTGTCCGGCGTCTATCACATGAAACTCGGCATGCAGGTCATCATCGAGGATTATATCCAAGGTGAGGGCATCAAGTTTCTGACGCTGATGGCGAACACCTTTTTCTGCGCCCTTATCGGCTTCGGCTGCATTTTCGCAGTGCTCAAGATTGGCTTTGGAGGCTAACCCGTATGGCCAAGACATATGAATTTATCGACCACACCTACGACGTGGTCGTTGTCGGTGCGGGCGGTGCGGGCCTGCGCGCGACGCTCGGCATGGCCGAGCAGGGTCTCAGAACGGCCTGTATCACCAAGGTCTTCCCGACCCGCTCCCACACGGTGGCGGCCCAGGGCGGTATCGCTGCGTCGTTGAAAAACATGACGCCGGACTGCTGGGAATGGCACATGTATGACACGGTCAAGGGCTCCGACTGGCTGGGGGATACGGACGCGATGGAATATCTCGCCCGCGAAGCCCCAAAGGCCGTCTATGAGCTGGAGCATTATGGTGTTCCGTTCTCCCGGACCGAAGAAGGCAAGATCTACCAGCGTCCCTTTGGCGGCCACATGCAGAATTACGGCGAAGGCCCCCCTGTGCAGCGCACCTGCGCGGCTGCGGACCGGACCGGCCACGCCATCCTGCACACGCTCTACGGCCAGTCCCTGCGCCACAATGCGGAATTCTATATCGAGTATTTCGCCCTCGACCTGATCATGTCCGAAGATGGTGTCTGCCAGGGCGTGATTGCCTGGAACCTTGATGACGGCACCATCCACCGCTTTGCAGCCAAGATGGTGGTGCTGGCCACCGGCGGCTATGGACGGGCCTATTTTTCGGCAACCTCTGCCCATACCTGTACCGGGGATGGCGGCGGCATGGTGGCCCGTGCGGGCCTGCCGCTGCAGGACATGGAATTCGTCCAGTTCCACCCGACCGGCATTTACGGCTCAGGCTGCCTGATCACTGAAGGCGCGCGCGGAGAGGGCGGCTATCTTGTCAACTCCGAAGGCGAGCGCTTCATGGAGCGGTACGCACCCTCGGCCAAGGACCTTGCCTCCCGCGACGTGGTCTCGCGCTGCATGACCATGGAAATCCGCGAAGGCCGGGGCGTCGGCAAGAATGGCGACCATATCTTCCTGCATCTGGACCACCTCGATCCGGCCCTTCTGGCCGAGCGCCTGCCGGGCATTTCTGAAAGCGCGCGCATCTTTGCGGGTGTGGATGTGACCAAGGACCCGATCCCGGTCCTGCCGACCGTTCACTACAATATGGGCGGCATTCCGACCAACTACTGGGGCGAAGTGCTGAACGCGGACGCGAGCAATCCGGATCGGATCCAGCCCGGCCTGATGGCCGTTGGCGAGGCCGGCTGCGCCTCCGTTCACGGCGCCAACCGTCTCGGCTCCAACTCGCTGATCGATCTGGTCGTGTTCGGCCGGGCCGCCGCGATCAAGGCGGGCGAAGTGGTGGATCCCAAAGAAGCCACCCCGGCCCCGAGCGAAGCGTCCTGCGAGAAGATCATGGACCGGTTCGACACCCTGCGCCATGCGGATGGCAGCGTGCCGACAGCGGATCTGCGCGACAAGATGCAGCGTGCCATGCAGGAAGACGCGGCCGTCTTCCGCACTCAGGAAAGCCTGGAAGCGGGCTGCAAACGCCTGTCTGGCATCTGGGGCGACCTGAAGGATCTGAAAGTCTCCGACCGCTCGCTGATCTGGAATTCCGATCTGGTGGAAACGCTGGAACTGGAAAACCTGATGGCCAACGCGATCACCACGGTCTATGGCGCCGAAGCGCGCAAGGAAAGCCGTGGCGCCCATGCCCGTGAGGACTACAAGGACGGCCCGTTTTCGGGTCGGGACGACGAGAACTGGCGCAAGCACACGCTGGCCTGGGTCAACGAAGCCGGTGACGTCAAGCTCGACTACCGCCCTGTGGTGCTCGATCCGCTGACCACGTTCGAGGAAGGTGGCATCGACCCGAAAAAGATCGCGCCGAAGGCGCGCGTCTACTAAGGGGCGGATCTGGTGAGGGAGATGGCAGCACATCTGGACATACGCAGTCCGTTCGGCACGTATCCGGCCGAACGGCTGGTCCGTGCTGCCTGGCGTCTTGCGGATCGTCACGACCTGTCCAAGGGCCTGCGCAAGCGGATCCGGTCCTTTGTGGCGCGGGTCTTCAAGGGCCCTTACGACATGGAAGCCGATGGTCTGAAATTCCGCATCTATCCGGGCGAGAATTACGATGACCGCAAGATCCTCGCCAAGGGGCGCCTGCCCGAACGGGCCGAACACGCGCTTCTGGAGCCACATCTGAAAGACGGCACAGTGTTTGTGGATGTGGGGGCGAATATCGGCTCCTACGCCATTTTCGCCGCCCGGCGCGGTGCATCCGTACTGGCGATCGAGGCCAACCCGCAAACGGCGGAAAAGCTGAGCTTCAACATTGCGGCCAATGGATTTGAAACCGTGCGGGTGGAAAATTCCGCGGTCGGGCCGAAGGATGACACTTTGCCCCTGTGGCTGGAGCCGAGCAATTGCGGCTTTGCGACCTTCGTCAAGGATCTGACAACCGGCGAATGGGCGGGCGACTGGTCGCCGGCCTATGTCAAGATGCGGCCTTTGACCGCAATTGCCGATGAGTACAACCTTCCCAGAATTGATGTTCTGAAAGTGGATGTGGAAGGATTTGAGGATCGGGTGGTGCTGCCCTTCCTCAGGCACGCGGATGCAGGCGCATGGCCCCGCGTGATCCTTCTGGAAACAAATTGCCGGCCCTACTGGTCCGAGGATTGCCTGCCTGAACTGGCAAGACGCGGCTATGAAGTGACCGGCCGGACAAATGACAACATGGTTTTCGAACTCACAGCCTGAGCGGAAACCGACAGGCCCTGTTGCCACCAGGTGGCGCAAGACAGGGACCCAACGCGGAGCAGTAACGAGATGGTTCAGCTGACGCTTCCCCGGAACTCCACGGTGACGGAAGGCAAGGTTTGGGACAAGCCGGAAGGGGCGGCCAACCTGCGTGAATACCGGATCTACCGCTGGAACCCGGATGACGGCCGCAACCCGCGGGTCGACACCTATTTCATCGATGCCGATGATTGCGGCCCCATGGTTCTGGACGGCCTGATCTATATCAAGAACAAGATCGATCCGACCCTGACCTTCCGCCGGTCCTGCCGGGAAGGCATCTGCGGGTCCTGTGCCATGAACATTGACGGCACCAATACCCTGGCCTGCACCAAGGGCATGGACGAGATCTCTGGCGATGTCGTCAAGATCTATCCCCTGCCGCATATGGCCGTGGTCAAGGATCTGGTGCCGGATCTGACCCGCTTCTACGCCCAGCACCGCTCCATCGAGCCCTGGCTGAAGACGGTTTCGCCCGCACCGGAAAAGGAATGGCTCCAGTCCCATGAGGACCGGGTCAAGCTGGACGGGCTTTATGAGTGTATCCTGTGTGCCTGCTGCTCGACCTCCTGCCCGAGCTACTGGTGGAATGGCGACCGCTATCTCGGCCCGGCCATTCTGCTGCAGGCCTACCGCTGGCTGATCGACAGCCGTGATGAGGCCACGGGTGAGCGGCTGGACAATCTGGAAGACCCGTTCCGGCTCTACCGCTGCCACACCATCATGAACTGCTCCCAGGCCTGCCCGAAAGGGCTGAACCCGGCCAAGGCGATTGCCGAGATCAAAAAGATGATGGTCGAACGGCGCGTATAACGCCTGTCGCCATGCCTTATTCGAAAGGCCGCCTCTCGGGGCGGCCTTTTTTGTGTCGGCGTCCAGTGACTTGCCTTCGAAAGCGTTCTGATGCACAGGCAACATCGATTGGCCTTCCCCGGGAAAGCAAGGGCTGGATCGGGGAGTGGGACGATCCGGAGACCGGACTGACCTATCTCAACGCCCGCTACTATGATCCCGTCCTGGCGCGCTTCATCTCGCCGGACTGGTACCACCCGAAGTCAAGTGGTGTTGGTACCAACCGGTATGCCTATGCCCTCAACAACCCCGGAGGCCGGATCGGTCCAGGGAGCCGGGGGTACTCCGGCGGCTGGTTTGGAGGCGGAAACCGAGGTGCCCGAACGGACCCACTCGACGGAACCGATTCCGGCACTGAGGATGTAAAAGACAAAGAAAGGAAGGTTCTATCTGCTGGTCGAGGGGCAAAACAAGAGCAAGAGCGAAGGGGAAAAATCCGTAGTGGCCCCGGAAAATGGATTCGCGATTGGATGGAGGATATGGTTGACGATATTGGTAATGGTGGAGGTAGCTGGTGATTAGAAAAATCATCGAAAAGTGCGTTAAGTCATTGAAAGCAAATTACATTTTTCGTAAGCTTGCGCAAGCTGAAGAGCTCCTTGATGAAGGCTTATATTCAGAAGCGCTCAACACGCTAGACACTTTCAATCCTGGAGCATTTTCGATTGACGTTAGTCTCATGAGAGCTGAAGCCTTAATTGGACTCAAGAGAAAAAAAGAGGCCCTTAAGGAACTACGTCATACAAATGCACAAATTGCGGACCTTCCAAATACAGGACAAAAGAAAAAATACTTTAACTTATATAATCTTTGCCTGATTCAGCAGGCTAGTGGCGAGAAAATACCTGGAAATACACTCGTTAATCAATATAATTTAATAAAATTTGAAATAATACCTAATAGAATTAGGAGGCAATTTCCAATAACGTTTAAAGATATCAATTAATACGTTTACTTAATTTTCTGAAAACTCAGTATTCAGTCGGCAGTTCGCCTTCGACGTGAGGGGTAAGTTAGGCTTTGATTGTGGAAAACTATGTCTCGTCTCTTCGGATTTTGAGGCAGTCCGTCCTCAAATGCTTGAGTTCATTTGTAGAAGTTGAGACTTGATCTGACAGGTACCGCCTTTGAGGCTGTGTTTGTCAGATCAGGTTCGGTCTATTTTCTTTTCGATCCAAACCTGTTTTCCATCGACCAGGGTTTCCATGGGCGTTCTGACCTGCCACTGAACTTTCATCCAGCTGCGACTTGAGCCCTATTGGTGTTTACGCCATTCGGCGCAGGTTGAGCAATCGCCCGTCGCGCGGAGCTTTCAGATCGCGTAGCGGGTCGGGCGATTGCGGCGGTCAGGGTCTGGGCGTATTCGGTGGGGGTCTGATAGTCCAACGCCGAGTGTGGGCGTTTGGTGTTGTAGTCGGCAATCCAGGCAGTGATCACGACCCGCGCATGAGCCAGGTTGCGGAACATGGTCTCGTTGAGCAGTTCGTCACGCATGCGACCGTTGAAACTCTCGACGACGCCATTCTGCATCGGTTTGCCCGGCGCGATGTAGTGCCACTCGATCCGGTGCTCCGAACACCACCGCAAGATGGCGTTCGAAGTCAGTTCCGTTCCAATGTCCGAGACAACCATTCCTGGCTTTCCGCTGCGTTCGATCAAGGCGGTGAGTTCACGCGCCACGCGCCGCCCTGAGATCGAGGTGTCCGGGATCGCAGCAAGGCATTCGCGGGTGACGTCGTCGACCACATTGAGCACCCGGAAACGTTGACCATTAGCCAACTGGTCATGAACGAAATCCAGTGACCAGCGTGCATTGGGTCGCGCCTCGACCAGAATTGGCGCCCGCGTCCCAACTGCCTTGCGTCGGGCCTTTCGCTTGCGCACGATCAGGCCTTCTTCCCGGTAGAGCCGATAGATCCGGTTGATGCCGGACGGCTCCCCTTCGCGCCGCAATAGAACGAACAGGCGCCGATAGCCAAAGCGCCGTCGTTCATTGGCCAGTTCGTGCAGGCGGCCACGCAGCGCCGTGTCTGGTGCACGCTGCGCCTCGTAGCGGACCATTTTACGATCCGCCCCGGCAATCCGGCACGCCCGCCGTTCCGAGAGCCCGAGCAGGGACCCCAGGTGCGCGACCGCCTCGCGCTTCACGGCAGGCGTCACCACTTTTTTGAAACCAGCTCCTTCATGGCAGCCAGATCCAGCATTTGCTCGGCCAGAAGCTTCTTCAGCTTCGCGTTCTCATCTTCGAGCGCCTTCAGCCGTTTGGCTCATGACACTGTCATACCGCCAAACTTGGCTTTCCAGTTGTAGAAGGTGCCTTCAGACATGCCGTGTTTGCGGCACAGATCCGCGCACTTTGCGCCCGCATCATGCTCGGCAAGGATGCCGATGATCTGCTCGTCCGTGAATCTTGTTCGCTTCATTGTCCGTCCTCAAATTGGGTCGGACTCTAATCGATAGTGGAGGAAAAGTCCCGTGGCAGGTCAAGGCCGTGACCAATGACACAGGTAAAGTAGTTACCGTTTACACAAAGTAGTAGGCGCAGAATGGATGAATTTGTAGCACGTCAAAAAAAATTGGCTTCGACTCAATTTGAGAGTTTCCGTCTAGGGAAAATGGGTCTCAATGCGCTCATAGTTCAGATTGAAGGCATCGCGCGTAGATTGGACGATGAGTTTTGGGCAGAAAACGTTTTCCCTATTGCGTTCAATTTGGAGCAAATAAATTCAAGTTTGATTGAAAATGGTCGGACGTTAACAACCTCTGAACGAGAGCAGGTTGAAGAAGCTGTCCGTGAAATCGAAGCGCTTTTCTTGAATTTTCAGAAATAGGCAAGGGAGTTCTGGGTGATCGAATCTTGTTGTTTCGCGAGACGCTATAGATTCGCATTTAATTAGGCTTATGCTTGCTCCGAGATTGGGGGGTAATCATCCCCAAAAACCAACGGGTTGAAAATTGGACTGCTCCAGCCTTTGATTAGCGTGGAGAACGATATGAAGAAATCACGATTTATACCAACCTCACTAGATAGAAACCCATCTGATGGCGCTGGTCCGGATTGGCCGTCAAGGCGCGTTGCGCAGGACGGCCTGGTTGGCCGTTCAAGCGGCGCAACGCAGTCCGGCGGGCCGGAGCAGGCCACCGAGGCCGTGTTTGAGGACTGTTCAGCTGCGTCCCAGGTTTTGAACGATAAACCATATCGCCCTGCAACCTGCTCCTTGACGAACAGTCCCCAAACACCGTCAGATCGGTTCCTATCTAGTGAGGTTGGTATGAGTCGAATGAGGCCTTAAATGCGGAAAGCTGATATACAACTGATGATAAACGTCATTCATAATGAGATTTCTTTGGATGAATTCCTTGAACGCTTTTCGATGGACGTACGAAACGACGAACATGCTATGTCAAAAATCCTAAAACTAGCCTCAATGGACAAAGACGCGGAGGCTTTGGAATATTCCCTAGGTATTGGCTTTAGATTTTTTGAATTCGACAGCAAATGCGTGCCGATTTTGAATAAATTACTTTCCGAAGATTGGCATATTTCTCATGAAGACATTACGGAGTTATTACAAGATTTTAGAGACCCTAGCAGCGTCGACGTGTTGTTCGATACAGCCCAAAGGAAATTTGAATATCTTGCGGGCGACGATGCATTTGCCCTTGCTGTAAAGTGTATTTGGGCTCTGGGTGATATTGATACTGAATCGTCTAGGCAAAAGCTAAAATTGCTGACGAAGTCAGAGAACGAAATAATCAAGAAAAACGCTCAATATCAAATCAAATTGCGATCATAGAAATTATCCAAGGCTTGGTTCGAGCTGACTTCAGTTGTATTCGTAACTCGTAGAGCGTTGATCGAGTCGGGTATCAATTTTTCTACTTAGACATACTCATGGTTTGAAATGTTAATTTTTTGAGCTAATGTAGAATTTAAGGGATATGGAGCCTCCGCAGGCAATAGACTAATTGCTTTATTATTTTTATTTAATTCAAGCAGCTCTTTGATTTTGCGTGCAAGTGCGGTTTGATCAACTATCCTCACTATCCAATCGTTGGTGTAACGTTTCACTGCGTCGCCAGAAAGTCCAACCTGGATGGTTCTGTACTCTAGTTTCTTCAAATGAATATCGCGTTCCGGATCCCATTGTATTCGTACTTGAGAATTGTTCTTTTGTTGACACCACTCTTCTTTAGTTAGCTCTAGCTCCCTCGAATGGCTACTGAGGCAACTGTTGGTCAAAGCCCATTGAAAGCCTTCATGCGTAATATCGATCGCCAAAATTCGTTTTTGATTTAGGTCTTTAGTTGCCCAATTGGATCTATACATCATCCACAAAAACGACGGCTTAATCCAAGTCATTCGCGTCATCTTAAATGGTGGAGATTCAAATTTCTGGTTTTCTATTGCTGACTCAGCAATCTCGTCCGAATAAGCTTGGTAGACACGAACAATTTTCTGGTCAAATGTGGCTCTGATCTGGCGTTTTGGTTTTGTGGTCATTGTTTTAAAATCACTCTGAAAAACATGTTGCATTCAATTTGTCCCGAAGATGTTTACTCGCACCTTATACCAACCTCAACAGATAGAAACCCATCTGATGGCGCTGGTCCGGATTGGCCGGCAAGGCGCGTTGCGCAGGATGGCCTGGTTGGCCGTTCAAGCGGCGCAACGCAGTCCGGCGGGCCGGAGCAGGCCACCGAGGCCGTGTTTGAGGACTGTTCAGCTGCGTCCCAGGTTTTGAACGATAAACCATATCGCCCTGCAACCGGCTCCTTGCCGAACAGTCCCCAAACACGGTCAGATCGGTTCCTATCTATTGAGGTTGGTATGAGTCGAATGAGGCCTTAAATGCGGAAAGCTGATCAACAACTGATTATAAAACTCGATCAGAATGAGATTTCTTTGGATGAATTCCTTGAACGCTTTTCGATGGACGTACGAAACGACGAACATGCTATGTCAAAAATCCTAAAACTAGCATCAATGGACAAAGACGACGAGGTTTTGGAATATTCCCTAGGTATTGGCTTTAGATTTTTTGGATTCGACAGCAAATGCGTACCGATTTTGAATAGATTACTTTCCGAAGATTGGCACATTTCTCATGAAGATATTGCCTCGTTATTACAAGATTTTAGAGACCCTAGCAGCGTCGACGTGTTGTTCGATACTGCCCAAAGGAAATTTGAATATCTTGCGGGCGACGATGCATTTGCCCTTGCTGTAAAGTGTATCTGGGCCCTGGGTGATATTGATACTGAATCGTCGAGGCAAAAGCTAAAATTGCTGACGAAGTCAGAGAACGAAATAATCAAGAAAAACGCTCAATATCAAATCAACTTGCGATCATAGAAATTATCCAAGGCTTGGTTCGAGCTGACATCAGTCGTATTCGTAACTCGTGGAGTTTTAGCGCCCCACCTTCGGGGCTGTGTTTCCAATTCCCGCATTTCGTGATCAAGGTCACTGGACTTAAAAGCTGTTTCCGGCAGGGTCCCTTCGTCGTTTCGTGGGTTTTGCAACCGCGCTTGCGGGCTTTTTGAGCAGGCCGCCGGCGTGCCCTTTAAGGAATTTGGACGTGAATTTTCAGATCAATATCGGAGACTGGAAGACCAAACCCGCAGCGCTGACGCGGCTGAAATCCGTTAGCGGCAGCGACTATGCGAAACTCAGGCAGTGCCGCTGGAAACTGATCAAGCTGGCGCGCGAAAGACCGGTCTGCAATGCCTATTTCCGCTCCCTGCCGAAGGGGCGGAGCCTGACCAGCCTTCTGGGCGATTCAAGTATCTGGGTCAGCCTTGTGGAGCCTTGCCCGTTCAACTACGGCGAATCCTGGGAGGCGCATAACGCCATCGGCGTGACGGCGCTGGCCCTTGTCAGCAGCCGGCAGCAGTTGCTTGCCACGCTCGTTCACGAATTCGCCCATATCAACGGTGCCGATGGTGCGGGCCACTGGGCGGAATTCGCAGCGCTTGCCTGCGGCTTTGGCAGCTGGAAGGAATTCCTGACCGGCGATGACGATCCGGACACGCCCTACGATCCGACGATCAACGGGTAGGAAGGGCCGGGGCTCCCTGGTTCCGGATCTCCGCATTGCGCCGTCCGGAAGGACCGCCGGAGAAGCTTCTCCGGGGCGCAACGCTTTAAAAGCGCATGCATGGGACCCGGAAGGACAGCTTTTCACAAAAGGTCTCAATGTTTGAGCCCATGCCCTTCGCACAGTCTTGCCTGAAAGACCCGCGGGAGGCCTGATCTCATCCCTTTGCCCGGCAGACCAGCAAGGAACTGTTGCACCAGCCACGGAGGCCCGGCAAGGAGCCGAAGGTGCGGCTGAGGCCGATTTCAAGGGGCTTTAACGGTCCCCACTCGAATGTTTTGCCGCGCAGATGGTGAAACAGCTTCCCGTGCCGGTTGGTCTCCTCGTACCAGGGGCTGAGCATGGGCAGATAGGGCAGGCAGGAGAGATAGCCGATGCCATGTACGGCTTCGATGGTCACCGCCCGGCCGATAATGTCCGACCATTCACCCAGGGTCATGCGCACCTGGTGTTCGGGATAGTGGAGATGTTTCAGCTTGAGCCGGTCGAGCCGGTAGAGCTGCGGGACCACGGCCAGGATCAGGCCGCCGGGGGCCACGACCTCCGCGCATTGGCGCATGACCGATTCAATGGCAGCGGCCTTGCCGGGCAGGTGTTCCAGAACATCCAGCAGGGCAATGACATCTGGCTGCCAGGGCAGCTCGTCCCGGTGTTCTGAGAGCCGGGTGGCATCCAGAACAACATCCGGCTGGAACGCGGCTTCATAGTCGGCGCCGCAATAGTCGAAGTCCAACCCCGTGTCGGCCAGATATTCCTTCGAAATGGAGGTGGAGCAGCCGATGTCGAGAATGCGCGGGCGGCGCCCGATATCCCTGGACCAGTTGCGGATCTGCCGGGACACAATGTCGAATTTGACCGTTCCGTAAAGGTTGCGCTGCGCATTGGCGAGCTTCTTGACCAGATATTCGGAATGAACCGTGACGCTTTCGGACGCCTCCATCAGATCCTGTCCCTCTGCTCGATCCACAATTGTGTGCACGTTGCTTCTCCTTCTGAGGCCAGCCGGTGAATGCCTGGCTCGTAGCTGTAGGTGGTCAGATCCGCCATCAGGACAATCAGCTCCCCGAGGATGAGTTCGACAATCTCGTCGGCAACGCTGCCTGAGCCTGGAATGAAATTCGCGGGATAGCCGTCATTGACCAGACAGATCTGCCGGTCCCGGTCCGCCTGTGGGTCGGGAAAGTGAAAGGCGCGGATGGAGGGGTGAATGTCGCAGGCCGGCGCTGTTTCCAGATAGTCGACATCGATTTCAATCCGCCGCGAGCTGGCGCTTGCAACCATGCAGCCATTGCGCAGCCGGGCCAGAATGTCTTCGGTGACGGACAGGCGCCCGGCCGCGCCCACCACCAGATCCGATTTCCCGAGCAGAGCTCCGGGCGACAGGCTGGCGTCAAACCCGGACAGGCGCGCCTCGGCCACTTTCAGGGGGTCAATGTCAACCAGTGACGTTGTGACATCCAGCCGCCTCAGGGCCTTGGCCACACCGAAACCGATCCAGCCAGCACCGAAAACGGTTGCGTGGCGCCCGGCCAGCGAGTTGCCAAGGTCGCGCATCAGGCCGTCGAGACAGCGGGCAATGGTCTCGCCGCAGCGGGCGGCTTCCAGGCGTTTCAGTTCGCTGTCCGCGCAGTGCATGACCGGGATCTTCAGATCCAGCTGCGCCGCACGCCAGATCCCCTGTTTGGTGATTTCAACGACACCTTCCACAAGATGGAGCTGGTTTTGAAAGCGCTCATGCAGGAGCTCGACAACATATCCGCCGACCTCCTGGATCACGAGTTTCTGTCCTGAGTCGCGGCAGGCATTCAGGCTTTTCTGGAGAGCCTCGGCCAGCACGGTACGGAAATCGGTTTCCGTTTTCGGACACTGAACCCTGTCGCCATACCGGGCCTGCCATTTCAGCCGTGTCGCGTCGCTGCCCGAAGAGTAGGGCACGCCCACGATGGCATCGAAATCCATGATCCCGTCCAGGGCATCGATCATGCGCATGGTGTCGTCAAACAGATGCGCGACCAGCAGGAACCTGTGGCTGTCGCTCAAGACAAGGTCCAGGCGCTCAACCAGCGCCGGTAAATAATCCGCACGGCGCGCATAGGAAGGAAAGGTCTGAACAGACACTTCGGGAAATGTATTCATTGATATAAATTCCGATGGGCCAGTCACTTTGACACTGGCAGAGGGTCAAGAACAAGTCCCGGTTCATCAAAAGCGCCAAGAAAAATAATGCGGCCACTGCGACTGGAGATTCGACTGCATAATTTCTGCAAGAACATTGCTGAAAACTCAGGCAAAGGGGATCAAATGTCTCCGTTTTGCACATGCAAGTTGCCGGAGTTGAACGAGCTCCGGTGTTCTGCCGGGGGGTTCCGGCAAGGGATGTGCGCATGACTGACGATACGGGCCGCAAGAGCAAGGCCGAGACTGTTTCTTCCTCCAGCTTTTCCTCAAGGTCGCAGTCACCCAGCGTGATGGAGTGGATGGCTTCACCCGCAGTGAAATTTGTCCTGATCGGGCTTTTGACCCTCGGGCTGCTGATCCCGAGTGTGTTTGTCTGGGGTCTGGTAGAAGAACGCGCGGACCGGGCCAAGAAGGTTGCCCGGGACATTGCCAGATCCTGGGGCGCGTCCCAGACGGTCAACGGGCCCTATCTGGTGGTTCCTTACACGGAGACCTTTGTCACCACGAACACAGAGGGCGTTTCAAGCGAACGCAGTTCCAAACACTACGCGGTCTTCTTTCCCAAGGCTCTTGACATTCATGCCGAGGTCACAGCCGAAGAGCGGCGAAAGTCCATCTACTCCTTGCCCGTCTACCGCAGTGTTGTGCGCCTGAACGGCCGGTTCGCGAAGCCCGAGGACGCTTTGATCGTGCCGGAACACCTGGACGGTAAAGTTGTGTTTGATCCTGCTGACGCTTTCCTGATAACCGGCATTGGCGACATCAGGGCGCTCAAGAGCGACGTGACACTGGTTCTGAATGGATCGCAGAAAGTCGCCTTCGAGCCGGGCCTTGCCGCGCTGAGAGGCAATGTGTCCCGTCACCGTTCTGACGGTCGGATAAGCTCCGGGATCAGTGTACCGGTTTCCGTCAGGGAGTGGCGCAAGGGGTTCGCTTTTGAGATCTCTTTGGAATTGAACGGGTCCAGTAGCCTTTCTCTCGCCCCGTCCGGTCAGACGACCAAAGTAAAGCTGACTTCCAACTGGCCGCATCCCGGTTTCACAGGGGCCTTTTTGCCGGACCAAAGATCCATTTCCAACACGGGATTTGAGGCCACCTGGACCATTCCCTATCTTGCCCGGGGCATTGCGAACGTGGTGCAAACGGACCAGCTGCCATTGCAGGATAAGCAGCTGGGCGTGAAATTCGTGGAGCCGGTCAATTTCTACCAGACGATTGCCCGGTCGCTGAAATATGCCGTGGGCTTCATCAGTCTGACCTTTCTGGCCGTGTTTGTTCTGGAGCTGCGCTCCGGCTGGCGGCTCCACTGGATCCAATACGCTCTGGTCGGCTTTTCCCTGATCGTTTTCTACGTGATGCTGCTCGCGTTTGCCGAGCATATCGGCTACGGCCCCGCCTATTTGATTGCAGCGGGTGCCGCAACGGTTCTGAATGCCGTCTATGTGGGGACATCCTTGAGGAGCCGGATGGCGGGCGTGATCCTGTTTGCTGTCCTGGCCAGCACGTTCGGTATCCTCTTTGCCTTGATGCGGGAACAGGACTACGCGCTTCTCATCGGCTCGGTGGTCGGATTTGCCGCCCTGGCTGTGACCATGTTCGTGACCCAGAAGATCGACTGGACCGGAGCCGGTCAGTCCCTGCCAGGGCCGGGCAGCCGAACCGGTTAGACCACCTTGCCCCGCTTGTCCGGGCTCGGCATAAGAGCCCGGACAAGCGGGGCAAGGTCCCCGTCCAGAATTCCTGCAGAAACGGCCAGGGCTTCCAGCTGGCAGGGCTGTGGGCCCACGGCCTGGAGGAAGAACACCGGCTTGCCATGGGCGTGGGCGCAGGCGGCTTCCATCAGAGCATTGGCGCCGACATAGCCGGGAATGCCGTGTTTTGCATAATTGGCAATCAGAACCGCATCGGCTGTGCGGATGGTCTCGAAATAGCCGCTCAGAAAGGGGCGTTTGAGGGCGACGGCCGCTTCAAGAGGCAGCTTGTTCCAATCATGACTCTCCTCTTCCTTGACCGGTGTTGTCGCGAGAAGTCCCAGATCGCGCAGGGTTGCGGCCAGAGCTTCCATCTCCTTGAGCACTGACATGGACCCGCACAGGACTACATGCGGGGAGGGTCTTGGTTGTTTGGGGGCTGTCACGGGGATCTCACGCTGTTGTGTGGGGCGGGCAGGGCGAGTTGAGTTGTCTCTTTGCGCGGCTGCGATAGGTCTATAGCAGGTCCGGCATGTCTGTTAGACCGGTTAGGCGTCCGCCGATTGCGAAAATACCAAAGCAAGGACGTGGCCGTGTCACGGTGACAGCTGGAAACAGGGGAAACCACCGGTCTGGAGAGACGCCCATGCTACGCCTGCCCGCCCTTTTTGTTGCTGCTGTCCTTGCAAGTGCGGCGCCGATCAAAGCTGCTCATGCGGAAACGGCCGTTTTTGCCGGCGGGTGTTTCTGGTGTGTGGAGGCCGACCTTGAAAAAATCCCGGGCGTCCGGGATGTGGTCTCCGGCTATGCCGGAGGCACCACACAAAGCCCCACCTACAAGTCTTATGAAAGCGGCGGGCACCGGGAAGTGGTCAGGGTCGATTTTGATGAAAGCCGGATCAGCTATCAGGACCTGGTGCGCATTTTCCTGCGCACGGTGGATGTGACCGATGCGGGCGGGCAATTTTGCGACCGGGGGTTCAGCTATTCCACCGCGATCTATCCGTTGAATGCGAACCAGACGAAGGCGGCGAAAGCGGAAGTGGCCAGGGCGGACAAGGATCTCGGCGGCAAGGTGGTCACGCCAGTTGAAAACGCAGCTGTGTTCTGGCCTGCCGAAGACTATCACCAAGGATATTATAAAAGCAGCGCGCGCACCTTAACCCGCTTTGGCTATGTGACCCGGGCAAAGGCCTATAAGGGCTACCGCAAGGCGTGCGGCCGGGACGCCAGGGTCAAGGCGGTCTGGGGTGCGCAAGCCTATCAGGGCCTGCCCAGGGCTGGGTCCTGATGCAATAAAAAAAGCGGCCACATGGGCCGCCTTTTCGTATGCGCAGACTTATCGCCAGATGCTCTAAACCCCGGCTTCGAAAGCCTCGACCAGATCGATAAAAGTCTCGCCGTATTTTTCCAGCTTGGACTGGCCGACGCCGGAGACGGCCAGAAGCGCGTCAGCGGTCACCGGGCGCGCAGAGGCAATGCCGGCAAGGGTCGCATCGGGAAAGACCACGTAAGGCGGCACGTTCTGGTCCCGGGCGATCTGGGTTCTGAGCCGGCGCAGGCGCTGGAACAGGAGCTTATCTTCCTCGTCCAGCTCGTCGGCAACGGACCCGGCCCTGGAGGACCGGGTCTGTTTCAGCCCGGCCGCGTTGCGGTCCTTGCGCAGGGCAATGGAGTCATCTCCGCGCAGCACCGGCCGGGCCTTTTCCGTTAACACAAGCGCGCCGAACTGGGCATGATCCACATCCAGAAATCCGGCGGCCACAAGCTGGCGGGCAATGGATTGCCAGGTCTTCTGGCTCTGGTCCTGGCCAATACCGAAGACCGAAAGGCCGTCATGGCCAAACCGGGCCACCTTTTCGTTGGTCTTGCCAAGCAGTACATCTACCACATGGCCGGTGCCGAAGCGCTGACCGGTTCTGTAGACTGCGGACATGAATTTCTGCGCTGCTTCCGTACCGTCCCAGGTTTCCACAGGGGACAGGCAGGTGTCGCAATTGCCGCAAGGCTGCGGATAGGTCTCGCCAAAATGGGCCAGGAGGGCCTGGCGGCGGCATCCGGCAGTCTCGCAAATGCCGAGCAGGGCGTTCAGCTTGGCATTTTCCGCGCGCTTGATCTCGTCCGGCGCATCGCTTTCGGCAATCATGCGCCGCCGCTGCACCAGATCGGCCATGCCATAGGCCATGAACGCTTCCGACGGCGCCCCGTCGCGCCCGGCACGCCCGGTCTCCTGATAATAAGCCTCCACGGAGGAGGGCAGGTCCAGATGGGCCACATAGCGCACATCGGGCTTGTCGATCCCCATGCCGAAGGCGACCGTGGCCACAAGGCACAGGCCCTCTTCCAGAAGAAACGCATCCTGGTTGGCGGCCCGTTGCTCGGCCGGAAGACCCGCATGATAGGGCAGGGCCCGGATACCCTTGGCGCTCAGCCATTCGGCGATGTCTTCAACCTTTGCCCGCGACAGGCAATAGACGATGCCGCTTTCACCCTTGTGCTTGGTCAGGAAGTCCAGCAGCTGCTGGCGCTGGTTCGTGCGCTCGACAATTTCGTAGCGGATGTTGGGCCGGTCGAAACTGGTTGCAAAAACGGTCGCCTCTTCCAGCTGCAGGCGGCTCAAGATGTCCTTTTGCGTGTGCGGGTCCGCCGTTGCGGTGAGGGCAACCCTTGGCACGCCTGGATAGCGCTCGGCGAGACAGGACAGGGACATGTATTCGGGCCGGAAATCATGGCCCCACTGGCTGACACAATGGGCTTCATCAATTGCAAACAGAGCAATCTGCAGCGTGTCGAGAAATTTGCGGAAGCTCTCATTGGCGAGCCGTTCCGGTGTGACATAAAGCAGATCAATCTCACCGGCGCGCAGCTGGGTGCGCAAATCGGCCTGCGCCTCCTGGGACAGGGTGGAGTTGAGAGCCGCAGCCCGGACCCCTGCGGCCGACAGCGCACCGACCTGGTCCTTCATGAGCGCGATGAGCGGCGAGACCACAATGCCGACCCCAAGCCGGCACAGTGCCGGGATCTGATAGCACAGCGACTTGCCAGCCCCGGTCGGAAACAGCACCACCGCGTCACCGCCCTCAATCAGCGTGTCGATCACTTCCTGCTGTTTGCCGCGGAAGGCACTGTAACCGAAAACGGTCTGCAGAACGGCAAGGGGCCTGGGTTCCGGACGGACTGACGGAGCTTCAGATGCCGGAGCGTCTGAAGGCGGAGCTGAAATGGGGGCATCCGCAGCGAGCGCGGGTGAGACTGACATGTGGCGGCTGTTTCCCTAAAACTACCGCACAATGTCTTATTCGCCCGCCAAGGGCAAACTGCCCTGTGGATGATTTTGACACGGCAAAGTCAAAGCCTGGATGGGGGCAGCGGAGGGGTCAGAACTCGGCGTCTGGATCTTCAGCAAGCGTTTCGGCGCAGTGCACCCGCATCTGTTCGGTCAGCTCTCCAAGATCTCCAGACAGGCGCTCCGGACGGATCGGTTTGCCGAAATGAACGTTGAACCGGGCTTCTTTTTTGTTGAGCAACTCGTTGAATACGGTCATGTCGCGCAATTCGGTGGACACCCGCGCGAGAAAATAGAAAAGGCCGGAGTTCCGGCCGCCCATATGCATGGGGATGATTGGGGCCTTGTTTTTGCGCGCCAGGGCCAGGGCCGACGTCATCCAGGGCCGTTCGGTCAGCTTGCCCTGGTGCCAGTAGGCCAGGCGCCCGGAGGGAAACAGCACGACGACCCGCTCCTGGGTGAAGGCCGAGTTGGCCAGCTTGATCGTTTCCTTGGATTTTTCGCGGCTTTTGAAATCGGCGCGCCATTCGACGGGAATGATCATCTCCGCAAGACGTGGATTGATGCGGATCGCATCCCGGTTGGCAAAGATCGCCAGATCCGTGCGCCGGGACTTGATTGCGTCATAAAGCACAATGCCGTCGGCAATTCCGGTGGGGTGATTTGAGACCAGCACCACCGGCCCGTCCTTGGGAACGCGCTCCAGGCCGAGCGTTGTAACGTTCAGGGTCAGAAGCTTGCTCAGATGGGCAAACACATCGACCGCGTCCATGTGGGAAATCGTATCGGCCATGTCCACGGCGGAGCCGTAGCGCAGGATCTTGTAGGCAAACGGCTTGATCAGTGGCCACCAGGGGCTGGCCATGACCAGTTTGCCCCGTTCGGCAATCAGAACATCGACAATATGCTGATCTGCAAGCTGTCGCTGCAATGCGGCTTGTCGGTTCGCCGGCAAAGTGTTTGTCGTCTGGTTTGTGGTCCGCACACTTCACCTCTGCCCATGGGGAACCCGTACTACACACTTGCATCGTTAACGAAATCGGCCGCGCGGTGCAAATGCTTGCTCAATAATTTTGCACTTCCCGAAGAGGGGTCAGGTCCAAAGAGAACTCGTAAAAAGTGCCATGAGTGTGATGAAGGAGGCTGCCCAGGCCACGGAGCGCGGTGTTGCTCTGTCTGCCCAATAGCAAAACACGTATATCAGCCGCAGGAGAATGAAGAGCACGGCCAGCCGGTCGACCCAGTCGAGCGAGGCCCCCTGGCTCATGGCGACAAAAACCGAGATAGCGAAAAATGGGAAGGCTTCGAAGCCATTGGCCTGGGCGGCCTGGGCCCGGGCCCGGAAGCCCTCGCGCCAATAGTCCGGATCGCGCGGTCTGGCATTGTCGTATTCCTTGCTCAGCTTGGCCGGAAACACGGACAGGATGGGCAGGATGGCGGCGGCGAGGATACACCAGAAGGCAATGGGCATGGTCAGATCCTTTTATGCGAGGTCTTGTTCACACATAAGACACTCTGTCCGCGAATGTCGGAAAAACCCGGCCGCCGGAACAAAGTGGTGCCGGCTGCATGCCGCGTGTGCGGCGGAAACACGGCAATCTTGGAAAGTGGGGATAAGCGGTAAGTGTCACAAAATTTTCCTGTGCTGCCGTTAAGCGGAAGCCGCTGGCGCCGCAGGAGGCTGCGCTTATGGATTCGAGGACAGCCCGTGACAAAGACAACCCTTCTCTTTCTGTGCCCGGACAATGCCTTGCTGGGACCTTTGGCCGAGGCTTATCTGAATGCGAAGGGCCGGGGCCTGATGCGCGCGTTCTCCGCAGGAACCGCGCCGGCAGACGGTTTGAACCGCCATGTGAAACGGCTGTTGTCGGCTCAGGGCATCGAATCGCACGGCCTGGCCCCCAAGCCGGTGGACGTGTTCCTGATGCCGCATGCCATTGTCCCGGACCGGGTTGTCTATCTGAGCAACATGGCTCCCGTACCGCTGCCCGCACATTGGAAAGCCACTACATCGAGCCATTGGTGGCAGATGGATCCGGTCGCCTCCGGGATGGCGGGCTTTGGCGCGTGTCTTGGCGCATTTGAGCGAATCCGCTCGGCCATTGATGATCTGATCGAACCGGAAAATGCGGTGGGGCGGGGGGTCCTGTGGAATGTCGCCTAGCGCCCCCACAGGAACAGAATTATGCACTATTTTGGATTTTCGCCGCATTCTGGGCTAAGAGAGGCGAACAGAAAGGGTCGAGGATAAGGAACTGATTCGTCATGACGCTTACGGGAAAACTGGTTTTGGTAATGGGCTTGGCCATTCTGGCGGCCGGATGCCAGAGGACCTCCGGTGGCCCGAACTATGCCGCGCCCCTGCCGGCAACCCCGACGACGCCCGTCGGTACAGGCGCTCTTGGCCCGCTTGACCCTAACGGCGCACCGCCGGTCGGAACGACCCTTGGCGGTAGCACGGACCTTGCCAGCAATCCGGTGGCAGCGCCCGCCAACGCGCAGCAGGTGGGCCGGACAGATCTTCTGGGGGGCTGGAAACTGGCCTCTTCCGGGGACAATTGCATGGCGTTCATGACACTGACGACCTGGGAAGGCGGTTACCGCGCTAATACCAGAGGTTGTGTTACCCCCGCCCTGTCCGGGATCTCCGCATGGGACCTCAATGGCAATCAGGTGATTTTGAAAGACGGATCCGGCGTGATTGCCGCCCAACTTTATTCCAGCGAGCCCGGAAAATTTAACGGCCAAACCTCGGCAGGGGCTCCCATTTCCCTTTACCGTTAATAACCCTAGGTATTTTTTCTGGACACTGCTCGTTATAAGTGTATAATTGCATGGCAATCGGAAAGGCTGTGCAATGTCAAAATACGAACCCCTACGTGAACACCTGGCCCGTCTTGAAGATGTTGTTTGGGCCGCGAAGCTCGATGAGGTCGAAAACATCCTGGGAACAAACCTGCCCAAAAGTGCGCGGGAACACAGGACCTGGTGGGCCAATTCTGGCGGAAGTCTCGTTCATCAAAATGCCTGGCTGGATGCTGGCTGGCGTGTCGAGCGCACTGATTTGATGCGTGATGTAATCGTTTTTAGACGCTTGAGGATTGGCGGAACGGTTGCCGTTGCCAAATCCTCAAATGGCGAGAAAACACTCAAGACCCCCAAGCGGGCGGCAGAAAAACGACTGGTGAAGGAAATGGCGGCCCTGCGCCAGCCGGCAACCGTGACCCTGCGCTCTGAGTGGACAACGCTCGGCAGCCTGCAGGAGACCCCCTGTTCAAATGGATCGATCCCGAAGCAGGGCGGTGTGGTGCGCTTTGCCGCCATGGATGGCGATGACGTGATCACCACGATTGTGGCGAGCCCGTCGATCCAGAAGGCCTATCGCGCCTTACGGCTCAAGATGAACGGACATGATTCTGAAGACGGTTATCAGACCGGAGTCGAGATCGTGGAAAAGTCCGGCTTTGACCTGAGTGCCCCGATCGAATGCGACACGGTGAAAGGTGGCAATGCCTGGCTGCTCACCGATGGCCGTGGCCGCAAGGCCGACCTGGACGATCCCAAAGAATGTCATCTGGTCGCCCAGCTTCTCTATCTGCAGGAACTGCAGGCCGGACGGAAGTCTGTCCTGATCCTGAAATAAGTATCTCCTCAAGCACAGTCCCCTCCCTGTGCGCTTGCCCGTGTCCGGTTGACCGGATGCGGGCAATTTTTTGCGGCAGCCGGCACCCGCCGGTTCATAGTCCTTAAGGACCCGGCCGGGCCGTGACGGGTTTTGCCTGCACCTTCAATCGGTTGAAATGTGACTTCTTGAGATTCTGGAACGCCTCCGGCGCAGATCGTGACTTGCATCTGCGACGTTTTGACCTTATTCCGCCGGGCGAGAACTTGTCAGAAGACACGGCAGCGGCGGCCGGTGTTCCAGCGCCCGTCCAGTCCGGACTGTTGACGACACCTCCTGGAGGGAGCAGCACCCTTGAAGATGGAACTGCCGGTCAGCCGCGCACTCAGCGCCCGCTACGATGCCCTGATCGCGTCTGGCCAGATCAGTGAAGACCCTGTCCAGCGGGAAGCCGTCCGGCGCCTGGATCTTCTCAATACCCGCCTTGCCGAAACCCGGCTTGCTTCAAAGAAAAGTTCGCTCGGCTGGCTGTTTGCCAAAAAGAAGAATCAGCTCTGGGCGGCGGTGCAGGGGCTCTATATGTGGGGCGGTGTCGGGCGCGGCAAGACGATGCTGATGGACCTTTTCTATGAGGTCACGGTCATTCGCCGCAAACGCCGGGTGCACTTTCATGAATTCATGAGCGATGTGCATGAGCGCATTCATGCGCACCGCCAGGCGCACAAGCGCGGAGAGGTGAAGGGAGATGATCCGATTCCGCCGGTCGCCAGCAAGCTGGCCGAGGAAACCCGGCTGCTCCTTTTTGACGAATTCGCCGTGACCGACATCGCTGATGCGATGATCCTGGGTCGTCTCTTCACCCAGCTCTTTGAGCGCGGTGTGATTGTGGTGGCAACCTCAAATGTCGAGCCGGTCAATCTCTATAGGGATGGCTTGAACCGGCAATTGTTCCTTCCCTTCATCGGCATGCTCCAGTCCAAGGTGGAAGTGCTGCATCTCGACTCGCCCACGGATTACCGGCTGGAAAAGTTGGCTGGCGCCCCGGTCTATGTCACTCCGCTTGGCGGGCAAGCCGACACTGAGATGAACCGGATCTGGGACCGGCTCACCCATGGCATGAAACCCCATGCGGATGAACTGGAAAACAAGGGCCGCAAGATCCCGGTGCCCCAGGTGGCCTCCGGCGCCGCCCGGTTCTCCTTTGAGGATCTGTGCGCCAAACCGCTGGGCGCGTCCGACTATCTGCGCATTGCGAGCGCCTATAGCACGGTCTTCCTGGATAACGTGCCCGTCATGTCAAAGGCGCGGCGCAATGAGGCCAAACGCTTCATCACGCTGATCGATGCGCTTTACGACAACGGCATCAAACTTGTGATCTCGGCCGCGGCCGAGCCGCCGGATCTCTATGTCGCTGAAAGCGGTACGGAAGCTTTTGAATTTGACCGGACGAGTTCGCGGCTGATCGAAATGCGGTCGGAGGCATATCTCGCGGGAGAGAAAAAGGATATACACGCCTAGGTCTGCATTCCCTATACAGGAAGTATGCAGGCGGGAAGAAATGAAAAAATTCGCCGCCTTGCTCGCAATATTCTTTTGGCGAGGTTGCGCGGGGGCGGCAAAGGGAGTAGTGCCATCCGCAGTCATCAGCGGATGGCATCAAGTTCCATCTTACGTAAAGGGAAACTTTCGATATGGCGCGGAACAAAATTGCCTTGATCGGCTCAGGTCAGATCGGTGGCACGCTCGCTCATCTGGCAGGTTTGAAGGAACTGGGGGACGTCGTTCTCTTCGACATTGCGGAAGGTGTTCCGCAGGGCAAGGCCCTGGACCTTGCCGAGTCTTCCCCGGTGGATGGATTCGACGCCAAGCTGGCCGGTGCCAACAGCTACGAAGCCATTGAAGGCTCCGACGTTGTCATCGTGACCGCCGGGGTTCCGCGCAAGCCCGGAATGAGCCGCGACGATCTTCTGGAAATCAACCTGAAGGTCATGGAACAGGTCGGTTCCGGCATCGCCAAACACGCTCCGAACGCCTTTGTCATCTGCATCACCAACCCGCTCGACGCGATGGTCTGGGCCCTGCAGAAATTCTCCGGTCTGCCGAAGAACAAGGTTGTCGGTATGGCCGGGGTGCTCGACAGCGCCCGCTTCCGCTATTTCCTGGCCGAAGAATTCAACGTCTCCGTTGAAGATGTCACGGCCTTTGTTCTGGGCGGCCATGGCGACACGATGGTGCCGCTGACCCGCTACTCCACCGTAGCCGGGATCCCGCTCACCGATCTGGTCAAGATGGGCTGGCTCACGGCCGAGCGCCTTGAGGAGATCGTTCAACGCACCCGCGATGGCGGCGCTGAAATCGTCGGCCTTCTGAAAACCGGCTCCGCGTTCTACGCCCCGGCCTCCTCCGCCATCGCCATGGCCGAGAGTTATCTGAAGGACAAGAAGCGCGTTCTGCCGGCTGCTGCCGCTCTCGATGGCCAGTATGGCCTGAAGGACACCTATGTGGGCGTTCCGGTTGTCATCGGCGCTGACGGGGTTGAGCGCATCATCGAGATCGACCTGCAGGGCGACGAAAAAGCCAATTTCGACAAGTCTGTCGGCGCCGTCGACGGCCTGGTGGAAGCTTGTAAGAAAATTCAGCCGGCACTGGCCTAAGCGCTGGCTGTCTCGGACTAGAAACGGCCGGTGCTTCATCCATGAAGGGCCGGTCCTCCGACAACGGGGAAACACATGAACATTCATGAATATCAGGCCAAGGCGGTCCTCAAGGAGTTTGGTGCTCCGGTCGCCGAAGGTGTGGCGATTTTTTCCGCTGATGAAGCGGAAGCGGCAGCCAAGAAGTTGCCCGGACCGCTCTGGGTCGTCAAATCCCAGATCCACGCCGGCGGGCGCGGCAAGGGCAAGTTCAAGGAACTTTCCGAAGATGCCAAGGGCGGTGTCCGCCTGGCCTTCTCGCTGGAAGAAGTGACGGCCCACGCCAAGGAAATGCTCGGCAACACCCTGGTCACCAAGCAGACCGGTGACTCAGGCAAGGTTGTCAACCGTCTCTATATCGAAGATGGTGCTGATATCGAGCGTGAGCTCTATCTCTCCATTCTGGTGGACCGCAGCGTCGGCCGTCCGGCCTTCGTCGTCTCTACCGAAGGCGGCATGGACATTGAAGCCGTTGCCGAAGAGACCCCGGAAAAGATCATCACCTTGCCGATTGACCCGGACACCGGTGTCACCGAAGCCGATGCTGCCAAGCTGTGCGAGGCCCTGGAGCTGACCGGTGCGGCTGCTGAAGACGGCAAGACGCTGTTCCCGATCCTGCACAAGGCATTTGTCGAAAAAGACATGGCCTTGCTGGAAGTCAACCCGCTCATCGTTATGAAGGACGGTCACCTGCGCGTTCTGGACGCCAAGGTCTCCTTCGACGGCAATGCGCTGTTCCGCCATGACGACATCATGGCCCTGCGCGATGAAACGGAAGAGGACGCCAAGGAAATCGAAGCGTCCAAATACGACCTCGCCTATGTTGCCCTTGATGGCGATATTGGCTGCATGGTGAATGGCGCGGGCCTGGCCATGGCCACCATGGACATCATCAAGCTCTATGGCGCGGAGCCGGCCAATTTCCTTGATGTGGGTGGTGGTGCCTCCAAGGAGAAGGTGACGGCCGCCTTCAAGATCATCACGTCCGATCCGAACGTGAAGGGCATCCTGGTCAACATTTTCGGTGGCATCATGCGTTGCGACGTGATCGCGGAGGGCGTTGTTGCAGCCGTCAAGGATGTCGGGTTGCAGGTTCCGCTCGTTGTGCGCCTGGAAGGCACCAATGTTGAGCTTGGCAAAAAGATCATCAACGAAAGCGGTCTGAACGTGATCGCCGCTGACGATCTCGACGACGCTGCCCAGAAAATCGTGAAAGCCGTGAAGGGGGACGCGTAATGTCCATCCTCGTCAATAAAGACACAAAAATCATCGTTCAGGGCCTGACCGGCAAGACCGGTACGTTCCATACGGAACAGGCGCTTGAATATTACGGCACCAGGATGGTGGCCGGGGTGCACCCGAAAAAGGGCGGCGAATCCTGGTCCTCCGGTCTGGAAAGCGCCGCCGAGCTGCCGATCTTCGCCTCTGTCGGCGAAGCCAAGGAAGCCACCGGGGCCGATGCGTCCGTGATCTACGTTCCGCCGGCAGGCGCAGGCGCTGCCATTATCGAGGCGATTGAGGCGGAAGTTCCGTTCATCGTCTGCATTACCGAAGGCATTCCGGTGGCCGACATGGTCAAGGTGAAGGCCAAGCTGGAGAAATCCAACTCCCGCCTGCTCGGCCCGAACTGCCCGGGCATTCTGACCCCGGAAGAGTGCAAGATCGGCATCATGCCGGGCTCCATCTTCAAGAAGGGCTCGGTCGGTGTGGTCTCCCGCTCCGGCACGCTGACCTATGAGGCGGTCTTCCAGACCTCCAATGCCGGCCTCGGCCAGACAACGGCTGTCGGCATCGGCGGTGACCCCGTCAAGGGAACGGAATTCATCGACGTGCTGGAAATGTTCCTGGCTGATGATGAGACCCAGTCCATCATCATGATCGGGGAAATCGGTGGCTCTGCGGAAGAAGAAGCGGCCCAGTTCCTCAAGGACGAGGCCAAGAAGGGCCGCAGCAAGCCGATGGCAGGCTTCATTGCGGGCCGCACGGCACCTCCGGGCCGCACCATGGGCCATGCCGGTGCCGTGATTTCCGGCGGCAAGGGCGGCGCTGAAGACAAGATCGCGGCCATGGAAGAAGCGGGCATCAAGGTGTCACCGTCTCCGGCTAAACTCGGCGAGACGCTTCTGGAAGTCTTGAAGGGCTAAGGGCAGAGGATTATGTGCCTTTTGCGACGGAAACTGTTTACGTTTCCTATTGCATGATGACAGGATGGGTTGCGGCGCCCCGGGTGCCGTAACCATTTTCGCGGGGCCGGAGATTTTACCGGCCATTGTAGGGAACCGGCCGCGGGTCTTTTGCCGACCCGCCAAAACGAAAAGGGCGGAGCAGCCCTCCGCTAAAGGACATGGCACGGCAGGAAGCGAACAACGTATTCGCACTGACGTCGTTGCTTTACGGCGCCAACGCAGCCTATATCGAAGATCTCTACGCGCAGTACAAGACCGATCCGAATTCGGTCGATGCCGACTGGCGGGATTTCTTTGCAGCCTTTCAGGACGAGAAAGACGCGGTTCTGAAGGAAGCCCGCGGGGCTCCTTGGAAACGCGCGGATTGGCCGATCGAAGCCAATGGCGATCTCGTCAACGCCTTTGACGGCAACTGGGGCCCGATCGAGCAGAAGCTCGGCGACAAGCTGAAAAAGAAGGCCGAAGCCAAAGGCGCGCCGATGTCCGACGCCGAGGTCCATCAGGCTACCCGGGATTCGGTCCGGGCGCTGATGATGATCCGCGCCTACCGCATGCGCGGCCATCTGCATGCGGATCTTGATCCTCTCGGACTGGCCGGCAAGGGCGATCACGAGGAACTGCACCCCTCGTCCTACGGCTTTACGGAAGCTGACTGGGACCGCAGGATCTTCATCGACCATGTTCTGGGTCTGGAATATGCCACCATCCGGGAGATGCTGGATATTCTGAAACGGACCTACTGCTCGACGCTTGGCGTCGAGTTCATGCATATTTCCGACCCGGCGGCAAAGGCCTGGATTCAGGAACGCATCGAAGGTCCGGACAAGCAGGTTGCCTTTACCTCAGAAGGCAAGAAGGCAATCATGAACAAGCTGATCGAGGCCGAAGGCTTCGAGAAGTTTCTTGACGTCAAATACACCGGAACCAAACGTTTCGGCCTGGATGGCGGGGAAGCGCTGATCCCGGCTCTGGAACAGATCATCAAGCGCGGCGGCCAGATGGGCCTGAAAGAGATTGTGTTCGGCATGGCTCACCGGGGCCGCCTGAACGTTCTGTCTCAGGTTATGGGCAAGCCGCACCGGGCCATCTTCCACGAATTCAAGGGCGGCTCCTATGCGCCCGACGAGGTGGAAGGCTCTGGCGATGTGAAATACCACCTGGGCGCGTCCGCTGACCGCACCTTTGACGGCAACAATGTTCACCTGTCCCTGACGGCCAACCCCTCCCACCTGGAAATCGTCAATCCGGTGGTGCTGGGCAAGGCACGCGCAAAGCAGGATCAGCTGGCAGCCGCACAGGACGGGTCGTTCATTGATACGACCGAGATCGACCGGGGTACGGTTCTGCCGCTGCTGCTGCATGGCGATGCGGCCTTTGCGGGCCAGGGGGTGGTTGCCGAGTGTTTTGGCCTGTCCGCGCTGCGCGGCCACCGCACCGGCGGCTCGGTCCATGTGATCATCAACAACCAGATCGGCTTCACCACCAATCCGCGCTTCTCCCGCTCCTCGCCCTATCCGTCTGATATGGCCAAGGTGATCGAGGCGCCGATTTTCCATGTGAATGCGGACGACCCGGAAGCGGTTGTCTTCGCGGCCAAGATCGCCATCGAATACCGCCAGACCTTCCATCGTCCGGTGGTGATCGACATGATCTGCTATCGCCGCTTCGGCCACAATGAAGGCGATGAGCCGGCGTTCACGCAGCCGATCATGTACCGCAAGATCCGCAAGCACGCGACGACGCTGCAGCGCTACTCGGAGCGCCTGATCAAGGAAGGCGTGCTCGGCCAGGAAGACGTTGACCAGATGAAGGCCGACTGGCGCAAGCACCTGGATGGCGAATTCGAGGCGGGCCAGGCATTCAAGCCGAACAAGGCCGACTGGCTGGACGGCAAATGGGCCGGGATGAAACGCGCCGATGACGAGGAAGATCCGCGCCGGGGCGAAACCGGTCTGCCGATCGACGAGTTGAAGAATCTCGGCCGGGCACTGACCCATGTGCCGGACGGCTTCAACATCCACCGCACAATTGCGCGCTTCATGAACCACCGGGAGCGCATGATCGAGACGGGCGAGGGCATCGACTGGGCCACCGCCGAGGCGATGGCCTTCGGCTCGCTGCTGAAAGAAGGCCATCCGGTGCGCCTGTCCGGCCAGGACTGCGAGCGCGGCACCTTCTCCCAGCGCCATTCCGTGCTCTATGATCAGGAAGACGAAAGCCGCTATATTCCGCTCAACCATGTGGGCGAAGGGCAGCAGCGCTATGAAGTCATCAACTCCATGCTGTCGGAAGAGGCCGTGCTTGGCTTCGAATACGGCTATTCGCTGGCAGAGCCGCGCGCGCTGACCTTGTGGGAAGCCCAGTTCGGGGATTTCGCCAACGGCGCCCAGGTCCTGTTTGACCAGTTCATCTCCTCCGGGGAGCGCAAATGGCTGCGCATGTCCGGCTTGGTCTGCCTGCTGCCCCATGGCTATGAAGGTCAGGGGCCCGAACACTCGTCTGCCCGTCTGGAGCGTTATCTGCAGCTGTGTGCGGAAGACAATATGCAGGTGGCGAACTGTTCGACCCCGTCCAACTACTTCCACATCCTGCGCCGCCAGCTGCGCCGAGACATCCGCAAGCCGCTGATCCTGATGACGCCGAAATCGCTTCTGCGTCACAAGAAAGCGGTGTCCAAGCTCGACGAACTGGGGCCGGACACAACGTTCCACCGGCTGTTGTGGGATGATTGGGGGCCGAACCTCAATTCCGAAGGCAAACTGGTGGCGGACGACAAGATCCGCCGGGTCGTGATGTGTTCGGGCAAGGTCTATTACGACCTTCTCGAAGAGCGTGAAAAACGCGGCATCAACGATGTCTACCTGCTGCGTGTGGAACAGCTTTATCCGTTCCCGAAAAAGGCTTTGATGCTGGAACTGGCCCGCTTCCCGCAGGCCGAGATGGTCTGGTGTCAGGAAGAGCCGAAGAACATGGGCAGCTGGTTCTTCGTTGAATCCTATATTGAATGGGTCCTGGAGCAGATCGATGCCAAACACAAGCGCCCGCGTTATGCCGGCCGCTCCGCAATGGCGTCCACCGCAACGGGATTGATGTCCGTACATCTGGCTCAGTTGCAGGCATTCCTAGAAGAAGCTCTGGGGAACTGAGCACATCTTTCTGGAGGGCCTTCGGGCCCTCTTTCAAAAATTGGCCGGGTAATTTTAAGAGAAGGCGACCATGGCAACCGAAATCCGCGTGCCCACTTTGGGTGAATCCGTTTCCGAAGCAACTATCGCGCAATGGTTCAAGAAACCGGGCGACGCCGTCAGCCAGGACGAGCCGCTGGTAGAGCTCGAAACCGACAAGGTGACGGTGGAAGTGCCGGCGCCGACCGCCGGAACCCTGGAAAGCATCGTGGTCAAGGAAGGCGATACGGTTGAAGTCGGCGCCCTTCTCGGCCAGATCGCAGAAGGCGCGGGTGCCGCAGCTGCCGCGCCGGCCAAGAAAGAACCGGCCAAGGAGGCTGCTCCGGCAGCCAAGGCCGCCCTGGTCGATGTGTTGACCCCAAGCGCAGGCGAATCGGTGACTGAAGCTGAAGTCGGCGAGTGGAGCGTCAAGGTTGGCGATGTGGTCAAGGCGGATGACACTCTGGTTGAACTGGAAACCGACAAGGCGGCGCAGGAAGTGCCCGCACCGGTTGGCGGCACGGTTGTGAAGATCGCTGCGGAGACCGGAGCAACCGTCGAGCCGGGTGTCCTGCTCTGTCAGATCGATCCGTCCGGTGCCGCAGCAAGCGCCGCACCGGCCGCGGCCAGCGCACCGGCCCCTGCTGCTGCAGCACCGGCTGCAAGCGGCTCGGCTATGCCACCGGCGCCCTCCGCCTCCAAGATGATGGCGGAGAAAAACCTGTCTGCCGGCCAGGTCGCCGGGTCCGGCAAACGCGGTCAGGTTCTGAAGGAAGACGTGATCAACGCAATTGCGTCCGGCGCAACGGCCTCCGCGTCTGCTCCGGCACCGGCGCTGCGCGGCCCGGTGGCAGCGGAAGACGAAGTGCGCGAAGAGCGTGTGCGCATGACCAAGCTGCGCCAGACCATTGCGCGCCGCCTGAAAGACGCCCAGAACTCGGCCGCCATGCTGACCACCTACAACGAGGTGGACATGGGCCCGGTCATGGAGCTGCGCAAGCAGTACAAGGAGCTGTTTGAGAAGAAGCACGGCGTCAAGCTTGGCTTCATGGGCTTTTTCACCAAGGCGGTGACCCATGCGCTGAAAGAGATCCCGGCGGTGAATGCCGAGATCGACGGCACGGACATCATCTACAAGAATTTCTGCCATATCGGCGTGGCTGTCGGCACCGACAAGGGCCTTGTGGTTCCGGTCGTGCGCGATGCCGACCAGATGTCGATTGCCGAAGTCGAGCAGGAAATCGGCAATCTCGGCCGCAAGGCCCGGGACGGCAAGCTGGGCATGGCCGACATGACTGGCGGCACCTTCACCATCTCCAATGGCGGTGTCTATGGCTCGCTGATGTCCTCTCCGATCCTGAATGCCCCGCAATCGGGTATTTTGGGCATGCACAAGATCCAGGAACGCCCGATGGCTGTGAACGGCCAGGTGGTGATCCGCCCGATGATGTATCTTGCGCTCTCCTATGACCACCGGATCGTTGACGGCAAGGAAGCCGTGACCTTCCTGGTCCGGGTCAAGGAAAGTCTGGAAGACCCGCAGCGTCTGGTCCTGGATCTTTGATCCGCAGGGCAGTTCCGGCAAAAGCGGATCCCGGGTTCGGATGCGGAATTGCCAAATGACAAAATGTTGGAGCAGTCCACAGGCTCTGATCTGAACGGACTGCTCCATCGGATCTGAAACGTGCAACCCAGGGGGGCGCCGGATCATGAGCCTGGAATTTCTGATGACCGCCTTGATCGTGGTGCTGGTTCCCGGAACCGGCGTTGTCTACACGGTGGCGGTCGGGCTCGGAGGCGGGCGGCGGGCCTCAGTTGCGGCGGCTTTCGGCTGCACCCTCGGCATCATTCCGGCCATTCTGGCCGCCATCATTGGCCTGGCGGCCCTGTTGCACACCAGTGCGCTGGTGTTTCAGGCGGTCAAGTTTGCGGGCGTCGCCTATCTGCTCTATCTCGCCTGGCAGACCTTGAAGAACCGGGGCGCGCTGGACCTGAAAGAGGACCGGCAGGCAGGTCGCTCCCTGGCGGCGACGGCGCGGACCGGTTTTCTGATCAATATTCTAAACCCGAAACTGAGCGCTTTTTTTCTGGCCTTCCTGCCGCAATTTATCAGTCCGGCCGCAGCCAATCCGGCCCTCGACATGGCCATGCTCGGAGCGGTCTTCATGGCGATGACCTTTGTCGTTTTTGTGGTCTATGGCCTGTTTGCCTCGCTTCTGGGGGATCATGTTCTCAAAAGCGAGACGGTGCTGGTCTGGATGCGGCGGACCATTGCGGCCACCTTTGCAGGTTTTGGTCTGCGTCTGGCCCTGGCGGATCGCTGAGAGGAGACGGCAGGTGATCAGACCCATATCAAAAAAGGGCCGGGGAGCGCATGTCTGAGAAGGTTGTCATTGTAACCGGCGGCAGCCGGGGAATTGGCGCCAGTGTGTGCCTGAAACTCGCCGCGCCCGGAACAACGGTCCTGGTCAATTACGCGTCCAATGCGGCTGCGGCGGCAGAGGTCGTATCCGGTGTGGAAGGCCGGGGCGGCAAGGCCATTGCTGTTCAGGGCAATGTCGGCTCAGAGGCTGATGTGCTGCGGCTTTTTGAAGAGGCGGACAAACACGGCCCGTTGACCGGGCTCGTCAACAATGCCGGTGTGGTCGATGAGGCGGTTCGTGTGGAAGACATGAGCCTGGAGCGTCTGACCCGGATCTTCAGCATCAACCTGACGGGCTCGTTTCTCTGCGCCCGGGAAGCGGTGCGGCGCATGTCGACCCGCCAAGGCGGGACCGGCGGCAGCATCGTCAATCTGGGCTCAGCCTCCTCCAAGATCGGTTCGCCTGCGCAATATGTCGACTATGCCGCCTCCAAGGGGGCCATCGATACCATGACGGTTGGTCTCGCACTGGAAGTGGCTGGCGAGGGCATCCGCGTGAATGCGGTCCGGCCCGGCATCATCGATACGGACATTCATGCGTCCGGCGGCCAGCCTGACCGGGTTGCGCAAATGGAAAGCAAGTTACCCATGAAACGCGCCGGAACCGCCGAGGAAGTGGCCGACGCGATTGTCTGGCTCATGTCCAGCCAGTCCAGCTACACAACCGGAGCCATTCTGGATGTGAGCGGCGGGCGGGCGATACTCCCGTAATTCAGAAACTGGATTAGAAACAAAAGAGGCAAAGGCGACCTAAAATGTCCCAATATGATCTTGTCGTCATCGGAACCGGCCCGGGGGGCTATGTCTGCGCGATCAAGGCGGCCCAGCTGGGCCTGAAAACCGCGGTGGTGGAAAAACGTTCTACCCTTGGAGGAACCTGTCTCAATATTGGCTGCATTCCCTCCAAGGCCTTGCTCTATGCCTCCGAAATGTTCGAGGAAGCCAGCCACGGATTTGAGAAAATCGGCATCAAGGTATCCAAGCCCAAGGTCGATCTGCCGGGCATGATGAAACACAAAAGCGATGTGGTTGATGCCAATGTCAGCGGCGTCGCGTTCCTGATGAAGAAGAACAAGATCGATGTTCACACCGGCACCGGCAAGATCCAGGGACCGGGCAAGGTGGAAGTTGCCGCCGAAGACGGCACGTCCAGTGTTCTGGAGACGAAGAACATCGTGATCGCCACCGGCTCGGATGTCATGCCGCTGCCGGGCGTTGAGATCGATGAAAAGCAGATCGTGTCCTCCACCGGCGCTCTGGAGCTGGAAAAGGTGCCGGGCAAGCTTGTGGTTGTCGGTGGCGGTGTCATCGGTCTGGAACTGGGGTCTGTCTGGAACCGTCTGGGCTCCCAGGTAACCGTGGTGGAATTCATGGACAAGATCCTCGGGCCGATGGACGGGGACGTCTCCAAGAATTTCCAGCGCATGCTGAAAAAACAGGGCATGGACTTCAAGTTGTCTTCCAAGGTCACCGGCGTTGCGAAGAAGGGCAAGGGCCTGGCTGTCACGGTGGAGCCGGCCAAGGGCGGTGAGCCGGACGTCATCGAAGCCGACATCGTTCTGGTTGCCATCGGCCGCCGGCCTTATACGGAAGGGCTCGGCCTGGAGACCGCCGGTGTGGCACTTGATGAGCGCGGCCGGGTGCAGATCGACGCCCACTACAAGACCAACGTGGACGGGATCTATGCGATCGGCGACGTGGTCGCCGGTCCGATGCTGGCGCACAAGGCCGAGGATGAAGGCGTTGCCATTGCCGAAATCCTTGCAGGGCAGGCCGGTCACGTGAATTACGACGTCATTCCGGGTGTCGTCTACACCCATCCGGAAGTGGCCTCAGTCGGCAAAACGGAAGAAGAGCTGAAAGCAGCCGGGGTTGAGTACAAGACCGGCAAGTTCAACTTCTCCGCCAATGGCCGGGCCCGTGCCATGAACCAGACCGACGGCTTTGCCAAGGTTCTGGCCGATGCAAAGACCGACCGGGTGCTCGGCGTTCACATTGTCGGCTTCGGCGCCGGGGAAATGATCCACGAAGCGTCGGTTCTGATGGAATTCGGCGGCTCGTCTGAAGATCTCGGCCGCACCTGCCACGCGCACCCGACCATGTCGGAAGCGGTCAAGGAAGCCGCCCTGGCCACTTTCGCCAAGCCGATCCATTCCTGATCTTCGGTCCTCGCGGATCGGAATGTCTTGAAAGGCGCTGCAAGTCTCTGGCTTGCAGCGCCTTTGCCTTGTAAAGGGAAAGCGAACGGAAGCCATCAGACTCAGGTCTTTCGACGGAGGTGATCAGATCGGTTCCAGTTGTACTTTCCTGGCGTTTAAGCGGGATCTACCTTCGCTTTGAAAGTCTCCTTTTGCCGGAAGTCATCCAATGCGATAGACCGCTAAAACGTCTTGTCCTTTTTCAGCCTCTTTGGCCGAGGGCCATGGCAGTTCTTTAAAGATGCGTGGGGCGCGCAATGCACATGAAATCAAACGGACGTATGACCGCACACATGGCGGGTCTTTGGGGGCTGTTCTGTATCGGATCAGCCTTGGTGTTCTTCTGGCCGAGCCATACGATTGCCAATATAGATGACCTGTTCTTTGTGCCCTGGGCCACGGAATATGCAGCCACAGGTGAGCATATCAATCCGTTGCTGGCCATACAGTTTCCAGGGCTGGAGAATTATCATCTCTACACCCGGTTTCATCTGATCCTGTCCGGCTTGTTCCTGGAACTTTTCGGGGTCAGCAGGCTGACAGTGATTGCCTATGAGTATGTGTGTTTTTTATCGACCGCCCTTGCCTTTTCAGGCTTGTGTCTGGCAATCCGGTTGCCCAAAGCGGCCATAATGGCCCCCCTGCTCTTCGCGCCAATGTATGTGGTGGCAGGTTTTCGGCTCGAGACCACCGCCTGTATTTTTTGGATGTTTGGCCTGTTTATGCTGTTTCTCGCAGCCCGCTTGCAGGATCACGGAGAAACAGAGCTAAGGGTCTCCGGTGTCAGAACGCTCGGCAAATTTATGCTTGCGTTTGCACCCTTGGCCTCACCGGCTGTCTTCGCCTGGAGCCTCGGCGCTATCTTGGCGCATGATTTGTGGCAGCTTTATTCCCGCAAGCTCGGGTTTGGCCGCTTCATTCTTGAAAATGGGATCGCCCTCCTTCTGGGCCTGCTGGTCTTTTCGCTCAGCATTGAGTTTCAGTATCGCGACTTTTTTGGTCAGCTTGTCTTCCATGCGGCGAGGTCAACCGGGCACGGCATCAATGACGAGGCGCTGCTCCGGGCTGGGATTTTTGCCGCGACAGGACTGATCCTCACAAGGTGGTCGCGTGCGGCAGCGCTGCTTTGCCTGATGCTGGCGGCAGGGCAGGGGCTGGGAGCGTTCCTGCATGACAAGGCACTGGCCAGGAACCTTGCGGCCAGTGCCGTCTTTCTGGTGGCGCTTGATGCGGTCACGGCAAAGCGCTTCCAGGCGCTCGCCTATGGGATTTACGGTCTGGTTATCCTCGTGGTGTCAGCCAACTTCCTGCTGTTTTACCTGCTGTCCGGCACCGCCCCGGGCCGGGACCTTGCGCTCAAGGATTATCAGCATGATGTCGCGGCCCACAAGCGCGTGTTCATCGATGAAACCATGGCGCATCACTATCTGGACCATCAGACCCGCGATGCAATTGCCTGGACATGGGGACGCAAGTTTCCCCTTGCCCGGGCCGAAAAGCTGAGCGAACTGAACCCTGGGGAGGTCTGGTATCTCAGCCCCTATACCTTGTTCGGATATCTCAAGGGGCATACGGCCATTGCCGATGCGGTCAAGGCCGGCGGTATAAGCTACCGGCATACCCCGCAGTTGCCCTGTGTCATGGGCCGTCAGTCCTGCCGGCTTCCGGCCGAAGGCTGGACCATGCTGCGGCTTGAGCGCACCGGCGGCAGTGTGCAATTGAAGGACTATTCAACAGGCCGCACCATTCAGCTTCCCGAAGGGTCCTGACCTCAGGTTTTGTTGTGGTTATGGCGGCACAAGCTGTGATCGCCGAAGGCCTTGAGCACGTTGCAATCTGTCATGGTGTGTGTGCCCTTGCAGCTGGCTGCGATGCGCTCAAGTTCGGCTTCCAGCTTTTTCAGATAGGCAATACGTGCCCGCACCGCCACCAGCTGATCGAGCGCAATGCGGTCTGCCTCCTGGCACGGCATATCTGGGTGCCGGGAAAGGTCAATCAGCTCCCGGACAGCTGGCATAGGCAGGCCGAGATCCCGGCAATGTTTGATAAAGCCGAGCCGGTCCCGGTCTGCCTCCCGGTAGCGCCGCTGGTTGCCTTCGGTCCGCACAGGCGTGTCAATCAGGCCTTCTTTTTCATAATAGCGGATCGTGGGGACCTTCACTCCGGTCTGTTTCGACAAGTCTCCGATTGAAAAATCCATAAAAGCCTCTTGAACCTCTAGCCACTATAGGGATTAGAAGGCCTGGCAGACAGGAAATCAAGATGTTTCAAGGAGACGGACATGGGCGCCTGCTGCGCAAAATCCCACGGGTCATTTGATGGAATGTCCAGGGACTACCGCCGCCGTTTGTGGCTGGTGATTGGCTTGAATGCGGTCATGTTCGCAGTGGAGATGGCTGCCGGTCAGGCTGCCGGCTCAAAAGCGCTGCAGGCGGATGCCCTGGATTTCTTCGGCGATGCGCTGACCTACGGGGTATCCCTTGCGGTGATTGGGACCTCGCTGAAAACCCGGGCAACGGCTGCTCTGGCCAAAGGGGTCAGTCTGCTCTTGATGGGGGCATGGGTCGCCGGTTCCACGCTCTATCAGGTTTTTGTCCTGGGCGTGCCCCAGGCCGCAGTCATGGGATCCATCGGTTTTCTCGCCCTTGCGGTCAATCTGGCCAGCGTGGTGCTGTTGATGCGCTACAAGGACGGGGATGCCAATGTGCGCTCTGTCTGGCTCTGCTCGCGCAATGACGCCATCGGCAATGTGGCAGTGATGGCTGCGGCCATGGGCGTATGGGGCACGGCAACGGCCTGGCCGGATCTCATCGTGGCAGGCCTAATGGCAGCATTGTTCCTCTCCTCCGCGCTCCAGATTCTCGGTCAGGGACGAAAGGAATACCGGTACAAGGCCGATCATCCGGCGCCTCTTGAAGACCAGGAGATCATCCCATCGGGGCCGATCTGACAGTGTCTTTTTGAGAGGCACAAAAAAGAACCGCTGCCGAAGCAGCGGTCAATGGATTGGAGCGTTAGAAACTTGGATTACTCGGCAGGCGGCCCGGAAGGCGCCTGCAGAATGGTCTGTTCCTCCACGACCGCCTGACTGAGGTCATTGGTCGCGATGGAAATGTCCGTTTCGACGTTTGGAACTGGAGCCGTTTCCGCAACGGTCATGTTCTTGTCGGCCTTGGCAGTTTTGTCCCATGGGCACGCAGTTGCCGGAGCAATGGCAAAGGCGCTCAGGGTGAGGACTGCCGTAAAAGTGCTGGTCATGCGCATCTTAAGCCTCCATCGAATGTCGCGGGGTACTGTCGCGACACTGATAAAGGTAAAGCAAAACTGAAATCCGGCAAGGAAAAACCGGGTGAAGATTGATACCAAGGTTAAGATCAGTGCTTCACTGGCGGTTAAGGTTAAAGGTTTGTTGCGTATTTGGCTCTGACAAGTCGTTGATTACGTTGACGACATGGGTGTCCAGAACGTCGCCGAAAGCTCTGAGCGTGATCTTTTTGCTGCTCAGGAAGCCGATCAGAAGAACGACGATCGCGCCGTCCGAACGCAGCTCCGCATCGGTCCAGCCCCATTTGCAGTCCCGTGGAATACAGGCGGTAAACGCCCGGACCTTGATGTAAACCCGCTCGTTCTCACATTTGCTGCGCACTTCCACCCGGCTGATTTCCTTGGGCTTGGCCTCCGGATTGACCCAGACCCCGTCTTCGGGAAGCGGGCAATAGATGCGTTCGGCCTGGGAGGGGGCCACAAGGAGGAAGAACAGGCTGGCTGCAAGGATCACGATACGCATTGAAGGTCTCCAGCGAAAGCTTGCTTGCGGTGCCTGTCCGAGGCGCTTTTTCCGGTCCTCTGCGGGATCCGGTTGCAGGTATTTTATATACTTGCCGATGGAATATTCGCCTTTAGCGATTCGCATTCAATCGAAAGTGTCCCGGTCATGCACTCACTCACCACGGAGCAGCTTGTGCTGCGCCCGCCAGAGCATAGCGACTTTGAGGTTTACAAGTCGTTTTTTTCCGATCCGGACGCCTCGCGCTTTTATGGCGGTCCGTTGCGGGCCGACCAGGCCTGGCGGGGTCTGGCGGCACATCTGGGGCACTGGCAGTTGCGCGGCTATGGCATATGGATGATTGTCCTGAAAGACAGTGGCGATCCGGTCGGCGGCTGTGGCTTTGTCTGGCCGCAGGGGTGGCCACGGCGCGAACTGACCTGGTGGTTGCTGCCGCAAGCGCGGGGCCGGGGTATTGCCGTGGACGCCTCGCGCGCCGCCATCCGCCATGCTTATGACCAATATGGCTGGGCGCTTGTGGAAACCCATATGAAGGACAGCAATATCGCCGCGAAAAAACTGGTGCAGAAGCTGAACGGCCGGGAGATTGCGCGCGAAACCTTCCCCGATGGCGAGATCCGCTCTGTTTATGCGCTGCCACGGCCTGACTGAGACCCGCAGCTCCTTACCGTCTCGGATGCGCCTTGTCATAGGCGGCCAGCAAGTGGGCGGAATCGATTTCAGTATAAATCTGTGTCGAGGAGAGGCTTGCATGACCGAGCAGCTCCTGAATGGTGCGCAGATCCCCGCCACCGGCCAGAAGATGCGTGGCAAAGGAATGGCGCAGGGCATGCGGGGTCGCAGTGTCGGGCAGGCCGAGCGCGCCGCGGAGCTTTTCCATGGCCAGCTGGATCATGCGCGGGTTGAGCGCTCCGCCCCGGGCGCCCAGGAACAGCGGCCCGTCCGCAGAGACCGCATAGGGGCAATGTTTGAGGTAAAGGGCAATGGCCTCGCAGACGGCGGGCAGGATCGGCACGATGCGCTCCTTGCGGCCTTTGCCGAGAATGCGCAGGGTCTTTGTGCCAGGCGTTGGCGCCATGCGTCCGGTCAGCGAAAGCGCCTCGGAGATCCGCAGGCCACAGCCATAGAGCAAGGTCAGCACTGCGGCATTGCGCGCTTCAATCCAGGTCTCGCTTTCCAGGGCCAGATCGCCGCTGGTCACGTCCAGTGCATCCTTGGCCGACACCGGCTTGGGCAGCGAGCGGGCCTGGCGCGGCGGTCGCACCGCATCGGAGGCAGCCGCATTCACCTCGCCGCGCCGCTCCAGAAACTTCAGGAACGAACGGATGCCGGCAAGCCCCCTGGCAAGTGACCGGCTTTGCACCCCTTGTCTGCGGCGGGACGCCAGAAACCCCCTGAAATCGGCAGGCCGGAGTGCAGCAATGTCTTCCAGGCCGGGGGCACCGCCGAGATGCATAGTCAGGAAGCGCAGAAACTGCCGCAGGTCCCGGTCATAGGCGAGCAGCGTCTTGTCCGACAGGCGGCGTTCATCCGACAGATGATCCAGCCACAATCCGACCCGGTGGTTCAGGTCCGGCAGAGCGGTCACAAGAAGATTGGACATGTCGGATGCAGTCGGGCTCATGAGGGGAGTTTAGGACACCGGCCTGTACCGATTGGTTAACCGGCCCACCATAGCAAGACTGCCCACAAAAAACGGCCCGGATATGGTCCGGGCCGATCCTGTTCTGTTGGTCTGATGACAGACTTAAAGAATGCTCTGCCCGGTCTTGGCCCAATCGGCCAGGAAGGCGTCCAGGCCCTTGTCTGTGAGGGGGTGCTTAACGAGGCCCTTCAGGGTCGCTGGTGGGACCGTTGCCACATCTGCGCCGATGATCGCGCATTCCTTCACATGATTGGCGGTGCGGATCGAGGCGGCCAGGATCTCGGTATCAAAGCCGTAATTGTCATAGATCACGCGGATTTCGCGGATCAGTTCCAGGCCGTCGATGTTCATGTCGTCAAGGCGCCCGATGAACGGCGAGATGTAGGTCGCGCCAGCCTTGGCCGCCAGAAGGGCCTGGTTCGCGGAGAAGCACAAGGTAACATTCGTCTTGGTGCCGTCTTCCGTCAGCAGCTTGCAGGCTTTCAGTCCGTCGAAGGTCAACGGCAACTTGATGACCACATTGTCGGCAAGTGCCTGAAGCACTTCGGCTTCTTTCATCATGGTGTCGAAATCGGTGGCGGCCACTTCAGCCGAAACATCACCGTCTGTGATCTCGCAGATCTCGGCAATCACTTCCTTGAAATCGCGGCCCGACTTGGCAATCAGGGACGGATTGGTGGTGACGCCGTCAAGGAGACCGGTGGCTTCCAGTTCCTGGATTTCGGCGGTGTCGGCCGTGTCGACGAAGAATTTCATGCCTGTCTACTCCTTGTAAGGCACCCGTATCAAAGCACCCGTCCGGTCTGCTGCCGTCTGCCGGTCTTGCCCGGTCAGGCGGAAGCAAAAATTTGCGCGGTGAGCCGCGCTCTCTTTACCCTAGGATGATGACAAGAAGAACCCCTGATTCTCCGGTGGATGAAATTCCTGTGGTGCGTCCCGCAAATGCCGCAGGGCTTGATTGCTGGTCCTTGCCGGGCAAACCTGCACCGGATTATGAAACCAGCCTGCCGGATGGCACCGGGACCTGCCCTGACATTTTGGAGACCTGAAAATCCGTGCTGTTTGACGATCCCGATCCTCAGGAAACGATTGCCAGCGTGCTGGTGCCCGTCGCCATTGCGGGAGCCTATACGTATAAAGTGCCGGCCGGCCAGACGGTGGTTCCGGGGACAATAGTCAAGGTGCCGCTAGGGCCCCGTGAAGTTATCGGGGCCGTTTGGGACATTGAGCCGGATGCGGCGATCAACCCGCAAAAGCTGAAAACGATTTCCCGCATCTATCAGGAGACGCCGCCGCTGGATAAGGATCTGCGCCGGTTTGTCGACTGGGTGGCCAACTGGACCCTCGGCGCGCCCGGCATGGTGCTGCGCATGGTGCTGCGCTCAGAAGAGGCCCTGGCGCCGGAAGCGCCGGTGCCCGGAGTGCGCCGGATCGAAGGGGCTGAGCCGGACCGGCAGACGGCGGCGCGCCGGAAAGTGCTGGAGACGATGGCGGACGGCATGGCCTGGACCAAAAGCGGCCTGGCCCATGCGGCCGGGGTGTCGGCTTCCGTGATTGACGGTTTGATCCAGCAACAGGTGCTGGAGGTGATCTCCATGCCTGCGGCCCCGCCGCCGCCCAGGCCTCAGATCGATTTTGCGAAGAAAGACTTGACGCCAGCCCAGCAGGCGGCCGCCGGAAGCCTGATCCGCAGTTTTGACGCAGGCGCAGGCGTGTCGCTGATTGATGGCGTGACAGGGTCGGGCAAGACCGAGGTCTATTTCGAGGCGATTGCAGAAGCTCTGCGCCGGGACCAGCAGGCGCTGGTCCTGATCCCGGAAATTGCCTTGACCGAGCAGTTCCTGCGCAGGTTCGAACAGCGGTTCGGGGTCTATCCCGCCGAGTGGCATTCTGAAATCACGCCAAAAACCCGGGCGCGGGTCTGGCGTGGTGTCGCTTCCGGCGATGTGCGGGTGGTGATCGGCGCCAGATCGGCCTTGTTCCTGCCCTTCCGCGAGCTGGGGCTCATCATTGTTGATGAAGAACATGATGCGGCCTTCAAGCAGGATGACCGGGTGCCCTATTCGGCCCGGGACATGGCAGTGGTGCGCGGTCATATTTCCAGGTTTCCTGTTGTTCTGGCGTCCGCAACCCCTTCTGTTGAAAGCCATGTCAATGCGGAAACGGGCCGCTACAGCCTGGTTGAATTACCGGAGCGGGCCTCCGGGGCGGAGCTGCCGGATTTGAAGGCCATCGACATGCGCATGGACGGTCCGGAGCGGGGGCGCTGGCTGGCGCCGCAGCTGGTCCATGCGATCAAGGAGACGTTTGCGGCTGGCGACCAGTCCCTGCTTTTCTTGAACCGGCGCGGCTATGCGCCGCTGACCCTGTGCCGGACCTGTGGCCACCGGTTTCAATGTTCGCATTGCAGCGCCTGGCTGGTGGAGCACCGCTTTCAGAAGAAGCTCGTTTGCCACCATTGCGGCCATGTGGAGCCGGTGCCCCAAAGTTGCCCGTCCTGCCAGAGCAAGGACAGTCTGGTGGCCTGCGGTCCCGGGGTTGAGCGGGTGGCGGAGGAGGTCTCCGATCTTTTTCCCCAGGCGCGCACGCTGGTCCTGTCCTCCGACCTGCCCGGAGGGCCGGAACGGCTGAAACGGGAAATGAAGATCGTGGAAGAGGGCGGTGCCGACATCGTCATCGGCACCCAGCTGGTGGCCAAGGGGCATAACTTCCCGAAAATGAAACTGGTCGGTGTCATCGATGCGGATCTGGGCCTGGCCCATGGGGATCCGCGCGCGGCGGAAAAGACGTTTCAATTGCTGGGGCAGGTGACCGGCCGCGCAGGCCGGGTCACCGGCGGCGGTGTCGGTTATTTGCAGACCTATAACGCAGAGCATCCGGTCATCAAGGCTCTTCTGTCGGAAGACAAGAAGGCCTTCTATCAGGCGGAAGTCGAGGCCAGGCGCGCGGCCGGCCTGCCGCCATTTGGACGGCTGGCCGCCTTGGTGGTGTCCGGGCCGGACAAGGGCTTTGCCGAAGGGTTTTCCAGGGCCCTGGCGCGGGCGGCGCCGCATGATCCGGCGGTCACCTTGCTGGGGCCGGCGGAAGCCGCCCTAGCCATGGTCCGGGGACGGCATAGATACAGGCTGCTTGCCATGGCCCCACGCCAATTCGATCTTCAGTCCTATTTGCGCCATTGGCTCAGCGCAGGTCCGAAGCCGTCTAAAGGTCTGCGGGTTCAGGTCGACATCGACCCGCAGCATTTTTTGTAAAACCGGTTTGAACGCTACGGAATCAGGTGTCCCACCGCTCGGTTTTGAGGGCTGCAAGCTGGAAAGACACGGGCTTTCTGGCGAAGTTTGGCGCGATTTCGCAGCCAGGGCGGCAGGCCCGCAAAGGGGATTTGAGGCGTGGGCTGCAAAAAACTCCCAAAAATCGGCCAGAACAGTCTTTTGGCGAAGTTGCACACGGTGAAACCCTGTGCTAATTGAGGCGCGGCTTTGGGGGGATCGGCTTAACCGTCATACCTTCTGACCTTGAAAAAGATCATTATTTTCAAAGTTTTGCGGGCGATTGCCGTTCCGTGGGCTTGAAAAAACGTCAGAGAGCACGGACCTGGTGACTGATAACGTATCTCTCGTATCCGGTGTGGCACAGCGTTACGCGTCCGCCCTTCTCGACCTTTCGGAAGGCGATGGCGTCACGGCTGACGTGGAGCGGGATCTGACTGCTTTCGAAGGCATGTATGCTGAAAGTGAGGATCTCGTCCGTCTCGTGAGAAGCCCGGCATTCAGTGCAGAAGAGCAGCTTGCGGCGCTCACAGCACTTCTTGACAAGGCAGGCATCTCAGGTCTTGCCGCAAATTTTGTGAAGCTGGCCGCCCGCAACCGGCGCCTCTTCGTTCTTCCCGACATGATCAAGGCATTCCGCGCGCTGCTTGCAGACAAGCGCGGTGAGGAAACTGCAGAGGTCACCTCCGCAGCCGCCCTGTCCGACGAGCATGTCGCTGCCCTGAAAGAGGCTCTCTCGGCTTCAACGGGCAAAACCGTAAACATCGCAGCGAAGGTTGATCCTGCCCTGATCGGCGGCCTTGTGGTCAAAGTCGGGTCCCGCATGGTCGACACGTCTCTGCGTACCAAGCTCAATTCACTCAAGTTCGCGATGAAAGAGGTCGGCTGATGGATATTCGGGCCGCGGAAATCTCCGCAATCCTCAAGGACCAGATCAAGAGCTTTGGCCAGGAAGCCGAAGTTTCTGAAGTTGGTCAGGTGCTCTCCGTCGGTGACGGTATCGCCCGTGTGTATGGTCTGGACAAGGTCCAGGCCGGTGAAATGGTTGAATTCCCGGGTGGCATCAAGGGCATGGCCCTGAACCTGGAATCCGACAATGTCGGCGTCGTGATCTTCGGCTCCGACCGTGACATCAAGGAAGGCGACACCGTCAAGCGGACCGGAGCCATCGTGGAAGTGCCGGTCGGCAAGGGCCTTCTGGGCCGCGTTGTTGACCCGCTCGGCAACCCGCTGGACGGCAAGGGCCCGATTGAGGCCACCGAAAAGCGCCGTGTGGACGTGAAGGCGCCAGGCATCCTGCCGCGCAAATCCGTGCATGAGCCGATGTCAACCGGCCTGAAGGCAATTGATGCGCTGATCCCGGTTGGCCGTGGCCAGCGTGAGCTTGTGATTGGCGACCGCCAGACCGGCAAGACCGCAATCATTCTGGATACGTTCCTGAATCAGGCGCCGCTGCACAAGTCCGACGACGAAGATGTGAAGCTGTACTGCATCTATGTGGCTGTCGGCCAGAAGCGGTCGACCGTTGCCCAGTTCGTGAAGACCCTGGAAGATGCCGGTGCGCTGGAATATTCCATCGTCGTGGCCGCGACCGCTTCCGATGCCGCCCCGCTGCAGTTCCTGGCACCGTTTGCCGGCTGTGCGATGGGTGAGTTCTTCCGCGACAATTCGATGCATGCTGTGATCGGCTATGACGATCTGACCAAACAGGCCGTGGCCTATCGTCAGATGTCCCTCTTGCTGCGCCGCCCGCCGGGACGTGAAGCTTTCCCGGGCGACGTCTTCTACCTGCACTCCCGCCTGTTGGAGCGCGCCGCGAAGCTCAATGAGGATCATGGCAAAGGATCCCTCACGGCGCTCCCGGTCATCGAGACCCAGGGCAACGACGTGTCGGCGTTTATCCCGACCAACGTGATCTCGATCACCGACGGTCAGATCTTTCTGGAAACGGACCTCTTCTACCAGGGTATCCGCCCGGCCGTGAATGTTGGCCTGTCGGTGTCCCGCGTAGGCTCGTCCGCCCAGATCAAGGCCATGAAGCAGGTTGCCGGTCCGATTAAGGGGGAACTGGCCCAGTACCGCGAAATGGCTGCCTTTGCCCAGTTCGGCTCTGACCTTGATGCCACCACCCAGCGTCTGCTGAACCGTGGCGCCCGCCTGACCGAACTCCTGAAGCAGCCGCAATTCTCACCGCTGAAGACGGAAGAGCAGGTCGCGGTCATCTATGCCGGTGTGAACGGGTATCTCGACACCTATCCGGTGGACCGGGTGAAGGACTTCGAAGAAGGCCTGCTGCTGTTCCTGCGTGGCGAGCACCAGGATTTGCTGAACGCCATCTGGGAGAAGAAGGCTCTGGACGACGACCTGACGGCCAAGCTGAAAGCGGCCATCGACGCGTTCGCCAAGAACTTCGCCTGAGACCACACGCCGGGATAAGGAGCAGGGGCGGCCATGCCGAGCCTGAAGGACTTACGAAACCGCATCGCTTCCGTTAAGGCGACGCAGAAAATCACCAAGGCCATGCAGATGGTGGCCGCGGCGAAACTGCGTCGTGCCCAGGAAGCTGCGGAGGCCGCGCGCCCCTATGCGGAACGCATGGACGCCGTGCTGGCCAATCTCGCGGTGGCTTTTGAGGGCCGCGACGATGCTCCGAAGCTGATGTCCGGGACGGGCAGGGACCAGGTGCATCTCCTGGTGGTTGCTACGGCCGAGCGCGGACTGTGCGGGGGCTTCAACACCAACATTGCCAAGCTGGCCCGTGAGAAGGCCCGCAGCCTGATCGCGGACGGCAAGACCGTAAAGATCATGTGTGTTGGCAAGAAGGGCTTCGATGCGTTGAAGCGCGAATTCGGCCAGCATGTGATCAAGACAGTCGATCTGCGCAGCGTTAAGAATGTGGGTTATGCCAATGCCGATGAAATCGGCCGGGATGTCCTTTCGATGTTCACCGATGGCGAGTTCGACGTCTGCACCCTGTTCTATTCGACTTTCAAGTCGGTCATTGCGCAGGATCCGACGGCCCAGCAGCTGATCCCGGCTCATTTTGAGGCCGGAGAGGGCGAGCAGGCCAGCGGCGCGCAGGCGGTTTACGAATATGAGCCGGATGAGACGGAGATCCTTGAGGATCTTCTGCCGCGCAACATTTCCGTTCAGATTTTCCGGGCGCTTCTGGAAAATGCTGCTTCTGAGCAGGGCGCGCGCATGTCCGCCATGGACAACGCGACCCGCAACGCAGGCGAGATGATCGACAAGCTGACGATCAACTACAACCGCCAGCGTCAGGCCCAGATTACGACGGAACTGATTGAAATCATCTCGGGCGCCGAAGCGCTCTAGAGCAGTCTGCGCCCGGGAAAGGGCGCAGACTGCCAGACTGGTATTAATGTCGATCAACCGGCTGTTTCCTCATGAAAGCTCAGGAAACAGGTTGATCAAACGGGATCGAGACGAGGATTAGGGATATGGCTGACAAACAGGTCGGACGGGTCACCCAGGTCATCGGCGCCGTTGTCGACGTCAAGTTCGATGACCACCTGCCGTTGATCCTGAACGCTCTTGAAGTAGACAATCAGGGTGTGCGCCTGGTGCTTGAGGTTGCCCAGCACCTCGGCGAAAACACGGTGCGCACCATCGCCATGGACTCCACCGAAGGTCTGGTGCGCGGTCAGGACGTGGTCGACACCGGCGCACCGATCGCCGTTCCGGTCGGCGACGGCACCCTGGGCCGCATTATGAACGTCATCGGGGAGCCGGTGGACGAAGCGGGCGACATTCCGCATGAAGACAAGCGCGGCATCCACCAGGAAGCTCCGACCTTCATCGAACAGTCCACGGAAGCTGAAATCCTGGTGACGGGCATCAAGGTCGTCGACCTTCTGGCGCCTTACGCAAAGGGCGGCAAGATCGGCCTGTTCGGCGGTGCCGGTGTCGGCAAGACCGTTCTCATCATGGAGCTGATCAACAACGTTGCCAAGGCGCATGGCGGTTACTCCGTGTTTGCCGGTGTGGGCGAGCGGACCCGTGAAGGCAACGACCTTTACTGGGAAATGATTGAATCCGGCGTGAACAAGGAAGGCGGCGGTGAGGGCTCCAAGGCGGCGCTCGTCTACGGCCAGATGAACGAGCCTCCCGGAGCCCGTGCCCGTGTTGCTTTGACCGGTCTGACGGTCGCCGAGCATTTCCGTGACCAGGGCCAGGACGTGCTGTTCTTCGTGGACAACATCTTCCGCTTCACCCAGGCCGGGTCCGAAGTGTCCGCGCTTCTCGGCCGTATCCCGTCCGCTGTGGGCTATCAGCCGACCCTGGCGACCGACATGGGCGCGATGCAGGAGCGGATCACGACCACGACCAAGGGGTCGATCACGTCCGTTCAGGCCGTTTACGTTCCGGCCGATGACTTGACCGACCCGGCGCCGGCTTCGACCTTCGCCCACCTGGACGCTACGACCGTTCTGAACCGCTCGATCGCTGAAAAAGGCATCTACCCGGCTGTGGACCCGCTGGACTCCACGTCCCGCATGCTGGACGCCCGCATCATCGGTGAAGAGCACTACAACACGGCGCGCGCCGTGCAGGGCACGCTGCAGCGCTACAAGGCTCTGCAGGACATCATCGCCATCCTGGGCATGGACGAATTGTCTGAAGAAGACAAACTCACCGTTGCCCGCGCCCGCAAGATCGAGCGCTTCCTGTCCCAGCCGTTCTTCGTGGCAGAAGTCTTCACCGGGTCCCCGGGCAAGCTGGTGGCTCTGGAAGATACCATCAAGGGCTTCAAGGGTCTGGTGGAAGGTGAATATGACCATCTGCCGGAAGCTGCTTTCTACATGGTTGGCTCCATGGAAGAAGCCATTGAGAAAGCACAGAAACTGGCTGCGGAAGCTGCCTGATCCGACCAGCAGGACCGGACGCCCGGAAGGTGTCCGGTCTCTTCAAGTCTGATGGCGCAGCCATCTGAAACGTGACTGACAAGGAAGCCGCCAAATGGCCGAACTTTTCCAGTTTGAGTTGGTGTCGCCGGAGCGCCAGCTCCTGTCCGAACAGGTCGCCGAGGTTGTCGTTCCGGGCGCCGAAGGCGAATTTGGCGTTCTGAAGGACCACAGCCCGTTCATGTCCAGCATCGCGCCGGGCATTTTGAAGGTCCGGGCCGATGCAGGCACCTGGACCGAATATTTCGTCCGTGGCGGTTTTGCCGATGTGGCAGGCGGTGGTCTGACGGTTCTGGCCGAGCAGGCCGTGCCGGTCTCCGAGATCAGCAAGGACCAGCTTGATCAGGCGATCCGCGACGCCGAGGAAGATGCGGCCGATGCCAAGGACGACGCAGCGAAACAGAAGGCTGACCGTACCCTGGCGCGCCTGAAAGACGTTGCCGAAGCTCTGAAAGCGGCTTAAGCCAGCTTACAAAGTCCTTTTTATAGCTCTCCAGAACACCGCCTTCATCAAGGCGGTGTTTTTTTTATGTCTATTATTTCAACAACTTACGCAGATCCTATTGCGCGTAACAAGGGAATTACGGAGTTGTAATATTTCATTAACTAAATTAATTAAAATAAATGATAGAGAAAATAACCAATGTATTTTGATTCGACTCGCAAGAATCTGAGTCGGTATTCCGTAAGGAGCGCGATATGACAATACGAAGGAAGATTTTACTTGGATTTTCTTTTGTTGCAATCTTGGTTGCCGTAATTGGAGGCTGGTCTTTCGTCGTTTTGACCAAGTTTGTGAATGACATCGAAGCGATGGGGGACATGAGCGGAGATGCTCTTTTGTCCGCAGAGCTCAATGCGGATATGGCCAAGGTTCTGGTGAACACGAACAAGTATCTGCAGACCCGTTCCGACGAGGCTCTGGGGCAGGCTCATGACTTCATCCGCCAGATGGAGGAGGGCTTGAAGACCGCAGACGCGGAAATCAATAATCCGGCGCGGGTTGAGCTCTTGAAAAAAATCAAGGGCGGTATGGCGAATTTCAAAACGGGGCTCGAGACGGTTGTGCAGTTGTACCGGGAGCGGGATGACCTGGTAACAAACCGTCTGGATGTGATCGGACCGGAAGCGCGCAAGAACCTGTCTACCATCAATGAAAGCGCGACCTGGGCCAGCGACTATGAAACCGCAAATCTGGCGGCCAGAAGCTCCCAGAAATTTCTTCTTGCCCGGCTTTATGTGCTCAAGTTCCTGGCGTCCAACACGGCTGAAGACTTTGAGCGGGCCATGGAGGAAATGGCCAAGGTTCAAAAGGAAGCGACCGCTCTGAGCGAAAGCATTGAAAATGCAGACCGCAAGGACCTGCTGGCAAAGACCCTGCCGATGCTGGAAGACTACAGACAGGCCGCACAGCGGGTTCATGATATCGTCGTGGAGCGCAACGAGATCCGGAACACGGTGCTGGATCATACGGGCACTCAGATCAACGCCTGGGCTGCGGAGATCAAGGAAAGCGCAGTTGCAGACACGGGCGTGATCGCTGACAACACGGTGGAGCGGGCCGTCTTTGCGGAATACCAGATTGCCTTTGTGGCTGCTATTGGCTTCCTGGTGGCCGTTGGCCTGTCCGTGATCATCACCTTCAGCATTACACGCCCTCTCACCCGGCTTGTGGCCGATGCCACGCGCCTGTCGGCGGGAGACACATCTGTCGCTTTCAAGGAAGCTGAGCGCAAGGATGAGATCGGCACGGTAGCCCAATCGGTTGCCGGGTTCCTGGACGGGGTTGTCCAGCGCCAGCAACTGGCGGAGCAGCAAGAGCAGGAGCAAGAGGCCCGTGAGGTCCGCAATGAGAAGATTGCCGCTCTGATCGACACATTCAGCAAACAAAGTGCCGGTCTGCTGGAAGTGGTCGACGGTGCGACAATCGCGTTGCAATCCACTGCGACCCAGATGACCCAGACGGCCCAGGACACCAGCATGCAGTCGGCGGAAGCCGCTAGTGCTGCCGAAGAGGCGACAACCAACGTCCAGACGGTCGCGAGCGCCACGGAAGAGCTGTCCGCCTCGCTTACGGAAGTGAGTTCCCAGGTCAGCCACTCCACCGGTATTGCCGCGAAAGCCTCGTCCGAGGCGAAAAAAACCAATGCCCAGATCGGAAGCCTTGCGACGGTCGCTGAGGATATTGGCGAGGTCATTGGGCTGATCCAGAACATTGCCGAACAGACCAACCTGCTGGCATTGAATGCCACCATCGAAGCGGCACGGGCCGGCGAGGCGGGCAAGGGCTTTGCCGTTGTGGCAGCGGAAGTGAAGGACCTGGCCAGCCAGACTGGCAAAGCGACGGAGGAGATTTCCCAGAAGATCTCCGCTATTCAGGAAGAGACCAAGGATGCCGTGGGCGGTATTCAGGTGATCAGCGAGATCATCGATGAAATGAACAGCGTTGCCACAACCATTGCCTCGGCCATCGAGGAGCAGTCAGCGGCGACGGGCGAAATTGCAACCAATGTGGATCAGGCCGCCGGGGGAACCGGGGTTGTCAGCAGCAATGTTGCCCGTGTCTCCCAGGCCGCCAGCGAGACCGACGCGGCCGCCAAGGGGGTGTTGGACGCTTCGGAAAAGCTGGCCCAGCAGGCGGAAGAGATGCGGTCCACGATTGAGACCTTCTTGACGGAAGTCCGGGCCGCCTGACGCAAGGTGATATGATGGCGCCTATTTGATGGGCTTTGCCCCGGATGTCTTGTCATCAAAATTAGGGTGAGAGAATTGAGACCTTCTGGACCGCGACCTGGAAACAGGCCGCGGTTCGCTCTTGGAAAGGGTTGGGGCTGGTCAGGCCTGTTCCTCGAAATGCTGGAAGCCGTCCCGGCCTGCATTTTTAACCGCATAAAGGGCAACGTCTGCTTTCTTAAGAAGGGGGCTGGCGGCATCTCCAGCCCCTTGGATGGCGGCAATACCGACACTGGCACTGATCAAGATGGAGTTGCCTTCGATCTGGTAGGGCCTTTTGAGTTCGGTGACGATGCGTTGAGCGATGCGCGTGGCCAGCCCCCGTTCGGCTTCGGTGTTGCGCACGATCACTGCGAATTCATCGCCCCCCAGACGGGCGACTGTGTCCTTGGAACGCACACAATCCTTCAGCCGCGTGGCAACAAGCGTCAGAAGCTCATCCCCGACATGGTGCCCATAGGTGTCATTTACCGGCTTGAACCGGTCGAGATCGACCATCAGAAGGTCGCTGGCTTCGCCATAAAGCTGTGAGCGCGTGATTGCATCTTCCAGCTTGAGATTGAACAGCGTGCGGTTGGCAAGTCCCGTAAGGGTATCGTGATGGGCGGCGTGGGTGATCTTCTCGGTGGCCCGCTCGCGCAGGGTGACGTCTTCATGAGTGCCGATCCAGCCGCCATCGGGCAAGGGGGTGCGAACAATGCTCAGGACCTTGCCATTCGGATGCCTCAGGGTTGTCCGTACGACCTCTCCCGCATCCAGCCGGTCCCGAAGGGCCAGGTAATAGGCGATGGAGTCGCCGTCAAAATGGTTGCGCGATTTCTCAAGCTCAAGCACGTCAATCAGATGCATGCCTTTTTGGACTTCCCCTTGCGGTTTGTCGAAGAGGTCCAGGAATTGTTTGTTCCAAAGAGAAATGCGGCCTTCATTGTCGAAGACGCAGACCCCTTGGCGCATATTGGCGATAACCGCTTCCAGCTCGTTCAACCGCTTGGTGGCCAGGCGTTCCTTTTCCACCAGCTGCTCTTCCATCCGTTTGCGGTCGGTGATGTCCATGATGCTGGTGACATTGCCGCCATTGGCAAGGGTGGTGCCACGCACCTCAAGCACGCGGCCTTCCGACGTTGTGCGTTCATAGATATGGGTGTTGGAAGAGCCGTATTTCCGGATACGCTCTTCGGCGATCTCGTCCGGTTTGCCCGGGCCGTAATCCCCCCGTGCGGCGAGGAAGGCGACTGTGTCTTGCAGTGTTGGGGGCGGGTCCTTCTGCAGGAACTCTTCCGGTATGTTGAACAGGCGCACAAATTCCGAGTTCCAGGACGACAGGATCTGGCCGCTGTCGTGATGGACAAGACCACCCGGGAAGTTGTCAAAAAAGACCTGCAGCGTTTCTGCCTGCTGTTTCAGCTTGGTGATATCGGCCAGGGAGATCACAGCTCCGGCCAGATCATGCTCACCACTTGGTTCGATGCTTTGCGCATTCATGCGCAGCCAGCGCAGGCGGCCGCTGGGTTCATCCCGGACCTGAAGTTCCACGTCCCGTATTCTGCCGGGATCCCGGATTGCGAGTTTGAAAGGATTGACGGACGAACCGTCAACGAGACTGGGCATCTGAAACGACACTGGCAGGTCGTGCGCGCATTTCCCGGTCAGGTCCGTGTCTGCCAGGTTCTGTCCGGTCAGGCCCAGCAAATCCATGGCGGCGGAGTTGAGGGAGCGGATGCAGCCTTCCGGGCAAACCAGCAAAATGCCTTCCTGAAGCGCTTCAAAGGTGGAGCGGCGCACGGCTTCGGCCGCCCGGGCTTCCTGGTCTTTTTGGCGGGCCCGGGTGATATCCAGCAGCACGCCGACAAGCCGGCGCACCGATCCGTTTTCGACGACTGCATGGCCGGCCAGCCGGACCCAGATCTCCTGGCCTTTGGCATTGGTCAGTTGCAGATCCCTGTCCCAGCTGACGCCATCGCGGAGGCCCTCGTGGAAGGCGCTTTCCAGGACGTCCCGGTGTGAGGGACACAGGAACGCCAGAAGGGTATCCAGGTCAGGCTCGAAAGCGGCATCCACGCCCAGAATGTCCCGTGTCTTGTCGGTCCAGGTCATCAGGCCGGTGCGGGGGTCATAGTCCCAGCCGCCAACTCCGGACACTTGGGCGATTTCGGTCAGGAGACCCTGGTGTCTGTCGGCCTTTGCCTGTTCCTGCTCTGCTTTTTCAAGGGCCTCCCGCGTTTCGTAGCCCGCCTTCAGCGATTTGATCAGACCTTCGACCACTTTGGCTGTATTGCGCAATTGCGTCACTTGGACGTCTGTAAGCTGGCGGGGCTTGTGGTCAATGACACAGATTGTGCCAATGCAGTTCTGTCCATCCAGGGAGATTGGGCAGCCGGCATAGAAGCGGGCCCCGAGAGGTCCCGTGACCAGCGGGCTGTCCTGGAAGCGCGGATCTTCCAGAGTGTCGGGAACAATCAGGATATCCTGACCGAGAATGGTGTGGGTGCAAAAGGAATTTTCCCGGCGGGTTTCAGGGGTGTCCAGGCCCACAGCCGCCTTGAACCAGACCTTGGTCCTGTCCACGATCGATATCAGGGCAATCGGGCATTCCAGCATATGAGACAGGTTGGAAACGACCGCATCATATTCTGGCAGATGCTCAGAATTCAGAATGGCTAGCTTCCGTAAAGCTTCCAGCCTTTCATTTTCATTCTGTACCCTTGCCAGCGCCATTTCCGATATAGACTCCGTATTCGCACGTCTCCGGACTCTGGTATGTTATAGTATCAATTTAATAATCATATCAATGCAATAAACTGAATAGAGAAATATATAAACGCAATGAAGATATTTGTATGCATCTGCCATTTTTCATTTTCATTTGGAATTTTAATTCTCTGATTTTTCTTTATTGTTAAACTTAACTAGGATTTTGTAGCGCGTTCATTTTGGTTTATTCACAGAAAAGACATGGCCAGAGACCATCTCGTTGCTTCGATCAACTTTATTGCGAGAAGACATTCAGACCATCCTCACCAAATAAGACCCTGTTTGACCGTGACATGAGAGCGTTCAGCAAGGAGCCTGTCACAGGGCGATGTGGGGCATCGTCCAAGACGCGCGACACGGCGGAACGCTTCCATGTCGTGGACTTCGATGGGTTTTTGAATGCGCCGGGCTGCATCACGCCGCTTGCCCGGCCGCCCAGGCCGATCTGCGCGCGCTTCCTGGTTGGCGAACCTGAAAAACATCCAATAGGGTCTTTTTTGGTGAGCGTGGTGTCAGCCATAGGTTCTTGAGAAAGTTCCCAAGGGGCAGACAAAAGAAAACCCGGCACGAGGCCGGGTTTCAAGGAGTGTGGGGAACCCCACGATATGTCTGCTTTTGTTGCGAGCAGCTTTATCAATCACGCAGCGCGGCGGAATGACAGGCTCATGCCACCACCGGACCGGTTGCGGCGGCGTTCTTCCGGCGGAATGTAGACAATTGCGCTGTGTTCTTCGCAATAGGATACGCCCGCTTCAACACGGGTGTTGCACGGGAACGTATAGTTTCCAGCGTCACCTTCAGCCCATTTGCAGCAGCCCGGGCGCGGGAGGGACAAGTCAGCCATCTTGTTTTCCTTCTCAGTCAAGCAGCAAAAGCGCTCGAGCATCCTCTGGAGAAGAGGATCCGAACAGCTTTCGACAGAAATCGGATATTACAGCGCCCCGGACTGCGTCCGGTGGTTGACCCGGTCAAGGGCTCCTCAGTAAGCGCAGGATTTAAATAAGCGGGGTGTCACAAAATTGCAATAGAATACCTGACATTTCCGTCCTGCACTCAGTGCATACCGGGTTAATCGGGCGTTAAAGCGTCGTGCGCCGGAAGGCGGAAACCACTTTGTCTTTTGAGGTGAGTTCTGTTCTCTCAAGAAGTTATCCGGGTGTGCCGCGGTCCTTGAAATGCCCACCAGCCGCTTCCAGGGCTTGAGGTGTATCCAGATCAAGCCGGGCCGCCGGGCCAATTTCAACTTCGGTCACGAAGCCTGGATTGCCGGCAATGACATGCCGTGCCCCCACATCTCCGCTCAAACTGCGCAAGGCGTCGAAAAAGCGCCGGTCCCACAGAACGGGATTGCCGCGTTTGCCGTCCGCTGTCGCCGTTACGATCAGGTTATTGCCGCCCGCCCGGTAGGCGGCAATCAAAGCGGTGAGGTCTGAGGCCTGAATGCGAGGCATGTCCCCGAGCAGAATGAGAACGGCCTCCGTATCCGGCGCGATGGCCTTCATGCCGGTGGCGATGGACCCGGCCATGCCGTCCGCAAAATCGGGATTGCGTACACATAAAATACCGAGATCTGCGACATGCGCTTCCACCTCTTCGGCCAGGTGGCCTGAGACCAGGATGGTCTGGGAAAGCTCCGCGCCGCAGGCGGCTTCCGCCACATGGCGTATCAGCGGTTTGCCGTCCAGCTCAGCCAGCAGCTTGTTGGGCCCGCCCATGCGTGTCGACTGTCCGGCCGCCAGAAGAATGGCGGCGATTTTGGGCGGTGACGCCCCGGGGCGTTTGACCTCGCGCGGCTGCGGCCGGGTTCCGATTTCCATCAAAAGACCTCCAACGCCCATGGCGGTGATGTCGTCTGGACCGGTCTCGATACCGGCCAGAAGCCGGTCGAGTACCCAGTCGAAGCCATTTTCCTTCGGGCTTCTGGCACAGCCCGGCGCGCCAAGAACGGGCACACCGGCAAGGTCTGCCAGCATCAGCAGGTTACCCGGATCGACGGGCATGCCCAGATGGGTGACGGTGCCTCCGGCCAGATCGACTGCCGCGGGCAGAACATCGTGCCTGTCTACGACCGCCGAGGCGCCAAAAAGAATGAGACAGTCCGCCCCGTCCCGGATCAGCCGGCCCATAGCCGCGCTCACGGCTTCGCTCGCATGTGCCACTCTTTCTTCCTGAAGCACATGGCTGTTGCTGGCCCGGAGCCGGTCCTCCAGAACCCGCCGGGTCTTGTCCATGGTGCTGTGTTTCAGATGGGGCAGTTCGGTGGCGACAAGACCGACTTTCCGGCTGCGGAACGGCGCGATGCGGACGGCCTTTTGCAGGGCGGTCTCGGCCTGATGCAGGGCGGTGCCGGTCACGGCAAAGGAAATGATCTTTGCTGTGGCGACCATGCGGCCTGGCACCACTTTTGTGTGGTTCGCCAGCGTGGCAAAAGTAATCGCTGGGTCGACCCGGTTGGCCGCCGTGACAGCGTCTTCGTCAAGACACAAAAGACCCGGCGTTGCCGCATAAAGGTTCAGGCGCCCGGTAAAGGCGGTATCGGCTTCAAGGCCTTCTCCCATGGCGGCTCTGCCCAGACGGGTGGCGGCGGCATCTTCATTGATATCGCCAGGGTCCAGCCGTGCGGCAATGACCGAGGTCTCTCCCTGGGCTGCCAGAAGACGGCAGTCTTGTGCGCTCAGCACATGCCCTTTTGTCAGCACCTTGCCGGCAAGCCGGGTTCTGTGAGCCAGCAGACAGCCTTCGGCGTCCTGAAGCGGAACAGCGCCGAATTTCATCCGGCCGTCTCCGGATCTCCCTGTCTCAGGGCCTTGAGGATGGCCGCCAGAACGGCGACGGCAATCTCGGCCGGAGACGCGGCGCCGATATCCAGTCCGATGGGGGCGTCAATGCGCTCAAACAGCGCCGGGTCGGCCCCCGCGGCAGCGAACCGCTCCAGCCGTTTGGAATGGGTCTTCCGGCTGCCCAGGGCGCCGACATAAAAACAGCCCGTCTTCAGGGCTTCCAGAAGCGGTGTGTCGTCGATCTTTGGGTCATGGGTGAGGGCGGCGACGGCGGTATAGGCGTCAAGCGGTGTTGCCTTCAGAACATCCTCCGGCCACTCGGCTTTCAGGTCCGTGCCCGGAAACCGGTCCGGCGTGGCAAAGGCGGTGCGCGGATCAACGACCGTGACATCGAGCCCGGCGATCCGGGCCATCGGCACCAGCGCCTGGCTGATATGCACAGCGCCGATGATCATCAGCCGGGGGGCGGGCACGCTGACGGTTAGAAAGACGTTGCCGGCTGGTGTTTCCACCAGACCGGATTTGCCCGACCGGAACCGTTTTTCAAATTCTGCGGCAAGCGGGTGGGCAGAATAGTCATCGGCGGCGCGCACCAGTTCCTGCGTGCCGTCATCCAGCCGGGTGACCAGCAGGGCGGCCCGGCGGGCCTGCCGCTCCGTGTTCAGGGCTTCAAGACGCGAAAGATCCATGGTGTCAGGCTTTGTCCGTCGCCAGCTTGAGCCCAAGCCCGACCAGAAGGGACCCGCCGATCCAACGGCCCAGATCCTGGAACCTTGAGGTTGAGGTGATACGCTTCTTGACCTCGGAGGCAAACAGCACGGTGATGATATCGGCTGAGGCAAAGGCGCAATTGACGATCGTGCCCAGGACTAGAAATTGCGCCCAGATCGGCAGTCCAACTTCGGGGGAGACAAACTGGGGCAGGAAGGCGATGAAGAAGATCGCGGCCTTGGGATTGAGAACCTCCACAAGGATACTGTCGACAAAGGCTCTGCGGCCGGACTTCTGCGGCAGTTCGGGAAGCGGCGCTGCTGTGAGACGGGTGCGGATCATTCGCCCGCCCAGATAGATCAGATAGAGTCCACCCACCAGCTTCAGGGCCACATAGAGCGCCGGCACGAGCGCGAAGAGGGCAGAAAGGCCAAACGCGGCTGCCACGACATGGGCATAACACCCCAGATGGATGCCGGCGGCTGCCATGAAGCCAGCCCGCCTGCCCCGGGAAATCGTCTGCGCGGCGGTGTAGAGCACTGCGGGACCGGGCATATAGGCGAAAAGGGCGGTTGCTGCGAGAAAGGCAAGGAAGGTTTCAAGCGAATACATCAGCTATGTCTCTCATCAAACAACGGGTTCAACATAGACACGGATCCGGCCGCCACAGGAGAGTCCCACGCGCCAGGCCGTTTCATCGGCGACACCGAATTCCAGCGTTGCCGGGCGTCCCGTTTCGATGACATCGATGGCCTCGGCCACCACAGCCCCTTCCACGCATCCGCCTGACACGGAGCCTTCAAACTGGCCGTCCGCGTCAATCACCAGATGGGAGCCGACCGGCCGGGGGGCAGAGCCCCAGGTCTCAATCACTGTAGCCAGCGCAACCTTGCGTCCCGCCCGGCTCCAGTTTTGGGTCGTGGTCAGTACATCGGTGATGCCGTCGGGACCTTGCCCGGATGCGGCAAGGTGAGGGCTGTCGGTTGTTGTCATATGTTTGGTCCTCCCAAAAGGGTTTTTCCCACGCGAACGTGGCAGACGCCGGTTCAACTATAGATTTTTCTGGGGCAGAGAAAAGCTTTTCTCAAACAGAAACGGCGCCCGGGGGGCGGGCGCCGTTTCAAAAACGTGAATGTGAGATTGCTATGAGCCGGTTACTCGGCAGCGCTGCGCAAGGAGGGGGCTGCGCTCAGAACGGCTCCGTCCACATGGGCTTCGAAGGTCTCGAAATTGTCGACGAACATCTGTACCAGCTTGGCAGCCTGTGCATCATAGGCCGCCTTGTCCGCCCAGGTGTCCCGCGGGGTCAGGATGGCAGTGTCCACGCCCGGCACGGCGACCGGAACCTCAAACCCGAAATTCGGGTCGGTGCGGAACTCCGCATCGCTCAGCGCGCCGGACAGGGCCGCCTGAAGCAGGGTGCGGGTCGCCTTGATCGGCATGCGGTGCCCGGTGCCATGGGCGCCGCCGGTCCAGCCGGTGTTAACCAGCCAGCAATCCACATTATGCTTGGCGATCAGGTCCTTCAGCAGGTTGCCGTATTCGGACGGGTGGCGCGGCAGAAACGGCGCGCCGAAGCAGGTGGAGAAGGTGGCCTGCGGCTCGGTCACGCCCTTTTCGGTTCCAGCCACCTTGGCCGTATAGCCGGACAGGAAGTGGTACATGGCCTGGGCCGGGGTCAGCCGTGCCAGCGGTGGCATCACACCGAAGGCATCGGCCGTCAGCATGATGATTGTCTTCGGCATCGGTGCGCAGCCGGTGGCACTGGCATTGGAAATGAAGTGAATCGGGTAGGCCGCCCGAGTGTTTTCCGTCTTCGAGCCGTCATCGAAATCTGGCACCCGTGTGTCGTCCAGAACGACGTTTTCCAGCACAGTCCCGAAGCGCTGGGTGGTCGCGTAGATTTCCGGTTCCGCGTCGGCCGACAGTTTGATGGTTTTGGCATAGCAGCCGCCTTCGAAGTTGAAGACACCTCGTTCGCTCCAGCCATGCTCGTCGTCGCCGATCAGCGTGCGTGCAGGGTCGGCGGAGAGCGTTGTCTTGCCGGTGCCTGACAGGCCGAAGAACACGGCCGTGTCTCCCTCATGTCCCACATTGGCGGAGCAATGCATGGACATGATGCCCTTGGCAGGCAGCAGGTGGTTGAGCATCGTGAAGACCGATTTCTTCATCTCGCCCGCATAGGACGTGCCGCCGATCAGGACGATCTTGCGGGTCAGGTCGCAGGCAATAACCGTTTCGGAGCGGCAGCCGTGGCGCGCCGGATCTGCCTTGAAGCTCGGCAGGTCAACAATGGTCATGTCCGGTGCGAACCCGGCCAACTCGCTGGCGGCCGGGCGCAGCAGCAGATTGCGGATGAACAGCGAGTGCCAGGCAAATTCTGTATAGACCCGCACAGGCAGGCGGTGAACCGGATCGGCACCTCCGTAAAGATCCTGGGCGAACAGCTCCATGCCGTCCGCGTGTGCCAGGAAATCCGACAGCAACAGATCGAACTGCTCTTTGGACATCTGGGCATTGTTGTCCCACCAGACCGTATCTTTGGTCTCGTCATCCAGAACAACAAACTTGTCTTTCGGGGACCGGCCGGTGTGGATGCCGGTCTCGGCGACGAGAGCGCCGCCGGCTGCCAGCCGGGTTTCGCCGCGGGAGAGGGAATACTCATAAAGAGCAGGCTCGTACTGGTTCCAATAGAGCGCCTTCAGGCCTTTGAAGCCGAAGAGTTCACTGCCTTGGGCTAGGTTCCTGATGCCTGTTTCTTTCATCTTCCCGCATTCCTCGTGATGGGAGCTTTTCCATGCCGGACCCTGGATCGAAACGCGTCGATCCGGCTTTGAGGGCTGCGAAGCTAGTGGATTGACTTCACGGCAGCAAGACTCGCCGAGGGGCTATGTCTTTGTTTAATCGATTAAAATACTTGGCAAATCCGCCGATGATTAATTTGAGCGGCGAAGTAAAAAACGAAACCTTCGGATCGGGCGATGTATTGCTCAAGGTGAAAGAAAGCGCGTTTAAAACGAAGATGAGCTCACATCCTCAGCAGCGATGGCGCGGCCGCAAGCAGTTTGGAAACCGTACAAAGAGAAACCGATGGTTGCTGAAAGAGAAACTGCCTGCCGCTATTGCATTTCCCTTGCCGCCGCCCCATCAACGCAGACTTCAGGGCCTCATTTGGGGCCAGGAAGCGTGTCTTCGGGCCGTCTGCCTTAATTTATGCGCATTTAGCGGGCCAAAGGCTCTATGTTACAGTAAGACCGGTGCCAAAGCATCGTGGACTGCCGAAAATGGATAAATAGAGAATGCCGACAATTGCTCTGGTCGATGACGACCGCAACATTTTGACTTCGGTGTCAATTGCTCTGGAAACGGAAGGCTACCGGGTTCAAACCTATACGGACGGAACCTCCGCGCTGGACGGGTTGCAAAGTGACCCGCCTCAACTGGCCATTTTCGATATCAAGATGCCGCGCATGGACGGCATGGAGCTGCTGCGGCGACTGCGCCAGAACTCCGACTTGCCGGTGATCTTCCTGACTTCCAAGGACGATGAGATCGACGAGCTGTTCGGCCTGAAAATGGGTGCGGACGATTTCATTCGCAAACCCTTTTCCCAGCGTCTTCTGGTGGAACGTGTGCGCGCGGTGCTGCGCCGCGCCCAGCCCAAGGATGCCAGCGCGCCGCGCGAGGATGCGGACAAGTTGCTGGAGCGGGGCCAGCTGGTCATGGACCAGGAACGGCACACTTGCACCTGGAACAACAAGCCGGTCACCCTGACCGTCACCGAATTCCTGATCCTGTCCGCGCTGGCCCAGCGTCCGGGCGTGGTCAAAAGCCGCAACGCGCTGATGGATGCGGCCTATGATGACCAGGTCTATGTGGACGACCGGACCATCGACAGCCACATCAAACGCCTCCGGAAAAAGTTCAAGGTTGTTGACGACGACTTCGACATGATCGAAACACTCTATGGTGTGGGCTACCGCTTCCGGGAAGTCTGATCCAACCCAAGGCCCGTTTGGGCGCATTGGAGATGCAGGTTGTGCGAACAGAGGCGAGAGACGGCGGTCAGAAGGGCAACGGGCGTATCGGTGATAGGCTCAAGCTTCTTTTGGCGGCGGCCCGAACCGTCTGGTCTTGCGCAACATGCATCCCCTGCGCCAATACGGCCTAGAGACAGCATATAGATGGCGGTTGACAGCGAGAATGCCGAAACAGGTGCGGGCTCTGATCCGTTAAACGGGTCTGAGAAGTCCCGGCTGCGACGTCTCGGCAACAAGCGGATCCGCCGCCGGCTTCTCAATCAGCTCGGCCGCCTGTTCGGCACCTATGTGCTGTCGTCCCTGACCCGGCGGATCATTGCCATCAATCTGGTTGGCCTGCTCGCCCTTGTGATCGGCATTCTCTATCTCAACCAGTTCCGGGCCGGGCTGATCGACGCCAGGGTTCAGAGCCTGCTGACTCAGGGCGAAATCATTGCCGGGGCCATCGCCGCCTCCGCGACCGTGGACACCGGCACCATCACGATTGATCCGGAGCGCCTGTTGCAGCTTCAGGCCGGGGAAAGCATCACCCCGACGGCCGAGGATCTCGACAGTCTGGATTTCCCGATCAATCCGGAGCGGGTGGGGCCCGTCCTCCGGCGCCTGATTTCGCCCACCAAGACCCGGGCGCGGATCTATGATCCGGAGGGCATTCTCATCCTGGATTCACGCCACCTTTATTCCAGCGCGCAGATCCTGCGCTTCGATCTGCCGCCGCCGTCCGGCGAGGAAACCGGGTTCTGGGACACGGCCTGGCAATGGGTCAAGCGCTGGCTTCAGCAGGGCGATCTGCCGCTGTACCAGGAAGTGGGCGGGGGCGACGGGCGCACCTATCCGGAAGTGGAAGCCGCTCTGTCCGGCTCTCCGGCCAGCGTGACCCGGATTTCCCAGCGCGGTGAACTGATTGTCTCCGTTGCCGTGCCGATCCAGCGGTTCCGTGCGGTTCTGGGCACGTTGCTGTTGTCGACCCAGGGCGGCGATATCGATGCCATCGTGCGTGCGGAGCGCATCGCGATTATCCGGGTCTTCCTGTTTGCCGCAACAGTGGTGGTGCTTCTGTCGATCCTGCTGGCTGGCACCATTGCAGGGCCGGTGCGCCGGCTGTCTTCGGCTGCAGACCGGGTGCGGCGCGGGTCCAATTCCCGCCAGGAGATCCCGGACTTCTCGGACCGGCAGGACGAGATTGGCCATCTGGCCCGGGCGTTCCGGGAAATGACCAACACGCTTTATAACAAGATCGACGCCATCGAACGCTTTGCCGCCGATGTGGCTCATGAACTCAAGAACCCATTGACCTCCCTGCGCAGCGCGGTGGAAACCCTGCCACTGGCAAAGACCGCGGAATCCCAGGGACGGCTGATGGAGGTGATCCAGCATGATGTGCGCCGTCTGGACCGGTTGATCAGCGACATTTCCGACGCCTCCCGTCTGGATGCGGAATTGGCGCGCATTCAGGCCGAAACCATCGACCTGGCCGAGCTGCTGCGCAACATGGGCGATGCGGTCAACCAGCGCACTGGGATCGATGATCCCAAGGTGAAGCTGACCGTGGCCGATGCTCAAGGGCCCAAACCCTATGTGGTTCAGGGGCATGACATCCGGCTGGGCCAGGTGATCTCCAATCTTCTCGACAATGCCCGCTCCTTCTCGCCCCAGGGCGGCACTGTACGTGTGGATCTGGCGCGTGAAAACCGGCGCATCCGCATCGTTGTGGATGATGATGGCCCGGGCATCCGGGCGGAAAACACCGAACGGATCTTCGAACGGTTCTATACCGACCGTCCGGACGGCGAAGGCTTCGGCAACAATTCCGGCCTTGGCCTGTCTATTTCGCGACAGATTATTGAAGCTCATGGCGGTACGATCTCCGCCACCAACCGCAAGGAACAGGGACCGGACGGAACCATCAAAACCGCAGGTGCCCGCTTTACGATCCTGCTTCCGGCCGGGTCTGCCAAGTGACGGCGGCGGGGCGCGGGACAGGCGGCCGCGTCACGGGCGGCAGCGGGAGCAGCGAGGCCGGGAGCGGGATTGGGGCCAGCGAAGCCCTCCATGCCAATTGCCTTGTGATTGGAACCGCGGGGCTTCTTGTGCGCGGCCGGTCCGGCAGCGGTAAATCCGGTTTCAGTGACCATCTGATCGAGGCGGCCCGCACCAGGGGCAGCTATGCAAATCTGGTGTCCGACGACCGGGTGCATCTGGCCGCAGAGGCCGGGCTGCTGATTGCCCGTCCGCCCAAGTCTATTTCGGGTCTTTTGGAAGTGCGCGGCGCGGGATTGATGCGCACCGGCTATCAGCCTGTGGCGGTGATCACCCTGCTGGTGGATCTGGAACCAGCCGAAACGCTGGAGCGTTTGCCCGAGCGGGCCTTTGCCACCAAAAAAGTCGGAGATGTGCTTGTGCCTTCGATTTCGTGCCCGGAAAACCGGCCGGACACCGGACTGCGCCTCGTCCGCTGGGCGTTGCGTAGTGTTCTGGCTGGGACACCCGACTATATTTAGAGCATAGCGGTCGTTTTTTGCTTGCAACTGGTCAAACGGTTGCAGAGAGTGCATCAGACTGATAAACGCCCGGATCCGCCCAGAGCCAACACACACGATAGTCAGGCTGAAGACTGAATGATCGGACTAGTTCTCGTTACGCATGGACGACTCGCTGAAGAATTCAAAGCGGCGCTGGAGCATGTGGTCGGTCCCCAGGAACAGGTTGAAACCATCTGCATCGGACCGGATGACGATATGGAGCAGCGGCGTCAGGACATTCTGTCCGCCGTGGAGGCTGCAAACTCGGGCAAGGGCGTTGTCCTTTTGACGGACATGTTCGGGGGCACCCCCTCCAATCTCGCCATTTCGGTGATGGACGGAAAATCCGTGGAAGTGGTGGCCGGGGTCAACTTGCCGATGCTGATTAAGCTGGCCAGCGTACGCGGCGACCGGCAGCTGACGGATGCGGTCGATGAGGCCCGGCAGGCCGGCCAGAAATACATATCCGTGGCGAGCCAGGTGCTGTCGGGGCAGAACTGATCACGGATATGACGGCGACCCATCTATTTGAGAAGGACCTGACCATTGTCAACCGCCGGGGGCTGCATGCCCGCGCCTCGGCCAAACTGGTCAAACTCGTCGAAACATTTCAAGCGGACGTGACCGTCTCCAAGGACGGCCAGACCGTCGGCGGCACGTCGATCATGGGGTTGATGATGCTGGCCGCCAGTCCGGGCTGCTGCATCAAGGTTCAGGTCAGCGGCGAGGAAGCGCAGGCGGCCCTGGACGCAATAACGGATCTTGTCGAAAACGGGTTCGGCGAAACCGACTGAGGCCAGCTTTCCCTCAAGGGGCCTGCCCGCAGCGCTGGGGGCACTTGAGACGGGCCAGGCGCGATTCGGGCCGGCTTCCGGGTTCAGTGGGGGATTTTCATGGCTGGCCAGTCTGGTGACCGTACGTTTTCTGCCGCGCATGCGGCCCTGTCCCATTTGCATCAGGGCCTGGATCTTCAATTTGCCTTTGAATTGTGGGACGGGACCCGCATTCCGCAGGACAGTCCTGCTGAGGGTCTGCGGCTTGCCCTGTCCGCCTCCGCGCTCACCCGGCTGCTGAGACGCCCATCGCTCAAGACGGTCATCGAGTTGTATTCCACCGGTGACATTGACCCCAGGGGGGGCAGTATTTTCGATTTTGCGGAAAAGCGGCCGAAGCTCAAAAGCCGCGAGATCCGCAAGCGTTTGAACAAATGGCTGCTTCTGAAGAGCGCCTGGCCGCTTCTGCGGGGGGCCGGTAAAGGCTTGGCGGGGCCTGAACAGGGTCTGGACGCGGGCAGGGCGGCGGACCGCAGTTCGGGGAGCCGCAAGGCTGACATCGCGTTTCACTATGATGTCTCCAACGCGTTCTACCGGCTCTTTCTTGATCCGGAAATGGTCTATACCTGCGCTTATTTCCGGGACTGGTCCAACGATCTGGCCACCGCCCAGCAAGACAAGCTGGATATGATCTGCCGCAAGCTGCGGCTCAAGCCCGGCGATCGCATGCTCGATATCGGCTGCGGCTGGGGCGCGCTCATCTGCCATGCAGCCGAACATTACGGGGTGAGCGCCGTTGGCGTGACCTTGGCCGAAGAACAGCTTAAGCTCGCCCGCGAGCGGATCGCGGCGCGGGGGCTGGAGGGCAAGGCCTGGGTGGAACTGATCGACTACCGGGACATGACCGGCCAGTTCGACAAGATTTCCTCCATCGGCATGTTCGAAGCCGTCGGGCTGGACAATTACGATAATTATTTCCAGAGCGTTCACCGGCTCTTGAAGCCGCGCGGCCTTTATCTGCACCACGCCATCACCCGGCGGGGCAAGAAGGATCTGACGGCGTTCCGGCGCAAGAAGCCGGAATATCAGGCACTCGTGCGCTACATTTTCCCGGGCGGGGAAGTCGACCATATTGGCTGGACCCTGACAAATCTGGAGGCCCACGGCTTTGAAGTGCATGACGTTGAAGCCTGGCGGGAGCACTACGCCCGCACCACCCGGCTTTGGGCGGAGAACCTGACAGCGGTTCGGGACGACGCCATCGCCGAGATCGGCGAGCAGAAATATCGGCTCTGGCTTGCATATCTTTGCGGTGTTTCCCTCGGCTTTGAACGGGGCTCCATCGGGATTTTCCAGACGGTTGCCTCAAGGCGCACCAAGGGCCCATCCGGAATGCCTCCCTCGCGCGAGGACCTTTACCGGCCCGGGAACGGCGAGCGCACAGTCAGTCTCGATTAATCATATAAAGAATTCTTTATATCTTTATTGCGTTAAGTCGCGCCGGGGGCTATAACCCTGCCAACGGTTTCCGGCCTTGCCGGAATCGGCTGGCGGCCGCCCCGAATGCGCGTGCACTGGCATGCGGAAGGGCGGCGGCATCCTTCAGGGCCGGCAGTGGCCCGGACCCGATTTAACGCTGGACCAACAGCAGGACACTTCAATGACCGACTATATCGTCAAAGACATCGCGCTCGCAGACTGGGGCCGCACCGAGATCGAAATCGCCGAGCACGAAATGCCGGGCCTCATGGCCTGCCGTGCCGAATTCGGCGATGCCAAGCCGCTCACGGGCGCGCGGATCGCCGGCTCGCTCCACATGACCATCCAGACCGCCGTCCTGATCGAAACGCTGGTGGCGCTCGGAGCCGAAGTCCGCTGGGCTTCCTGCAACATCTTCTCCACCCAGGATCAGGCGGCAGCTGCCATTGCTGCTGCGGGTATTCCGGTTTTCGCCGTTAAGGGGGAGACCCTGGAAGAATATTGGGACTATGCCGACAAGATCTTTGATTTTGACGGTGGCGCCAACATGATCCTGGACGATGGTGGCGATGCGACGCTCTATATTCTCATGGGCGCCCGCGTGGAAGCCGGGGAAACCGGCCTGATCGAAAACCCGCAGTCGGAAGAAGAAGAATGCCTGTTTGCGCAGATCAAGAAGCGCATGGCATCCCATCCGGGCTGGTTCACCAAGCAGCGTGATCTGATCCAGGGCGTTTCGGAAGAGACCACCACCGGTGTTCTGCGTCTTTATGAAATGCAGAAAAACGGCCAGCTGCCGTTCCCGGCCATCAACGTCAATGACAGCGTGACCAAGTCCAAATTCGACAACCGCTATGGCTGCCGCGAATCCCTGGTTGACGGCATCCGCCGCGGTACCGACGTGATGATGTCCGGCAAGGTGGCCGTTGTCTGCGGCTATGGGGATGTGGGCAAGGGCTCTGCCCAGTCGCTTGCCGGGTCCGGCGCCCGGGTGATTGTCACCGAGATCGATCCGATCTGCGCTCTGCAGGCCTCTATGGACGGGTTCGAGGTCAAGACCATCGAAGAGGCACTTCCGGAAGGCGATATCTACGTCACGGCCACCGGCAACAAGGACATCATCACCCTGGACCACATGCGCGGCATGAAGGACATGGCGATTGTCTGTAACATCGGCCATTTCGACAACGAGATCCAGGTCGCGTCGCTGAAGAACTTCAAATGGCGCCCGGTCAAGGATCAGGTCGACATGATCGAATTCCCCGATGGCAAGCGGATGATCCTTCTGTCCCAGGGCCGTCTTGTGAACCTGGGCAACGCCACCGGACACCCGAGCTTCGTGATGTCCGCCAGCTTCACCAACCAGGTTCTGGCGCAAATCGAACTCTACACCAAGGGCGATGCCTACAAGAACGAAGTCTATGTGCTGCCCAAGCATCTTGACGAGAAGGTTGCCCGCCTCCACCTGGAAAAACTCGGTGTGACGTTAACCGAATTGACCGACGCCCAATCCGATTATCTGGGGATTAATAAGGCCGGTCCGTTTAAGGCGGAACACTACAAATACTGATCTTTCTGATTCGGGTCACTACATCTGGTGATGGCCCGGAACGCCACATGTGAACAAAAAAATGCAGAACCCTTCAATTTGAAGGGTTCTGTTAACTTTTCGGTTACGGACTCTTCTGCGTGATTCTCAAAAAGGTTATGGTTTAAGCGAATCAAGGGCCAGAAGGCGGATGTCTTTGATTTGCTCCCGAAATCCGGGGGTTCTCCCGCATAGCGGGGAAGGCGGCACAAGGGGATCGTAACATGCCGATAGGCGGCAAGAACGGCGCGCAAAATAGCGCGGCGTGGCGAGAATGGAGTCTGAAAACGGTGACGCTCGGCAGCGCCTCAATGGCGAGCTATGGGCTGTCGGCCGGTCCGGCTTTTGCCAATATTCTTGCAGACACCACAGAGGCCATCAATCCGGGTGCCATGATCCTTGTGGGCGCGATGGGCGGTATGTGCGCCTTTGCAGTGACCGCAGCCGTTGCGCTATTAAGGCACCGCAAGCAATCATCCCAAATCACTGTCGCTCTGGAAAAGGAAAAAAGCGATCTGAAACTCCGGGTCGACCGCCTGGAGGCTATGCTCAACACCGATGAGCAGCGCGTGATCGTGTGGACCGGAAACGGAGCCGTGCCCCAGATCTGGGGCGTTCTGGCGGAAAAGTCCGGCGTGCCGCGCCCGCCTGCCCAGCTTCTGGCCTTTGGCAGCTGGCTGACGGTGAAATGCGCCGGGGATCTGGAACGGCATCTGGATATGCTGTTCCGCACCGGTGAGGCCTTTACCGCGACATTCAAAACCCGTGCGGGCACCTATGTGGAAGCTCTGGGGCGCACCACAGGCGGCGCCGTCGTGCTGCGGCTGAGGGACCTGACCGGCGAGCGCCAGATGCAGGCCGAGCTTGCAGCCCGCAATGCGCGGATTTCCGGCGAATTGCATATGCTTCATGCCTTGCTCGATGCCATGCCGGCCCCGGCCTGGCAGCGGGATGCGGAGGGCAATCTGACCTGGGCCAATGCGGCCTATGCGGAGGCGGTGGAGCTTGGCGATGCGGAAAGCGCCGTCAAGACCGGTGCGACCTTCCTGGACGCGGCGGCACGCACCGCCATGGCCGTGCAGCGGACCGAGGATGGCTGTTTCAGCGCCAGAATTCCGATTGTGGCCTCCGGCGACCGCCGGGTCTTCGAGGTGACCGATGTCAACGCGAGTGTCGGCGGCGCCGGCATTGCCGTTGATATCAGCGACCTGGAACAGGCCCGCAAGGAACTGGGCCGCGCCGAAGATTTCCATGGCCGCACCCTGGACCAGCTGGCCGCCGCCGTGGCGATCTATGGCAGCGATCGCAAGCTTCAGTTTCACAATGCGGCCTTCCGACAGCTTTGGGACCTTGACGATGCGTTCCTGGGGGGCAGGCCGGAAGATGGCGCCGTGCTCGACGCTCTGCGGGCCGCGCGCAAACTGCCCGAACAGGCCGATTACAGGGTCTGGCGCAACAAGATGCTGGAAAGCTACCAGTCCCTGGAAGCCCGCGAAAGCTGGTGGCATCTTCCGGACGGGCGGACCTTGCGCGTCATTGCCAATCCGCACCCCCAGGGCGGCGTGACCTATATTTACGAGAACTTCACCGAGCGCCTCGACCTGGAAAGCCGCTACAACGCGCTGGCACGGGTGCAGGGCGAAACTCTCGACAATCTGTCGGAAGCCGTGGCCGTGTTCGGGTCCGATGGCCGCCTGCGCCTGTGGAACCCGGCCTTCGGCAAGATCTGGAACATCGAGGAAGAGCAGCTTGCCGAACTGCCCCATGTGAACGAAGTTGTCTCTGCCTGCACGCTCAGCGAACAGGAAGAAGACGCCTGGAAGCAGCTGGCGGGCAATGTCACCGGCCTGCTCGACAACCGCACCCACAAGGTCAGCCGCCTGGAACGGCACAATGGTGATGTGCTCGACTATGCCACCGTGCCCCTGCCTGATGGTGGCACGCTGGTCACCTTTGTGGACGTGAGCGACAGCGTGAATGTAGAGCGCGCACTTCTGGAAAAGAACGAGGCGCTGCAGCAGGCCGACCAGATCAAGAACGCCTTCATCCAGCATGTGTCCTACGAGCTGCGCTCGCCCTTGACCAACATCATCGGTTTTGCCCAGTTGCTCTCGGATCCGAAATTCGGTGATCTGACGGACAAGCAGGGCGAATACGCGGAATACATCCAGTCGTCCTCGTCGGCGCTTCTGGCCATCATCAACGACATTCTCGATCTGGCGACCCTGGATGCGGGCATCATGGAACTGGACCTGGGCGAGGTCGATGTGGCCTCCACAGTCTCGGCGGCGGTCGAGGGCCTGAAAGACCGGATCGCAGATGCCAAGATCACGCTGCGCACCCATGTGCCCGAAGATATCGGGAATATGGTGGCCGACGAGAAGCGGTTGCGTCAGGTACTGTTCAACCTGATTTCCAACGCCGTGCGGTATTCAGAAGAAAACGGCGTCGTCGATGTCAGCTGCAACCGGAATGACGGCCAGGTTGCCTTCGTGGTGCAGGATCATGGCTACGGCATCCCGGCGGAAATCCTGACCCAGGTTTTCAACCGCTTTGTCGGCCATGACACGGGCACACGGCGCCAGGGCGCGGGCCTGGGCCTCGCGATCGTCAAGAGCTTTGTCGAGCTCCATGGCGGCACCGTCGAAATCGATTCGGTTGAAGGCAAGGGCACTACAGTTACTTGCGTCTTTCCTGCGCGCCCGGAGCAGCCCGGTCAGGTGGCCGCTGAATAACGGACCCGCCCATGGCAGACCACCGGCTGCGGCAGCTTCCAGCCTCTTTCCTGACACGGAATCTTCCCGACGAGGGCGCTACGGCCCGCCTGGCCGGGGACATTGCCATGATCCTCAAGCCGGGCGATACCGTGTGCCTGTCCGGAGATCTGGGCGCCGGAAAATCCACCTTCACCCGGGCGCTGATCCGGGCCTTTGCCGAAGAGCCGGAGCTGGAAGTGCCCAGCCCGACCTTCACACTGGTTCAGACCTATGCCTTGCCCCGCTGTGAACTCTCCCATTTCGACCTTTACCGGCTGGAAGAGCCGGAAGAGTTGGAAGAACTTGGTCTTGAGGACCTGCTGGAGACGGGCGCGGCGCTGATCGAGTGGCCGGAAAAGGCAGAGGCATTGCTGCCGGAGACCGCGCTTTGGATCCAGATCATCCAGCCGGATGCGGACAGCGAAGAGCGGGCCCTTACGTTCGTTTCCTCCGATCAGGACTGGCAGACACGCGTCACCCGGACGCTGGAGATGCGGGATTTTCTGGAAACAGCAGGATTTGGTGGCGCATCCCGGGCCTATCTGGCTGGAGATGCGTCCTTACGGAGTTTCGAAACAGTGACTGGTGACGGGCGCACTGCCATTTTGATGAACTGGCCTTTCCGCGACGGGGCAGTCTCAGAAGAGGTCCGCACCTATATGGCAAAGGTTCATCTGGCACAGGACTGCCGTTCGGTTCTGGCGATCGGGTCCGAGCTGCGCAAACGGGGGTTCCGGGCGGCGGAGATCTATGCGGCGGCTCCGGACCAGGGGCTTGTCCTGTCTGAGGATCTGGGCCGGGAAACCGTTCTGGTGGATGGCAAGCCGGATCCGGACCGGTATCTGGCGGCGGTGGAGCTTCTGGCCAGGATGCATAGTGAAAGCTGGCCTGAACAGGTCAGCCTTCCCGGCGGCAGCGTCTATCCCGTTCCGGACTATTCCCAGGAGGCACTGATTGCAGAAGCCTCTCTGTTTCTGGACTGGTATGTGCCCCATGTGACCGGGGCGGACGCGACACAGGAGACGCGGCAGGCCTTTGAAAGCCTCTGGCAGCATGCTCTGGACGGGATCGCAGAGGCCCAGCAGGGCTGGGTCCTGCGGGACTTTCATTCTCCCAATCTTCTGTGGCAGCACGGCGCCAGCGGCCTTGACCGCATTGGCCTGATCGATCTGCAGGACACGGTAAGAGGGCCGGTGGCCTATGATGTCGCCGCCCTGTTGTTCGATGCGCGCACAGATGTGGATGCCGCACTGGAAACAAGGCTCTACGAGGCTTATCTGATGGCGAGGCAGAGAGAGCAAGGGCCCGATAGAGACCTGTTTGCGAAAGCCTACGGGGTCATGGCCGCCCAGAGAATTTCGAAGATCCTCGGCATCTTCGTGCGTCTGGCGAAGCGGGATAATAAGCCGGCTTATTTGAGCCATTTGCCGCGTATGCTAGGCTATCTCGACCGGGTGCTTGACAGGCCGGGAGTGACGGATTTGAAAGAAGGCTATGCACGCTTCCGGCGGTGAGATTTGATTGGCCGGGCGCAGGGAAGCATTTGAGTGAGCGTATGACAACATCGCGGTTCCGACCCACAAAAGCAATGATCCTGGCCGCCGGAATGGGCAAGCGCATGCGCCCTCTGACCGCCACCACCCCGAAGCCGCTGATCGAGGTCAACGGCCAGGCGCTGATCGACCATGGCATGGACCGTCTGGCGGCTGCGGGCGTGAAAACCTGCGTGGTCAATGTCCATTATCTGGCGGATCTAGTGGAAGTCCATGTGCGCCGCCGGAGCGATATGGACATCCTCATTTCCGATGAGCGGTCCCGCCTGTTGGAAACCGGCGGCGGCATCCGCAAAGCGCTGCCGCTTTTGGGCGACGAGCCGTTTTTCCAGCTGAATTCGGACACCTGTTACTGGATAGAAGGCGTCAAGCCCAACCTGGAACACATGATCGATGCCTGGGACGAGGCGCGCATGGATGCGTTGCTTCTGGTGGCCGAAACGGTCAAGTCCGTCGGCTATTCGGGCCGGGGCGATTTCGAAATGGCCAAGGATGGCAGTCTGACCCGCCGTCTGGAAAAAGGGGTCACACCCTTTGCCTATGCGGGGGCGGCCCTGTTGCATCCGCGCCTGTTTGAAGGCACGCAGGACGAGCCATTCTCCATAAATATGCTGTTCAACAAGGCCATTGCAGCGGGCCGTCTGTTCGGGGTTCAGATGGAAGGGCTTTGGCTGCATATCGGCACGCCCGATGCCATTCGCGCAGCGGAATATGCGGTGCGCGAGAGCGCGGCCTGAGACCGCGATGCACCCGCCGCGCGCAGGCCTGTTCTCCGTTCCGCCCTCCGTCCCGTTTCTGAAGACCCTGGTCGATACGCTCGCCGACGGTTCCCTGATCCCCGGCTTTTGCCCGCTGCAGACGCCGCAGCTTCTGCCCACTGTGACGCTCTACGTGCCGACGCGCCGCTCCGCGCGCTTGTTGCCCCAGGTGTTTCAAGAGCGTTTTGGCGGCCGCCCGGTGCTGCTGCCGGCTATCCGGCCGGTGGGCGATGCGGACGAGGATGTGCAGGCCCTGAGCGGGGAGGCGGATCTGGAGGCCCTGCCGCCTGCCATGCCCGTTCTGGAGCGGCATCTGGCCATGACCCGGCTGGTGAAAGCCTGGAAGGGCACCTTGCGCCGGGAAGCCTTGAGCCTGCGCACCGACGAGCCCCTGGGCGTGCCCGCCTCAACAGCGGATGCGGCCTGGCTGGCCTCTGATCTGCTGGCCCTGATGGATGAGGTGGAGACCGAAGAGGCGAACTGGTCGGACCTGACCGCGCTGGTGCCTGAAGATTTTGCCCGCTATTGGCAGATCACGCTGGATTTTTTGAAGATTGTCCAGGAGGCCTGGCCTGCCCATCTTGCCGAATGCGGCCGGATGGACCCGAAGGCGCGCCGCTCCGCCCTGATCCGGAGGGAAGCGCAGCGCCTTGTGGCCACCCCACCGAAGGGGCCTGTGATTGTCGCCGGGGTGACCGGCTCGGTTCCGGCCACAGCCGCGCTGCTGAAAGCGGTCGCCGGGCTGGAGCAGGGGGCCATTGTGCTGCCCGGTCTCGACCGGCATCTGGATGACCGGTCCTGGCAATCTCTCGGCCTGCGCAGCGCCCCTGCAAAGGCTGCGCCGGGCCAGCCAGCCCCGGCAACGCTGCCGTCCCATCCGCAATATTCGCTGAAGCAACTGCTCGACCGGCTTGGGGCGGACCGCTCCGCGATCCGGGAACTCGGTCCGCAGCCTCCCGCCGCTCTGGCGCAGCGGGAAGTTCTGGTGTCTGAAGCCCTGCGCCCGGCTGATACCTCCGACGGCTGGACGGGCTTCTTGAGCGAGACCGGAACGGAAATGAGGGCGGAGGCCCTGAAAGATGTGTCCCTTCTTGTGGCGCGGAACGAAGCGGATGAAGCGCTCAGTCTTGCCATTGCCTTAAGGGAAAGCGTGGAGCGCGGTGAGACCGCAGCCCTGATTTCGCCCGACCGGATGCTGACCCGCCGGGTAGCGGCGGAGCTGTCGCGCTGGTCCATTCAGGTGGATGACAGTGCGGGCCGCCCGCTCGATCAGACCGCCCCGGCCATTTTGACACTGCTATCGGCCAAACTCGCGTTGGGCGGCTGTGATCCGATTGACCTTCTGTCCCTTTTGAAACATCCCCTGGCCCGCCTTGGGCTGCCCTTCAAGGATATCCGCTCAGCCGCCCGGGCGCTGGAGCGGGGGGTGGTGCGGGGCCCACGCGCCCGGCCGGGCACGGAGGGGCTTCTGGAGGCGATCGAGGCCAGCCGTTTGGAGGTGGGCAAGGCCCATACGCCGCGCTGGAAAAAGATCCATGACGGCGACTGGGAGGTCATGGCCGCTCTGGTGGAGCGGCTTGGCAAAGCCCTTGCGCCGCTGGAGGCGCTGGCGGGTCAGGCCGACCCTGTGTCCGTTTCCGAGCTGGCCCGGTGTCAGGTCGAGGTTGTTCAGGCCGTTGCCTGTGACGAAACCGGGTCCATGTCGGAATTGTATGCCGGGGAAGCGGGCGAGGCGCTGGCCCAGTTCTTTTCCGCACTGCTGGACGGCGAAACCAGTGGCCTGTCCTTTCCGGCGGGGGAATGGCCAACCGTTCTTCCGGCCCTGATGGCGGGCCAGTCTGTGCGGCGGCGGCTGCCGGGAGACCCGAGGGTGCAGATCCTCGGCCCCATGGAAGCCCGGCTGCAGAGCTTCGATGTCGCAATCCTGGGCGGCTTGAATGAAGGCACATGGCCCCAGCGCACGCGTAATGATCCGTGGCTGAACCGGCCCATGAAACGGGATATCGGCCTGGAACCGCCGGAACGCCGCCTCGGGGCAGCGGCCCATGACTTTGCGCAAGGGATGGGTGCGCAGCGGGTGCTCTTGTCCCGGGCTGGCCGTGTCGATGGCGCGCCGACTGTGGCCTCCCGCTGGCTGCAGCGTCTGACAACGCTTGCAGGGCCTGAGATTTCAGAGGCCATGGTGGCGCGCGGGGCGGTCTATGCGGAGCTTGCAGCCCGTCTGGACCAGCCTTCCGGACCCGTGCGTCCGGCGCTGCGGCCATGCCCGAAGCCGTCTTTGGCCGCGCGCCCGCACACCCTGTCGATCACGGAAATCGAGCGGCTGATCCGCGACCCCTATGCCATTCACGCCCGTCACATTCTGGAATTGCAGCCGGTCGACCCCATTGGCGGCGAGCCGGGTGCTGCCGACAAGGGCAACCTCATTCATGATGCGCTCGCCGAGTTTCTGGCCACCTGGACCGGGCCTTTTGATGACACGGCTGTGGCCGCCCTGACCGGGATTGGCGAAGAGCTTTTTGAACCGCTCGACGCCTTCCCGGCGATCCGGGCGCTATGGTGGCCCCGTTTCCAGAAGATCGCTGCAGGCGTTGTGGCGTTTGAGGCTGTTCGTTCTGCTGCGGTGGAGCAGCGGTTTCTGGAAATCGGCGGCGGGGTGGACCTTGCCCTGCCGGGCTTTCCGTTCCGCCTGCGCGGGCGGGCCGACCGGATTGACCGTCTCACATCGGGCAGCCTGTCCGTGGTCGATTACAAGACCGGACAGGTTCCCTCGCAAAAGCAGGTGGATGCTTTGCTCTCCCCGCAGTTGCCGCTGGAAGCAGCCATGATCAGGCGGTTCGGCTTCAAGGATGTTCCGGCGGACCGACCGGTGAGTGAGCTTTTGTATCTGCAGCTTAAAGGCGGTGTGGAGCCGGTGGTGGAAGCGTGCCGCAATCCCAGGGAAACGGAACTGGAAGAGCTGATCGAAGATGCCTGGCAGCGGCTGGAACAGCTGATCGCCCACTATGCCAGGGAAGACACCGGCTATCTGTCCCGCGCCCGCGTCCTGCAGGAGCGCATGATGGATGGCGACTATGACCATCTGGCGCGGACCCAGGAATGGGCCTTGTCCGGGGAGGAGAGCGGATGAGCGGCTTTCAGATCCCCGAGCTGACCCGGCAAAGGCAGGACCTCGCGTCGCGTCCGCGTGCATCGGCCTGGGTGAGCGCCAATGCGGGCTCGGGAAAGACCTTTGTCCTGTCGCGCCGGGTCGTTCGCCTGCTTCTGGACGGCACGGACCCCGGCCGCATTCTGGCGCTGACCTTCACCAAGGCGGCGGCTGCGGAAATGGCCACCCGCGTCTTCCGTATCCTGGGCGGCTGGGTGACCCTGGAAGACGAGGCCCTGGCCGCCGAATTGCAGGATATCGAGGGGCGGCGGCCGGATGCGTCCCGCCTGGCCATGGCCCGGCGTCTGTTCGCCCGGGCACTGGAAACCCCCGGCGGGCTGAAGATCCAGACCATCCACGGCTTTTGCGAAGCGCTGCTGCACCAGTTTCCCCTGGAAGCCAATGTGGCCGGTCATTTTTCCGTTCTGGATGACCGGGTGGCGGCCGAGCTGATGGCCGAAGCCCGCGCCAGTGTGTTGCACCGGGCCGAAACGGAGCCGGACAGCCTTCCGGGCCACGCGCTGACTGCCGTCATTGAGCTGATGAGCGATGGCGGGGCGCAAAAGGCGCTGGAAGAACTCATCCAGAACCGCGATGCCTTCCGCCGCTGGACAGTGGATGCGGGCGGGTTGGAGGGCGCCCTGACGGATCTTGCCGCGCTGCTGGAGGTCACGCCGGGAGAGACCCTGGCGGAGTTTGATCTCAGGTTCAAGGCGGACTGCCCAGTCGACCTGCGTCTGGCCCAGGCTTATGCCGAAGCCCTCAACACAGGCACGAAAACGGACCAGCAGCGCGCGCTGGATCTGGTGGAAGCGGTCAGGATCAGCGATCCGCTGGCGTTCCGCACCGCATGGCAGGCGGTCTTTCTGACCTCGAAACTGGAACCGCGCAAAGCGCTGGCCACCAAGAAGGTTGCCGCCAGCTTTCCGGAGATGGTCGAAGCGCTGCAGGCGGAACAGGTCAGGCTGCTGGATCTGCTCAGCGCCCGGCGGAAGATCGCGACCTTTGAGGGCACGGCTTCGCTGCTGCGCCTCGCTGACGGGGTCATCCGCCACTATGAGAAAGCCAAGACGGCCAGAGGCTATCTCGACTTTGAGGATCTGGTCGTGAAGACGGCCACGCTGTTGCAGAAATCGGATGCGGCCCAATGGGTCCAGTACAAGCTGGATCAGGGACTGGATCATATACTGGTGGATGAGGCCCAGGACACCAGCCCGCGCCAGTGGGAGGTGGTCACTTCGCTGGCCTCCGAGTTCTTTGCCGGGACCGGTGCCAATGAGCGCATCCGCACCCTGTTTGCGGTCGGCGACGAAAAACAGTCCATCTATTCGTTCCAAGGCGCGGTTCCAGCCTATTTCGACGCCATGCGCCGGGCGTTTTCCAGTCAGGCCGAGGCGGCGGACCGTGAGTTTCATTCGGTCAATCTGCAGCTGTCCTTCCGCTCCACACCGGATGTGCTGGGGGCGGTTGACCGGGTGTTCCGGGACGAGGACGCCTACCGGGGCCTGTCCCAGGAGCTTGCCGCACCGGTTCATGAGGCGATCCGGCGGGATCCGGGCATCGTGGATCTGTGGCCGCTGGAAGCGGAGGCGGAAACCGACGCGCCTGATGACTGGCGGCTGCCGATAGATCATGTCGGCTCCGGCAGTCCGATGCTGAAAGTGGCCAGGCGCATTGCCCGGGAAATTGCCCGCTGGATGCGCGAGGGAACTGCCGATCCGGGCGATGTCATGATCCTGGTGCGCAAGCGCGGCCCTTTTGTGGAGGCGCTGAACCGGGAACTCAAGGAGCTGGATGTTCCAGCGGCCGGCAGCGACCGGCTTGTGCTGACCGATCATATCGCGGTGCAGGACCTGGCTGCCCTTGGCCGTTTTCTGCTGCTGCCGGAAGATGATCTTTCCCTGGCCGCCGTCCTGAAAAGCCCGCTGTTTAATCTGGATGACGACCAGCTTCTGGACGTGGCCCGGGAGACGCCGGACAAGGCCCGTCCCGGAACTTTGTGGCAGATGCTGGTCAAACGTTCGGAAACGTCCGGGCTATGGCAGGGCGTACGGGCGAGGCTGGAAGACTGGCGTGCACGCGCCGACTTCGTACCGCCTTATGAATTTTATGCCCGGCTTCTGGGGGCTGATGGTGGCCGCAAGGCCTTCCGGGCCCGGCTCGGGGTTGAGGTGAATGACGTGCTGGACGAGTTTCTGGCGCTGACCATTGCCTATGAACAGGCCGGACCCCCGGGGCTGGAAGGCTTTCTGGCCTGGATCGCCGCAGCGCCCACGGAAATCAAGCGCGAGCTGACCAATACCAAGGGCATGGTTCGGATCATGACCGTCCACGGGTCGAAGGGGCTGGAGGCCAGGATTGTGATTCTGGTGGATCCGGGTGCCGCTCCGGTCAGCGCGCTCCATGATCCGTCTTTCCTGCCGCGTGCACGCCTTGAAAACGATCTTCTGCCGCCCGCGCTGGTTTGGTTGCCGCCCAAGGCAGACCGCATGGACTGGCACGAGGAGGCCGTTGCCAGGCTCCGGGACGATCAGGCGGAAGAATACCGCCGCCTTCTCTATGTTGCGCTCACCCGTGCCGAGGACCGGTTGATTGTGTGCGGCTGGGAGCCGAAGCGCGGGGCCCATGCAGAATGCTGGTATTCCCTGGTGGAACGGGCCCTGAAGCCCGAGGCGCAGGAGATCATCACGGCGGATGGTCAGGTGCTCGCCTGGCGCTGGCAGAAAAGCGGCGCAGAGGCAGACCCGCACAGCGCGGCCGAAAGCGAAGGGCGCCCGGCCCCGTCCGGCGGTGCCGGGCCAGAGGCGGAAAAAACCATGCCGGGCTGGCTGGCAGAGCCGGTGGCGCCGCTGCCAAAGAAAAAGCGGCTGCAGCCCTCCAAGGCCTTTGAAGAGATGGAGGAAAAGGACGGGGTTGATCCGGTGCCGGCAGTCTCGCGGCTGGAAGCGCGCACCCAGCCCGCATCCTGGCCACTGGAGCGGGGGCGGCTGGTGCATCGGCTTTTGGAACTGCTGCCCGATCTTCCCGACAGCGAGCGCCTTCCGGCGGCCGGGCGGTTTTTGGATCAGGAGCTTGCCCCCGCGTTTTCCAGCTACCGTGCCGCGCTCTTGAGTGAAATCGAAGCGGTTTTGACGGCCCCTAGCTTCGCGCCGCTGTTTGGAGAGGGCGCGCTGGCGGAAGTGCCGCTGGTTGGAACGATTCGGGCCGCTGACGGCACCGAGGTGGAAGTCTCCGGCCAGATCGACCGCCTGCTTGTCGATGGTCACCGGGTTGTGATTGTCGACTACAAGACCAACTTGCGCCCTCCGGAGACCGCTGAGGCCGTGCCGCTGGAATACCGGGCGCAGCTTGCCGTTTACAGGGAATTACTGGCCCAGATCTATCCGGAGCGGGAGATCGAGGCCTATCTCCTGTGGACCTCTACACCTGCCTTGATGCAAATCCCGTCCGATATTCTGGACCGGACGTTCTCCGGACTGAAGCCGGATGGCCGTCCGGCTTGACGGCGGGCCTGCCGCTACCTACGTTCTGGCCAACTGGCACGCTTACATCGGGTAGGCGTCTGAACGCAAACCACGAGATCTTGATATGGCAACAACTCAAGTCACCGACGCCTCCTTCGAAACAGAAGTTCTGAAATCCGACGGTCCGGTGGTCGTCGACTTCTGGGCCGAATGGTGCGGCCCGTGCAAGATGATTGCTCCGGCTCTGGAGGAAATCTCCGAGGAAATGGACGGTGCGGTGAAGATCACCAAGCTCAACATCGACGAGAACCAGGACATGCCGATGAAATACGGCGTCCGCTCCATCCCGATGCTGATCCTGTTCAAGGATGGCGAGCCGATGGCAACTCAGGTTGGCGCGGCTCCGAAGGGCAAGCTCTCCGACTGGATCAAGAGCGCTCTTTGAGGTCGTTCTGCTGCCGCTGGCCGGCTGCGGAGCAAATGATTGCATCCGGCGGACGGGCTTTGCGCCCGCCCGCCGATTTGCTTTGAATTCTTTGCAACCGGTCTTATAAGCATTCGCATACAGATTTGAGCAAATCACGTTTGATTGGATTTGTCTTTCGCTGCCTGACATCAGAGATTTGAACGCAAAAGACAAGCAGTTTGCAATCCGATGAACGCGACACGCTCTAGAGCCAAACGGATTACCCATGAGTGACGAGACCCAAACTCCGCAAAACCAGCCGTCTGACGCGACCCCGGAAACGGACACTGCGGCCTCTCAGCCCGAAGCGGCGGAGATGGCAGCAGCCGATCCGGCCGAGGCTCTGAAAGCCGAAAATGCCGAGCTCAAGGACCGGGCTCTCAGAACCATGGCGGAGATGGAAAATCTGCGCCGCCGGACGGAAAAGGAAGTTAAGGACGCGCGCCAATATGCGGTGTCCGGGTTTGCCCGCGACATGTTGACCGTCTCCGATAACCTGAGACGGGCTTTGGAAGCGCTGCCCGAAGAAGACCGCAAGAACGCCGATGCGGGCGTGGCCGCGCTGATTGAAGGCGTGGAAATGATCGAACGGGACCTGCTCAACCAGCTGGAAAAGAACGGCGTGCGCAAGCTGGACCCGGAAGGTCAGAAATTCGACCCGAATTTCCACCAGGCCATGTTTGAGGTGCCGAATACCGAAGTGCCGAACAACACGGTCGTGCAGATCGTTCAGGCGGGCTATGTGATTGGCGAGCGGGTGTTGCGCCCGGCCCTGGTCGGGGTCTCCAAGGGCGGCCCGAAAGAGGCGCCAAAAGAGGCCGGACAAGCCGAGGACACGACCGCTGGCGACGCAGGGCAGACGGTCGACAAGAGCGCTTGACGGAGCGCCTTCCCGAAGACTTCTATAAAAGCCGCCCGGAGTTAAGCTCCGGGCGGCTTTTATGTTTTCGCCCAAGGAGACGATGATGCTGCTACAGGTGCTGGATTATCTGGGCGTGGCCGTCTTCGCCATGACCGGCGGTATTGTCGCCTCCCGAAAGAAGCTCGATTTCATTGCGCTTTTGTTCTTTGCAACAATGACCGGCATTGGCGGCGGCACTTTGCGGGATCTGCTTCTGGGCGTGCCGGTCTTCTGGGTGGAAAATGAGGCCTATCTGCTGGTCTGCCTTATGGTCAGCATCTTCCTTTGGTTCTTCGCCCACTGGATCGAACAGCTCAACAAACCTTTGCGCTGGGCGGATGCGCTGGGCTTGTCTGCCTATTCCGTGATGGGGGCGGCCAAGGCGATGAGCGTGGGCGACACCATGCTGGTGGCTGTGCTGATGGGCGTTGCGACCGCCACCTTTGGCGGCGTCTTCCGGGACACGATCGCCCGGGAAGCGTCCTCCATTGTGAAGCCGGAAATCTATGTCAGCGCCGCCTTTGCCGGAGCGGGCGGTTTTGTGGCCCTGTCGGCTCTTGGACTGCCGCAGACTGGCGCGGCCGTTGCCGGAGCGTCGCTGGCCTTGGTGCTGCGTGGAGGGGCGATCCTCAGGGACTGGACGCTGCCCGGCTACCGTGCCAAGAAAGAAACCTGATTTTTTTCGGTATTTGATCCGGCGCGGTGTGCTCTTTCAGCGGGCCGGACGCAGCCAAACGGCAGGGAGGCCGGTATGGTTCAGGTTGAGCATGGTGTTTTCTACTGGAATGAGTTGATGACCCGGGACACGGAAAAAGCCAAGGCGTTTTACGGTAAGGCCCTCGGCTGGACCTTCACCGACATGCCCATGGAAGAGGGTCCTGTCTATACGCTGGCTACTCTCGGCGATACGCCGGTGGGGGGCATCTTCCCGATGGCCGGGCCAGACTATGACGGCATGCCGGATCACTGGATGAGCTATGTGGCCGTTGACAATGTGGATGAGCGTGTCGAACTGGCGCTTGCCCATGGCGGCGAAGTCATCCGCCCGCCCTTTGATGTGGCCGGAATTGGCCGGATTGCCCTGTTGAAAGATTCTGGCGGCGCCGTTCAGGGCTGGATGACCCCGAGCGAGATGGCGGGCTGAGGGGCGAGGCTGGGTGTCGTTTCAAACCGGGAGGGCCCGCTCAAACCGTGAAGGCCCGCAAGCTTCAAGCTGGCCCGCCCACTGCCTGGCGTCCCACTGCCAGCCCCCACTGTCCGACCGCATGTTCTTCGTCCCACGACCAACCTGACCCATGCCACAGTCTTCTGAATTGCCGGGGATCGGCAAGCTGCCTGTCTCAGGCCAGAGTCGTCTGGATGCCTACTGGTTCTGGGGGGCGCTGCCCTCTGAAGAGGACATGCGAGCGCAGCTGGCCGGGTTCCGGGCGCAGGGCTTTCAGCGGATTTATATTCAGGCCCGGCTTTCCCTGCCGCGGCCTGTCTACCTGTCTGACGCCTGGCTGACGGCGTATCGCAAGGCGGTCGACCTCATGGCTGGGCTGGGTCTCACGGCCGGGCTTTATGATGACTATGCCTGGACCAGTGGCCAGGCCGGGGGGCGCACCGTTGCAAGCGCGGATCATCTGCGAGAGACCCATGTTTTCTGGGCTCGTGGATCGGCGCGGGAGATCCGGATCGACGGCATCAGGGCAACGCTTGGTGCAGCGCTTGGCCCGGCGGTTCAATCCTGGATCCATGAGAGCGGCACTCCGGAATTCGAGGACTGGAGCGTGGTGGCCGCTGTGCTCAAGGAGCCGGGGAAAGCGCCGCAAGACATCAGCTCCGGCGTTCGGCTTGAATCGTGTGATGCACAGCAGGCAACGGTCCGCTTGGTGTGGGACATGCCCCCTGGGGCCAGCTGGATGGTCTTTGCCCGCGCCCGTGTGCGGACCTCGCGGATCATCAACTATCTCCTGCCGGAGGCGGGCCGCCGTTTTGTGGAGCTTGGCCTTCAGCCCTATGCGGACGCGCTCGGCCCCCATTTGGGCACAACCGTGGACTGTCTCTTTTTCGATCAGCCGGCCCCTGTCCTTTACGACTGGCCGGGCCGCTATGGCAATTTGCGCAACAGCCTGCCCTGGAGCGATGCCTTTGCGGACGCCCTTGCCGCTGACGGGTCTGTGGCGCTCCAGCTGGCTGCGCTCTTGGACGGTTCCGACGCCGGTCCCGTCCGCGCCCGGGCCTACCATTTGCTCAACACAATGATGCAGAAGGCGTTTTTTGAGCCGGTTCGCGGATTTTGTGACCGTCATGGTTTGACGCTGACGGGTCATGAGATTTTGCCTCATGTGGGCAGCTTTGCGCTGAATGGCGGCTTTTCCGGCATTGATCCTCGGGTGGCAATGGCGGCGGATTTTTTTGGTCTGGACCGCTGGCGGGACGAAACGGCTGTTGATGCCAACAATCTGGGGGCCCAGCTTGCTCCGCTCCTGGGGGACAGTCTTGCCAGAGCCAGCGGGCGGAGGGGCTGCTGGACGGAACTCTATCTGACCGCAGAGCGCACACCGCGCAGGGCCGCAGGCCAATGGGAACTGACGCCTGCGGCCCTGCGCAGCCAGCTCTTGCGCCTGCACATGCTGGGGGCAAGCCGGATCATCCTGCATGCGCTTTATGCCGGAGGCGGCCGCTGCGACAGCCTCGGAGACGGGCCACCGGAGCCGCTTGAAACCCTGCTATTCGATTTTCCGCCGGGCTATAATCTTCAGCCCTGGTGGCCGGTTCTGGGAGACCTTTCGGAAGAGGCGGGCAGGCTGGCCGGGTTTTTGGAGGCGGCAAGCCCGCCGCCGCAGGTCGCACTGGTCTATCCGTATGAGACCGCCTTGCGCGAAGGTCCGGCCCATGCCCATGGTGTTGCTTTCGGGGCCTGGTGCGAACAGCTGCTGGCCCATGGCCACCGGCCTCTCATCTGCGACGAGGCCGGATTGGATCACCTTTGCCGCACCGGACAGCTTTTCGGATCTCAGATCGTGGCGGTAGCTCTGCCCGGAGAAATCACCTTTCAAACCCCGGGACTGTGCGCGCGCCTCGCAGATTTGAAGATCCCGGTGCTTGGAAAGCCGCCGGTATCCGTGTCCGGCCTGTTCCCGCAGGACGTGCCGGTGCTGGAAAAAGGGGTGGGCGTCCGCGCCTTGCTGGCTGGACGGGATGCTGCGGGACACTGGCAGGTGGTGCTTTTGAACGAAAGCGATCAGCCGGGCGAAGCCACTGTTCTGTCCTCTTTGGGGCTTGCTGTTTTGGAAAGTGATATCCCGGCGGCGAGAAGGCTTGATGTCCGGCTGGCACCCCAGGAGTTACGCTGTCTGCGCTTGCAGTCAATCCGGGCGGAGACCGGGAGGGTCTGGCTGCCCTCTGCCCATCCAACGCCCGGTCCCGCCTTCCAGGTCTTGGACACCGGATGGACGTTGGCAAGAGGAGACGAGATCAGACCGATCCGGGTTGATGAGGGCTGGCAGGCTCAAGGGCTGGCAGACTGGTCCGGAACCGGGCTCTATGAATGCCGCTTTGTGCTGGACGAAGACAGGGCGCTGATGCTGGACCTGCCCGGTGTGGCCTGTGTTGCGGAGGTCTTTTTGAACAGTCATCCGGCCGGGCGCCGCCACCACGCACCTTTCCGCTTTGAACTCGGCCTCCTGGCAAAGGGCGAGCATCATCTGGCCATCCGTGTTGCCAATACATTGGCCAATGCCCTTTATGCCGGGACGGAGTTTGCCGGGAGCCTCTGGCCGGATGCATCCGGCCTCACGGCCCCGCCCGTTTTGCGGGATCTGCCGGCGGACTGATGCCCTTATTCGCCCGAGAGAACAGTCTCCGTCGACGTGATCTTAAGCATCGGCGCGCGGTCGGCCATGACGGCAACGGCCCCTTCGTGCAGACCTTGGCTGCCTGCGGCGCAGGCATCCGCAACAAGGCGCAGATGACGGCCCGCATCCACTGCTTCGACGGCGGTCCCCAGAACACAGCAATCGGTCGCAACGCCGCATAACGTAATCCTGGCGTCCCCCGGCAGCACGGCTTCCAGTTCGCGCCATTTGGAAAAGCGGTGGCTGGTGACGCTGGGCCGGTCCTGCCAGCGCGGGTCGAGCTCCCAGACCCAGCGCATCTCAGGGCTTAAGGCAAAGGGCCATTGCTCATAGTAAGCCTGCCAGGCGCCCACGGGTTCGGCGGGGGGCACAAAACGGGTGAACAGGACCTTTTCGCCATAGCCGTCCACCATCCGGCCGATTTTCTCTGCGCAGACCTCATAGCCCGGCGTGCACCACGGGCTGTCGGGATGACCGAAGCCGGGCTGCATGTCGATCACCACCAGCCAGTCGGTCATGCGGGCACTCCAATCGTGTCTTCCACCGCCCAGCTGAGCCAGACATCACCGTCTCCGGCAAGTTCCGGAATATCCCGGTCCCGGGCAATCAGTTTCCAGTCCTGATCCTCCACCTGGATCAGGCAGGTGGCCATAGCCCCGGCAAACACCCTTTGGGTCAAACGCCCCTGAATGGCATTGTGACCGGGGACAGGGGCCGTGCCAATGGCAAGGGCTTCCGGGCGCACGGCGAACCGGCTCGGCCCCGGCCGGTCGGGCAGGGTCAGCCCGTCAAGGCGGGTTTCGGGAAGCCAGTTGGCTTCGCCCAGAAAGCTGGCGGCAAAGGCGTCGGCGGGCCGGTCATAGACCTCGCGGGGGGGACCGGCCTGGACAATGCGCCCATCTTTCAAGATCCCGATCCGGTCGGACAGGGTCAGCGCTTCTTCCTGATCATGGGTGACAAAAATCGTGGTGATGCCGATTTCGCGCTGAATGCGTTTGAGTTCAATCTGCATGTCGACCCGCAAGGTCTTGTCGAGCGCAGACAGGGGCTCGTCAAGCAGCAGCACCTTTGGATTGGTCACGATGGCGCGGGCGAGCGCGACACGCTGGCGCTGACCGCCCGACAACTGGGCAGGGTTGCGGTCCGCAAGACCCGAGAGCTGGACCAGTTCCAAAGCCTCTGCGATCCGTCGCCTTTCCTCCGCAGCCGGAACTTTTCGTACCCGCAGGCCGAAGCCGATATTGTCGGCGACGGACATGTTTGGAAAAAGGGCGTAGTTCTGGAACATCATGCCAATGTCCCGCTTCTCCACGGGCACTCGCTCAACATTGTGTTCGCCGATACGAATGCTGCCCGTGTCTGGAAAGCTGAAACCCGCAATGGTGCGCAACAGCGTGGTCTTGCCGGAGCCGGACGGGCCGAGCAGGGCGAAGAAACCGCCATTGTCAAAACGGATGGTCACATCGTCCAGCGCCGCCACGCGGCCGAAAGTCTTGGTCACATTTTGAACGTCGACAAGGGACATCAGCGGCTTCCTGCGAATTTGGACTTGCGGGTGGCCAGGAACATGACCCCCATGGACAGGGTGATGATGAGGGTGGAAATCGCATTGATCTCCGGCGTAAAGCCTTTGCGGATCGCGGTATAGATCAGCACCGGCAAGGTGCTGTCCCCCGGTTTGGAGAGAAAGTAGCTGACGACGAACTGGTCGAAGCTGACCGCAAAGGCGAAGAGTCCGCCTGCCACGATGCCCGGCGAGATCCAGGGAAGGGTCACCCGGCGCAGAACGGTCAGGGAACTGGCCCCAAGGGAGCGGGCAGCCTCTTCCAGGGCAATGTCGAAGCTGGACAGGCGGGCCGTCACCGTGACGATGACATAGGGCAGGGCCAGGGCCACATGGCCGATGATGACCGCCGGTGTGCCCCGGCCGATGCCGATGAAGAAAAAGAAGATCAGCATGGCCGTGCCCGTGATCAGCCAGGGAATGGCAATCGGGGGAAACAGCAGCGCCTGGAACACCCGCTTGCCCGGAAAGTCGTAGCGGAAGAGGGCAATGGAAGCGGCGGTGCCGAGGCTGGTGGCAATCACGGTGGTGGCAATGGCAATCAGGATGGAGCGGATCGCGGCCGCAATGATCTGATCGTTGCCGGCCATCTTCTGATACCAGGTCCAGGAAAAGTCGAAGGGCAGCTGATAGAAGGGCGAGGCGTTGAGGGACATGGCGGCCATGACCAGGATCGGGGCATAGAGAAACACCAGGATCAGGGCCAGCCACAGACGGCCGAGCACGGATAGCAGAGAAGGTCTCATGGGGTGGCCCTCCGCAGGATAGGGCTGGCACAGGCAAGGATCAGCAGCACCACAGCCAGCAGAATGAAGGAGAGGGCCGCGCCGAGCGGCCAGTTATAGACGGCAACGAACTGGTCTTCGATCACCGTGCCGTAATAGGTGCCGACCCGGCCGCCGAGAATACGCGGTTCCATGAAGGAGCCGACTACCGGCACGAAGACAAGCATGGCCCCGGCCAGCAGGCCGGGCATGGACAGCGGCAACAGCAGGCGGCGCAGGATGGTCAGTTTTGACGCGCCCATGGACCGGGCCGCCTCGATGATATCATCGTCCACCGCCTGAAGCGCCAGATAGGAGGTCAGCACCACATAGGGCAGGTAGCTGTGGACCAGGCCGATGACCACTGCCGTGGTGGTGAACATCAGGTTCAACCGGATGTCGAAGGGTAGGAAAAACTCGATGCTGCGCTCCAGCACCCCGTTGCCGCGCAGCACGATGGCCCAGGAAAAGATCCGCACAAGGGAATTGGACCAGAAGGGCAGGATCACGAGCAGGAACAGGGTTTCGCGGGCCCGGCCCCGGATCGTGCGGGCCAGGACCAGGGCGCAGGGATAGCCGATCAGAATGCACAGCAAGGTCACGGTCAGGCCCAGGGTGAGCGACTTCCACAACAGCTTGCCATAGGTCGGATTGGTCAGGAACCGGTCATAATTTTCAAGCGTAAATGCCCAGTCGGGCGTTTGCTGGGGCAGGTCGGTCAGGAAGCTGAAAAACAGCATGGCCGAAAGCGGCAGGAAGACGGCCACCAGAAGCCACAGATATGCGGGGGACAGATGCGCTGCGAGGCGCATTCGGTCCTGCGCGGACGTGAGTTCAGCCATGCGCATGTCCTTGCGTCGCGGAGGTCAGGAAGCGGGACGGGCCGGGATCTGACCGGCCCGTCCGCAGAGCATGTGTGGACTACTGCGCGGCCTTCAGGCCTTGCCACAGTTCAAGATATTTCTCGCGGGTCTCGTCCGAGATGGGGGCCATGAATTGGACACGGGCAGCCACACCCGGATCGCCCAGAACGCGCTTGTTGAAGGCGTCATCCGGCAGGGCCGCCGCCGCGTCCGCATTGGCCGAGGCCGGGGCCCCTTCCTTGTCCCACACGGTGTAGAAGGCCGGATCAATCATCCAGTTGATGAATTCCAGCGCCGCGTCCTTGTGTTCCGACGTGGCCGGCAGGGACAGGCCGTCAAGCCAGCCAATGGCGCCTTCCTTCGGCACCACGAATTCAATAGGCAACCCTAACCCGATGGACCGGGCCGCAGATCCGGACCAGTAGGTGGCAAGATCCAGTTCGCCGGCGGCCATGTACTGGTTCCAGTCGTTTTCACTGCTCCAGAAGGTGCGCAGGTTTGGCAGAAGAGTTTCCAGCTTTGCCTTCACTGCGTCCAGGTCTTCAATGTCATTGATGTTCTGGCCCGTTGCCAGTGCACCGAAATGCATGGCCTCAACCGCATCATCGCGGATCGCCACCCGGTCCTTGTGGGCTGGGTCCCACAGGGCTTCCAGCGTGTCGGGCACCTCGGACATGGCCGAGGTGTTGATGGCGAAGGAGGTCAGGCCCCAGACCCACGGAACCCCATAGACCTTGCCGTCCGGGACCAGCTGCGGATCGGTGGCAAACTTTTCCGAAATGCCTTTGAAATTCGGCACCTTGGTCGTGTCGATCGGCTCAATCAGGCCTTCGGATGCGGCCTGCTGGGTGTAGATCGAGTTGATCAGCACCACATCATAGGCCCCCGGATTGGTGCGCAGCTTGGTGAGCATCTCCTGTTCGGAGTTGAAATATTCATGCACGACCGTATGGCCCGTGGCCTTTTCGAACGGCTCCACGGCGAAGGACTGGTCCGTGCCGTAGCCCTGCCAGTTCAGGACACGGATTTCATCCGCGACGGCGCTCCCGGCCATAAGAGCCAGGGCAGAAAGGGAAATCAGGACTGTTTTCATCTGGTGTCTCCTTGTGAAGGTCATCGGGCCGCTTCTGTCTGGCGGGCCTCTTGTTTTGAAGTTAAAGCAGAGCTGCGACCTCCTCCCGCGCGGGGGGCGTGGCAGGTCCGGTGCGGGTGGTGGACAAGGCTGCAGCGATATTGGCGTAGCGGGCCGCCTGGAGCGGATCGCCGGTGCGCGCAAGTTCGGCGGCAAAGCTGCCGATATGGCAATCTCCGGCACCGTTGGTGTCAAGGGCGGTCACCTTGTGCGGGGGAAACTGAAGGATCTGTTCTCCCGTGGCTAGCAGACAGCCCTTGTCCCCGTCCCGTAGCAGCGCGCCGCGCCGCCCCGCGGCAAGTGAGGAAAGGGCTTTGTCTGGCGCGGTTTCTCCGCTTATGGCCGCTGCCTCGTGCCGGTTGGCGCTAATCCAGTCGGCCCGGCCCAGAACCGGGCCGAGAACAGCCTGCTCAAGACGGGCGGCCACCGGGGCGGGATCGAACATCACCGTGATCCGGGCGGGAAGCGCAGCGACCCACCTGGCAAGCGCGGTGCAGGTGCCCGGATGGGTGAGCGTGTAGCCGGAAAGAAGAACGGTGCTGACCTCTTCCAGGGCGATTCCGTCGAGGTCTTCGGGCGCGATCCGGCCTTCAGCACCGGGTGCGCTGAGGAAGCTGCGTTCTCCATCCGGTTCCAGCAGCACGGTGCAGCAGCCCTGGTCGATGCCCTCGAGAGGTGGGCGGGCCCGGGAAATGCCCAGCTGGTCGAGGCTTTGCGTCACGAGCGCAGCCAAAGGCCCGCTGCCCAGCGAGCCGCCCAGGCGGACCGGGATTCCGGCAGAGCGTGCTGCGGCCATGGCATTGAAACCACCGCCCGGTGTAACGCTAAAACCGGTCACTTCGGCTTCCGTTCCGGAGGCTGGCAGCGCTTTGACCGCATAGACCATGTCCACCACCGGAGCGCTCATTTGCAAAAGCAGGCTCATGCAGCGGCCCCATTCATGGAGGCTGCCCGAAGGGCCAGAAGATCCCGGACAAGCGGATCGATGCCGAGGTGATTGGCGGCCTGGACCGTGGCTTGTGCGGCATCCGGAATGGTACCGCCAAGGGCACCGGCCAAAGCGCCGGTAATGGCGCCAATCGTGTCGGTATCGTCCCCCGCATTGGCCGCGATCAGAAGGGCCTGCCAGAGATCTCCCTTGGCCAGCTGCAAAATTCCGAAGGCCATAGGCACGCTTTCCCGGCTGGCGACCGATGTGCCGATGCCTGCGATCAAGGCCATTTCGCTCCCCCGCGCAGCCAGCTCCAGAGCCAGTTCAATCCGGCCAGCCATGTCGGGCTCTCCGGCAGGATAGCCGCATGCCTGTCCGGCGCGGCAGGCCGCAAGGGCTTTCTTGAAAGCCGTGTCCCGGTCCTGTCCGGCAATCCCGCAGGAAATGGTCATGGCGACCGCAGAGGCAGCGGCAATGGCTTCGCCGGTATTGTGGGTGACACGGCAAGTGCGGGCGGTCCGGGCAACGAGGGTCTCAATGTCCGGCCCGGTCATGATGCCGACCGGCGCGATGCGCATGGCCGCGCCATTGGTGGTGCCGCTTTTACCGGTCTCCTCCGGCGCGGTGCCGGACAGAAGGGCTTTGATGGCGGCTTTGGACGAGGGGCCAAGCAGATCGGACAGTCCCTTGGCCCGGATGTCCTGTTCCCAGGACAGCAGGTCCTGTGCCCAGGCCGCTTCATCGAACCGGCCGGGGTCTGCAATCAGACGCCGGGCCAGCAGCAGGGTCTGCTCCGTGTCATCCGTTACCTGGCCTGCCGCAAGTCCGTGGGACACGGGATGGCCGGCAAACGGGGCCATGAACCCGTCAATCCGGCCATAGTGCATGGCAATTTCCGCGCGTGGCAGGGTCTGGGACGGCATGCCAAGGGCATCGCCGATGGCAAGTCCCATCAAGGTGGCGCGGGCGCGCGCCGTGATGCCGGTCTCGCTCATGCGGGTCAAAACTCCATATGCAGCCCGAACAGGGCCGGATCGAGCAGGCTTTCCACATATTCCATGACGGCCCCTTCTGCTGTGCGGGTCAGGCGGCGCAGACGCAGCATGGGCTCTCCCGCCGGGCGGCCCATCACCCGGGCATCTGCCTCGCAGAGCGCGGGCAGCACATTGGCCCATTCTTCTCCCGATGCAGGCCGGAGGCCGCACCGGTCCAGGGTCCGGCTCAAGGAGCCATTGTCCAGTCCTTTGTCCGGAAGGGCTGCGAAATCCGGCTGCCAGGGCACCCGGGCCCGCTCCAGTGTCAGCGTCTGTCCGAGCCCCTCATGGACCCGCACCCGGTCGACGGCGAGTACATCACCAGCTGCAAAGCCGGGCGCGTCCAGATCCATCGGCTGGCGGGTTATGGACAAAATGCGGGTTGTCAGTGTGGCGCCGGTATCGGACAGGGCAAGGCTCCAGCCCAGGTCGCTGTCGATCACCGCGCCGCCATAGGTCACAAAGGAACCGATGCCGACCCGTGTCTTGATCAGGCCCTTGGCAGCAAGAATACCAAGGCTCTTGCGCACGGTGCTCCTTGAAACGGCAAAGCGTTCCACAAGCGCGTTCTCGCTCGACAAAGCTTCCCCGTCGGGAAGCGCGCCGGAGCGGATTTCAGCTTCCAGCAAACGGGCAATGCGTTCCGGTTTGGTCTTGGGAGACATGTGCGGCATGTGGTCCTCCTGTCTTAATTTTAGACAGGTTCAGACAGGTCTGTCACCCTTTGAGCTGCATAAATTTTTGCCATGCTTTCAAAGTAGCTGATATTTATGCGTAAACAGGCGGCAAGCAGAAGCTCCGAGGCCGCCGCTTGCCCTATCCGGCCCGCCTGGCCAATTCGTCCCGGCTTGCGGTCAGGTAGCGTTCGGCATTGCCGGAGAGGGACGGGCCGAGATAGCCGCCTTCTTGAATGAGGGCGGTGGGCAGGCCCATGCGCACGATGCTGCGCGCCATGGTCTCAAAGCCGTTGCCCGTCATGCCGACCACTGACAGGGGATCGTCCCGGGCCATGTCGAAGCCGAGCGAAATCACGAGTGCCTCTGCGCCCCAGGTTTCAAGCGCTGTGATCCCTTCGTGAAACCGCTCCAGGATGACGGCTTCATCGGCACCGGGGGAGAGCAGGAGGTTCAAGCTGGTGCCATATCCGGCGCCTTCGCCGGTTTCATCCGCATAACCGAGATAGAAGGTCGGATAGTGTGCCGGGTCCACATGCAGAGAGCAGACAAAAATGTCCGCCTGATCATAGAAGATATCGAGGGTGCCGTTGCCCGTGTGGGTGTCGATATCAAACACTGCGACCTTGCTGAAGCGTTTCTGAAGCGCCTTTGCGGCAATGGCCGCATTGTTGAAGAAGCAGAACCCGTTCGCCCCGTTCTTCAGCGCATGGTGGCCCGGCGGGCGGCACAGGCCATAGGCCATCCGGTCCCCGTCCAGAACCCGTTGGGCGGTTTCAATGGCTGTCTGGGCGGACCAATAGACCGCCTCATAGGTGCCTTGGGTCAGAGGAACAGAGGTGTCGGTTGCATACCAGCCGAGCTGGCCGAAAATCGACGCGGGCACCCGGCCAGGCCTGTGACCGGGATGATAGGTCGGGATGGGTTCGGCATCGCCCGCTTCCGCGCACCAGCGGTCATAGGCATCTTTCCAGAATGCGACATAGTCGGGGTCGTGAACAGCCAGAATGGGCGTAAGGCCATGGTCCTTTGGGGCCTCGATGTCGAACCCGTTCCGGAGCAGCATGTCCCGCAAAAGGACGGCCCGTTCGGGCTGCTCCGGATGGGGAATATAGGCGCCCCGGCGGAAATACCGTTGCGGATTATGTTTGAGCTGACGCTCGTCGAAGATCGCTTTCATCAGGTCTCGCCTTCCTGAAAAGTGGTGGCCGCCCGGTCAAACGGCAGCTGCAAGGTCCTTCTCCCGTCCGGGGATCGCATCGATCAGAGACCGGGTATAGGCAGATTGCGGGTTTTCAAAAATCTCGAAGGCTGTGTTCAGCTCAACGATCTGTCCCTTTTGCATGACCGCGATCCGGTCACAGATCTGGGCGGCCACCCTTAGGTCATGGGTGATGAACACCAGGGAGAGTCCAAGGCGGCGTTTAAGATCCGCGAGCAGATCGAGAACCTGCGCCTGGATCGAGACATCAAGCGCGGAGACGGCTTCATCGGCAATGATGATTTTCGGGTTCAGGGCAAGTGCACGTGCAATACCGATGCGCTGCCGCTGCCCGCCGGAAAACTCGTGAGGATAGCGCTCGCTAGCCGCCGGATCCAGACCAACCAGATCAAGGAGCTCCCTGGCTTTTGCAAATGCCTCGGCCTTCGGGGTGCCATAGGCGATCGGTCCGTCGGCAAGGATGCGGCCGACTTTGGAACGCGGGTTCAGGGACGCGAAGGGATCCTGAAAGATCATCTGGATCGACTTGCGCGCAGCGCGCAGTCTTTCGCCGCGCAAATGGGCCATGTCGTCCCCGCCCAGAAGCACGGCACCCGCATCTGGTTCCATCAGGCGAACAAGACAGCGGCCGACGCTGGATTTGCCCGACCCGCTTTCCCCCACAATGCCAAGGGTTTCCCCTTCAGCCAGCCGGAAGCCGACCCCGTCGACCGCCTGCACCACCCTGCGGGCGGCGCCGAAGAGGCCACCGCCGGAGGTGTAACGCTTGCTCAGGCCGACCACTTCCAGAACCGGCTTTCCGGCCGGTGCGGCCTGTTTCCGCTTTGCCTGAAGCCGGGGGATCGCCGCGATCAGCTTTTGGGTGTAGCTGTGCTCCGGATGATCCAGCACCTTGGCTGCCGTGCCCCTCTCCACCACCTTGCCAAGCTGCATGACCGCAACACGGTCCGCAATTTCGGCGACAACTCCAAAGTCGTGGGTGATGAACATCACCGCCATGCCGTGCGTTTTCTGAAGATCCCGGATGAGCTCAAGGATCTGCGCCTGGGTGGTTACGTCAAGGGCCGTCGTCGGTTCGTCGGCGATCAGAATGTCCGGTTCCAATGCAAGGGCCATGGCGATCATGACGCGCTGGCGCTGACCGCCGGAAAGCTGGAACGGATAGGCCTTGGCCGCTTTGTCAGGTTCTGGAATGCCGACTTCGGTTAACAGGCTAACCGCGCGCGCAGATCTTTCTTTCTTGCTCAGAAGGCCGTGGGCCTCAAAGACTTCGGCAATCTGGTCGCCAATGCGCATCAACGGGTTCAGCGCCGACATGGGTTCCTGGAAGATCATGGAAATCTTGCGGCCCCGGAGCTTCAGCAGCTCCGACTCCGGCACTTTGAGCAGATCCCTGCCTTCGTACAAAATCTCGCCGCCTGTTGGATGGACACCTTCCGGCAGGAGCCCCATCATGGCATTGGCGGACATGGACTTGCCCGACCCGCTTTCCCCGACAATGCACAAGATCTCTCCCGCATGCAGGTCAAGGGAGACGTCGTCCACTGCAAAGGGCCGGTCGGCGCCTGTCGGCAAGGCGATCTGTAGGTCCTTGATGGTCAAGAGCGCAGCGGCCCGGGTCATGCCTTTCTCCCCTTTCTGGAAAGTCGAGGGTTCAAGGCGTCGTTCAGGCCTTCGCCGATCAGATTGAGGGCCAGAACCGTTACCACGATGGCAATGCCGGGAAAGAAGGACAGCCACCAGGCCTGGCGGATGACGGTGCGGGCCGCGCCGATCATATAGCCCCAGGACATGAGATTGGGATCGCCCAGTCCGAGAAAGGACAGGGAGGATTCCAGCAAAATGGCGGTTGCAACCATCAGTGAGGCCAGAACAATAATTGGCGACAAGGTGTTTGGCAGGATCTGGCGCAGGATAATGTTCCGGGTTTTCTGTCCCGAAAGGATCGCCGCTTCCACATATTCGCGTGAGCGCAGGGCCAGTACCTCGCCGCGTACCAGCCGGGCGACGGGCGGCCAGCTGACAATCGCGATGGCACCGACAATAGAATAGACGCTCGGTTCGAATATCGCGACCAGCACGATGGCAAGCGCGAAATTCGGCACGGTCTGGAAGAACTCGGTAAAGCGCATCAGCGCGTCATCCACCAGGCCGCCAAAATAACCGGCAAGTGCACCGATCGGAATGCCGATCAGAAGGGCGACCAACGTTGAGGTCAGGCCGACCAGCAGGGAGACCCGGGCCCCATGGGCCAGTCCGGACAGCACATTGCGCCCGAGTGCATCCGTGCCGAGGGGAAAGGCCTCCATGCTCAGGGGCGGCAGGAAGGGCCGCTGTACCATTTTCCAAGGAGATTGCGGAAACAGCGCCGAGGCGAATAAGGCGATCAGGATGACGCTGGTCAGGATGACGAGGCCGGCGACGGCGCCCTTGTTGGTTTTGAATTGGCTCCAGAAGCTCCGCATCATGCCACCCGGATTCTCGGGTCGACAATCCGGTAGAGAATGTCGGTCACCAGATTGAAGACGAGCACCATGGCGGCGGACACAAAGAAGACGCCGAGCAGCACATTGTAGTCCCTCTGGGCGAGGGCCTCGAACATCAGACGGCCAATGCCCGGCCAGGCAAAGACGGTTTCGGTCAGAACGGCTCCACCGACAAGCTGGCCCGCCTGCAGACCTGCCAGAGTAACAACAGGCAGGATGGCATTGCGCAAGACATGGCGGCGCTGGATCACACCGGGCCGCAGTCCCTTGGCCCGTGCGGTCTTGACGAAATCCAGCGTGTTGACCTCCAGCATGGAGGCCCTTGTCATGCGCATATAGACGGCCATGAAGAACAGGCCGAGCGTGCCGGCCGGCAGGATCAGGTGTTTGCCAATGTCCAGGACCCGGTCCAGACCGGTAAAATTGCCGCCTACGGTCTCATAGCCGAAGCCGGGCAGCCAGTTGAGTTGGACGGAAAACAAAAGCACGGCCATCAGCGCGATCCAGTAGAGCGGCGTGGCATAGAACAGGAGCGCCAGCGTGGAAATGGCCGTGTCGGACCATTTTCCGGCACGCATGGAAGCCAGCACCCCGGCAAGGGTTCCCAAAACCAGCGAAATCACGAAAGCGGTGACGGTCAGAAGAAGGGTCGCGGGCAGCCGCTGCAGGATCAGATCCAGAACCGGCATCTGCTGGCGGTACGAATAGCCGAGGTCAAATTTCAAGATCCCGCCGAGATAGATCCCAAGTTGGGTCAGGAGCGGTTTGTCGAGGCCGAATTGTTCCTTGAGTTGTTGAAGGAACACTTCATCGGCCGCCCCGGCTTCCCCGGCCATGACAGCAGCCGGGTCGCCCGGGGCAGCGTGAATGAGAAAGAAATTCAAAGTCACGATGGCGATCAGGATGAACGCCGCCTTGACCAGTCGCAGAGCGATGAAACGAAGCATGAGCTGTGTGGGCCTGTTGTCATCCGGACGAAACAGGGGCCTTGCGCCAAGACCCGGCAAAGGGGCGGCGTGCCGCAAAGGCCACCGCCCCGATCAGGCACTGCGCCTAGTTCTTGTCGATATAGGCGTCCCGGAACCCGTCATTGACGCCGATGGCGGTGGTGACGAGATCCTTCACATTGCAGCGGTAGATGGTGGGAAAGCCCAGTTCCAGGAGCCAGGCAACCGGAACATCCTCCGTCAGGATCTGCTGGACCTCCGTATACAATTTCTGGCGCTCGTCCTGGGAGGCGGTCACTGCAGCCTTGGCGAACAGCTCATCCACCTTGGGGTTCTCATAGCCTTCCACATTGTTCCAGGGTGAGCCCTTGGCAATGTTGGAGGAGATATAAGTCCGGGACACGCCCAGGGCCGGATCGCCATACTGGTAGAGATAGGTGAAGGCGAGGTCATAATCCCACTCGCTGATCTTCTGGTTCCAGCCAGCCACGTCAGAGGCGACCATATCGACCTTGATACCGACCTCTTCAAGGTTCTGCTTGATGGCCTCCGCCCACCGCTGCCAGGTTTCCCCGTAGGGCAGGGGCAGCAGCCGGACGGCAGTGCCGTCATAGCCCATCTCTGCCAGTAGGGCCTTGGCCTTTTCCGGATTGTAGTCATAGTGGGCCACATCTTCGGAAAAGAACCGGGTGGAAGAGGAAAGCGGCCCCTGGGCCACCTTGCCGAGACCGTTCCAGAGCGCGTCCTTTGCAAAGCCCCGGTCCATGGCGAACATGACCGCCTGGCGGAAGCGTTTATCGGCCATCGGGCCTTCCCGGTTGTTGAGCCACAGGAAGGACAGCGGCCCGAAGAACTCCCAACCTTTGTCGGTGACGCAGGTGTTGTCCAGGGCAGTCAGGCGGCCGACATCGAAGTTTTCAACGGACCCGCCTGGCAGGATATCGACCACACCGGTTTCATAGGCAACCGCGCGGGAGGCAGCATCCGGAATAACATGCCAGTAGATCTCGTCGAGATAGGGCAGGCCGTCGATATAATAGTCCTCGTTCTTCGTCAGAAGAATATGGGAGCCTTTGACCCATTCGGTGAATTTGAATGGACCGGTGCCAATCGGAGTATTGTTGGCCGGATTTGTCTTGAAGTCCGTGCCCTCATAAATGTGCTTGGGCACGATTGGCATAGTGCCGGATTCAAAAATGCCGATGAACGGGCCGAAGGGCTGCTTCAGCTTGAAGACCACCGTGCTGGCGTCCGGCGCCGTTACGCTGTCCACATGGGTAAGGGAAGCGCGCAGGCGGGGATTGGTTTCCCGCAAGAACGTGTCGACTGAGAAGACCACGTCGTCTGCGGAAAACGGTTCGCCGTCATGCCACTTCACATTGTCATAAAGATGGAACGTGTAGGTCAGGCCGTCGTCCGAAATCTCCCAGGACTTGGCCAGTTGTGGCTTCGGCTGCAGTTTATCGTCGTAGCGCAGCAGGCTTTCATAGATATTGCCGGCCACCATCTGGGTCGGGCCGTTCTGAACCACGCCGAGCATAAGCCCGGGCGGCTCGGGCTGAATAACGACATTGGCGCGCCCGCCGGAAACGGGATCTGCAAATGTTGCGCTGGTGGAAAGCAGAAGGCATGCCGCGAGCGCGGCCAAACGCTTTTTCATAGTTCATAGTCCCCTTTGGCTGCCGGCTCTTGGTTTTGATCTGTGCCGGAAATCTTTGTGCTGGAAGGTGCCGGTTGTCCGGCTTATGTCGAAAGATCGGGATAGTGTTTCAGGGCCAGGCGCTGGAAAGCGTCCCATTCGGGATCGGCCTTCTTGCTGGAGTGCTGGTCGCCCCAGGCCTCATATTGACGGGCGGTCTTCTCCGCCAGATCCCCGCCGACCGGCCGGGGCGTCCCGCCGGAGGACATGATCGCCAATTGTGCCCGGCAGGCCCGTTCCAGATTGAACATTAGGGAAAAGGCTTCCCCCACCGAGTGGCCGCAAGTCAGAAGGCCGTGATTGCGCAATACCATCACCTTGCGTGTGCCAAGATCGGCGACCAGCCGTTCCCGTTCTGCGAGATCGAGCGCAATGCCCTCATAATCGTGAAAGGCCAGACGGCCGTGGAATTGCAGCGACCACTGGTTCAGCGGCAGCAGCCCTTCTTCCATGGAAGAGATGGCAACCCCGGCCACGGTGTGGGTATGAAGAACACAGTGCAGATCGGGTTTGGCGGCATGTACCGCACTGTGAATGGTGAACCCGGCCTGATTGATCCCCGCGCCATAAGGATCGTTCAGCACTTTGCCGTCCACATCCACGGTGACCAGATTGCTGGCAGTCACTTCGTCAAAACGAAACCCATAAGGATTGATCAGAAAGGCATTCTCGCCTTCCTCCACCGGGGCCTTTGCCGAAATATGGGTGAAGATGCTGTCATCAAGCTGGAAGTGGGCAATCAGCCGGTAGGCCGCAGCAAGTTCAAGCCGCTCTTTGGCCGGTGAAGAGGAGGGAATGGGTGAAACTGTCATGCGTCCGCCTTGGAAATGGGGCCTTTGAACGCGCATCGGATATTGGAACGTGATGCCCGGCCCTCTGAAGTTCCTTAAGGCAACCATGCAAACTTTGGATTGTCAATTGTCGACAATAAACATAAATTAGGCATTCTGCCGTATTGCGGAGCAGGCCCTGGCCAGGGACGAAATGCGCTTTCAGGTCCGGAGAAGACCTGTTCAAAGCAGCGGGCGTTGCCGGTATAAACGGTCGTCCGACAAGATTGGAAAGACCGCATGTTCTCAACCGTCACCACCACTGATCTCGTGCGTCAGATCGCCCGGCAGATTGCCAGGGCCATCACGGAGGGGCGCTTGAAGCCGGGCGAACGGTTGACTGAGTTGCGGCTGTCAAAGGAATTCGGCACCAGCCGCGCCCCGGTCCGCGAGGCCGCGCGTCTTTTGGAAAGCCAGGGTCTGGTGGTGTCGAGCCCACGGCGCGGGTTTTTTGTGCGCACGCTTACGGCCACGGATCTGAAGGATATTTACGAGCTGCGCATGGCCCTGGAATTGCACGGCGTCGATCTTGCCCTGCGGGATCTCGATGAGGCGAAACTGAACCGCCTGAAAGCGCAACTGGCGAAACTTTTCGAAATGGCCGAAAGCAAAACGGCCGAAGAGCAGATTTTTGAAGATCTCCGGTTTCACCGCATGCTGTGCGAGTTCAGCGGCAATGCGCGCCTGTTAAAAACTTATGACGACCTGGCTGTGGAACTGACCGCCGGTATTACCTTGATCGGGAAACTTTATGACGATCCGCAGCGGATCGCCGAAACCCATGTACCGATCATCGAAGCCCTGGAGCGCCGGAGCCGTGACGAACTGCGCGGTGCGCTGGAATATCACATCGGCTATGCGCGGGATCAGATTGTGGATCTGTTCAGCACCCTGTCTGATGACGATGAGGATTAAGGCTCGCTCCTCTGAGAGGCTGCGGCGGTAAAAGCCGGCCACGCCGCCGCAGTGTCAGGAGACAAGTCCCGAACTGTCTCAGTAGACAAGCCCCGAAGTGGCTGACACGAACACGATCAGCCCGATGGAAATCGCGGGGAGGCTTGCCGAATAGGCAAGGGTCGTCAACATGTTCTGCTCCTTTGCAAAACGGTTGGAAAGCGCGCTTTGGTCCAGCTGGTCTCTGGAGTGCTGTGCGTTCTTCTGGTTCTACCGGACTGTCTTGCCGCGCCAACATCAAGGAATGTCAGGCGGAAAAAAGGCAGTGCGAATTTGCGGCTGCAAGCTCCAGATCAGACAGGTCTTTAAGCATCTGCTTTCAAGGTCTGCCCCCTCTGACCGCATATATCGGGGCTACACGCAAAAGTTCCAGATCTTATGACCTCAAAAAAATGTGTGCGGCGAGAGCGTGGTCGGCAAGGCCTGTTCTGGCACCAGGCAGAAACAGGGTCCGCTGGCCATAATAGCGGCGGCCCGCCTTGCTGCCCTTGGCAAGATCAGCCAGATCAGCGGCAAATTCCAGGTCCGGAAGCGGCGGGGCTGCTAGGTCCGAGGTGAAGAGCCTGGCGTCGTCCAGAAGCTCCCCGGTGAGGTCTGCGTCCGGATCGGCGACATCGATATGGCATCCGGCGGGCGGGTCAAGAAACCGCAGTGCTTCATAGGCGCCCGACTGCCAATCGGGTCCGGCAATGCAGATCATGTCGGCTCCGTCCTGAGCAGCGTCAAGTTCGCTGGTTTCCCCCAGGCTGACATTGGCAAGTGCCGGTTGAAGGGCGATCTTGCGCCGGACCTCCGCCGAGGTTCCCAGGCACAAGACGGAGGTCAGGTTGCGCACCCTGGCAAAGGCGGAGAGCATGCGCGGCAGACGCGGATTGTCGCCGATCACGAGCAGCCGCGAGGTGTCCTCCCGGGACAGATAGGCAGCGGCAAGTGCGTGGAGCCCTGCCATGCGCCACACTGCCAGCCTCATGCCGTCCAGAATGGCAATCGGCTGGCCCCCTGTCCCGGAAAACAGGAGATAGAGATTTGACCGGAATTCCTCGGATTCGGGAAGGCTGAGGGACAGGCCGCAGCCCACATAGCCCCGTGTCACATCGTTCTGGGCGGGAAAATCGGTCCAGGCGGGCTGGAGCGAGAGATGGCCGGTCTGGTCACGCAGCCGTGCAATAGGCTGATCGGGAAGAAACGGTGCGATGGTGGTGGACCGGTAACCACGCCGGAGGGTCTCCAGAACCTCCCGGTCTTCCAGACAGGCATCGATTTCGTCGGTGGAAATAATTCGCATTCATGCTCCGTGATGGAACAGTCTGCGCGTCAGGCGGCCGAGCGTTTGCCCGGTGCCAGCAGTCCCTTGGCGTTTGAGGCGGCAGGGGCTGCGGCCGTCATCTCACGCAGCTGGTCGGCTTCCTTGTGCCACTTGTCGGCTTCGCGGCGCTTGAGGCGCGCTTCCTTGCGCCAGCGGCCCTGTTTGGCCCAGGCGCCCATGCCTCCCACCAGGATGCCGACACCAAGGCTGGCGAAAATCACCCAGAACAGGGGAACGCCGGTCAGGGTCAGGCGGGGGTCCTGGGGATCGAACGGGTTGAACGACAGGAATACCGTGTGACGGTTGGCCACGGAGAGGGGGACCAGAACCGCCGCAATGGCAAGAAGGATCAGGTTCCTGATGAAGCGGGTCAAAGCGGTCTCCCCCGGATATATGTCTCGTCACATGTCGGTGGTCAGGCACTGCGGCAAAGCCCTGCCTCAGTCGTCGCCGTGATCGACCCCGTCATTCAAACGTATACGCATTTCCTTACCGGTTTTGAAGAAGGGAACGAATTTCTCGTCGACTTCCACCTTTTGGCCGGTGCGCGGATTGCGTCCGGTCCGGGCCGGACGGTTCTTGACGGAAAACGCGCCGAAGCCGCGCAGTTCGACCCGGTCCCCGCGCATCAGGGCTTCCGTGATCTCATCGAGGATGGCGTTGACAATATTCTCGACGTCCCGCTGGTAAAGGTGCGGGTTTTGTTCTGCGATGTGCTGTACCAGTTCCGATTTGATCATGAAAAGCCCCCTCGATTACTGTTTATTATCTGCCGCGTCTGAAGCCTGCCAAACAGATACGAGCCCGTCAAGCGTAAGACCTCGAGGAATCAGCCCCTTAGCATCATCAAAAGGGATTAAGAGAGCCGATCCGATCCCTTTTCCGAATTCCCGGGAGATCCGGGCGGAAAATGGCAGTTCGTCCAGGTTTTCATTTGGTGTCCATGTGACAATAGGAAGGTCTTTCGCAACGCCCTTTTCCGAGACCAGCCATTCCACCGCCTTGTCTTCGCCGCCAATGGCGTCGACGAGCTTCTCCTCCAGCGCCTTGTGACCGGTCAGAATGCGGCCATTTGCCAGGGCTTTTGCCTTGACGGCGGCCAGTTGCCGGCGTTCGGCCACGAGGCCGACAAACCAGTCATAGGAATCGTTCACCAGCGACTGCAGCATGGCCCGTGCTTCAGGAGTTGCCTCGGAATAGAAGTCGGGTTCAGCCTTAAGCGGCGCGCTCTTGACCGCTTCCATCTTGACGCCCACCGTCTCAAGCAGTTTTTGCACATTGCCGAACTGGAACAGGACGCCAATGGAGCCGGTGATGGAATTGTACCTCGCGACAATGTGATCGGCGGCCAGCGCCACCATGTAGCCTGCGGAGGTGCCCACCGTGCGGATCTCGGCAACAACCGGTTTCTTTTGCGACAATTCGCGCAGCGCTTCATACAGCGCTTCGCCGCCGGTGGTGCTGCCACCGGGAGAGTTGATCGAGATCACCACGCCCTTGACCGCATCGGCCTTGCCGATCTTTTCGATCATCTGAAGCGTTTTCCGGTTCTCCATGATCACGCCTTCAATCGGAATGCGAGCGATATGAGCCGAGCGTTTGGACAGTCCGGACAGGCCGGACACATAGGCAAGGGAGCCCAGAAGGGCAGCTGCGATCACGACAAAGGTCGCCGCGCGCCAGAACGTCACCTTGCGCCGCAACCGTCGTCTATCCACCAGCGCATCAACATCTACAGGCATGAACAGGGCATCTCCCGGCAAGATCGTATGAAAACCAATAACCTACATAGGAACACAAAGTTCAAAAATGCAATTGAATATAAATACGGCTCGAACACAATGCCGCAGTTTCGGGCAAAGTGATGGCGAAAATGACACTTCTGGACAGATTGATCAAAAAAGCGGCCGCTTGGCCTGCCTGTGAGCCCGGAATCCCGTGCAAGAGCTTTGAAACACCGGGAAAAGTCCGGGAGGACGGTTTCAAGCATCTTGACGACAGCGGCTCCAACGGGCGCTGAACAGCGGCCTTGGAGTGGTCCCGGCAGGGTGAGGGCCGGTCTCCTTTGCCCGCTGACATCGTTGGATCGCATGTGTGGAGGGAAAACACCACATCGCGCAATCCGCCTCCTCAGCAGACAAAGCAGATCCGGTTAAATCGTGCTGACTTATCGCCCGAGGCTCTAGTTGATGCCTGTGAGCTGGATTTCGAAGGTCAATGCCTTTCCCGCCAGCGGATGGTTGGCGTCCAGTACCACCTCGTCGCCGGAAATCTCGACAACAGTGACCGACATGGTCTGACCGTTCTCGGTCTGGGCCTGGAGTTGCAGGCCGATTTCCAGCGGCACATTGGCCGGGATGGTCGTGCGTGGCACGGACTGGCGGGCGTCCGGGTTGTGCGGGCCATAGGCTTCGTCGGCTTCCATGCGCACGGTCTTTTCATCGCCGATCTTCATGCCGGGAATGGCCTTGTCGAGGCCGGAAATGATCTGGCCCGAGCCGACAGTGAATTCCAGCGGCTCGCGTCCTTCCGAACTGTCGAAGACGGAACCGTCATCCAGGGTGCCCTTATAGTGCAGGCGAACCGTGTCGCCATTTTTGGCTTCGGTCATGATGGGGTCGCAATTCTGTCTGGGGTGGGTTTTGAGGCCGCTTCCTTTTGGCGGGTACTCGTCGTATTTTTCCCAGCCTAAAGAGCATGGAGCAAATGTAAAGGGTTGTGTCCCTTAGGTTAGAAAAAGAAAACCCGGCATTTCAAGCCGGGTTTTTCAACTCTATTGTCAATTCAGCCTAGTGTGTTGAATCTGAAATACGACTCATCTTGGCAGTAACCGCCGGAGTGTATTTCAAATTCGAAAACCACACTAGAAACATAAACTTGCTAGTCACCTTCTTGAATCTGAAGTTCGTTCGGAGCGCACCGGGAAATCTGGCGAACTTCAGTTTCAGGTGATTAGCGTTTGGGCAGCGGAATCCATTCGGCAACGGACACATTTGCATGCTGGAACTGGGGCATCTTCTTGCCCAGGTCTTCCATGTTGCGCACGTCCTGTTCGTTCAGGAACTCCTGGGTGATCAGGGTCGGCGGGACGATCACCTGTTTGCCCGGATCTTCTCCTGCCAGCATCAGGGCCAGGGTGCGCACACTCACCTCGCCGACCACGGCCGGGTTGGTGGCCACAGTGGCCGCCCAAGCGGAGTCCGGTTCGCGCATGGCGGAGATATCCGCCGTTGAGACATCGGCGGAATAGATCTTGATGTCCTGATTGAGACCGGCTTCGTCAACGGCAATCTTCACGCCCTTGGCAAATTCGTCATAGGGCGCGAACACCACGTTGATATCCGGATGGGCCTGCAGTACGGACCGCGCCTGGTTGGCCACCGAATTGGCAATCGGGTTGTCGAGCGTGCCGAACATGGCCGCTTCCTTGATGCCCGGATTGTCCTTCTTCACTTCCTTCCAGGCAACGTCCCGCCGGTCGAGCGGGGCAATGCCGGGCACATAGACATAGCCTGCGGTGAAATTTGTGCCATTGTCCCTGATGGCCTGTTCCAGCGCCAGCTTGCCAAGCATGTAGTCGGACTGTTCGACCTGCGGGATGGCATCGTTTTCCACGTTCACATCAAATGCAACCACCTTGATCCCGGCCTCAACGGCGCGCTGGGCAGCCGGTTTCATGGATTCAGTCAAGCCGTGCTGGATGATGATGCCGTCCACGCCAAGGGCAATGGCCTGATCCACCATGTCGGCCTGGAGCGCAGCGTCCTGGCGGCTGTCCAGCACCCGCAGATCCACGCCGAGGGCCTGGGCCTGCTGTTCAACGCCCGAAAGATAGGACTGAAAGAAGTCCCCGGTCGACAGGTAGCGCACCAAGGCGATTTTCACCTCGCCCGGTTTGTCGAAAGGGGCGGGCATGTCGGCGGCAAGAGCGGCGCCGCTGAGGCTGCCCCCAAGGCCAAGCGAGGCCGCAACGGCCAGTTTCACGAACTCACGTCTTAGCATTTTTTTCCTCCCGTTAATGGCGCCGGACCGGCGTCACGCTGTTCGCCTGCCGCCGCGCCGCGACGACAGGTAGAATGTGAAGACAAGGGCGGCGACGAGCACGGCGCCCTTGACGAAGTCCTGCATGTAATAAGGGGCGTTCATCATGGTCAGGCCCTGCAGCAGGATGCCGACAAACAGGGCGCCCGCCGCTGTTCCGAACGCGTTCGGCCGCGCAGCGCCCAGAACCGCAAAGCCGATCAGGGCAGCGGCCACGCTGTCGAGCAGCAGGTTGTTGCCGGAAGCAATGTCCCCGCGCCCGAGCCGGGCCGCCAGCAGAATACCGCCAACGGAAGCCAGCATGCCTGAGATCATATAGGCGGTGATCTTGTAACGGTGCACATTGGTGCCCACCAGTCCGGCGGCCCGTTCATTGGAGCCGATGGCATACATGAGGCGGCCATGGCGTGTGTAGCCCAGAAACAGCCAGATCAGGAGGGCGATCAGCAGGAAGACGACCACCGGTACCGGCAGCAGCCGGTCCAAAAAGAGGTCGAACCGGTGACGTCCGAGCCACAGAAACGCGGCTGAAAAGGTGCCTTCGGCAACCGAGCCGTCCGCAAGGCTCATGCCGGTGGCAATCGAGTTGCCCTGGGTCGGAATGCGCTGAAGTCCGATCAGAAGAAACATCATGCCAAGGGTGGCCAAGAGATCCGGCACACGCATCTTCACAATCAGAAGCCCGTTCGCCAGGCCGACAAGGGCGCCCATGACCAGGCACAGGGCGACCGCCACAAAGGCGGATTGCTCCAGGATCACCATCGTATAGGCGGACAGCATCAGGGCCGAGGTGGCGACCGAACCGATGGACAGGTCAAAGCCGCCCACCACCAGCGTGCAGGTGACACCGAGGGCGAGAATGCCGGTAATGGCAACGGATTGCAGGACAAACACTGCAGAGCGCGGGCTGGCGAAGCCGCTCGCATAAAGCGAGAAAAACAGGGCAAGGCCCCCAAGCAGGATCAAAAAGCCGTATCTGATGGCATAGTCGAGTGCGGTCTTGTTCATGCGGTCCATTTCATCCTGCAAGTGCCATCTGCGGGCTGGGGCCGGAGACATCGGCAACCAGGCTGTTCAGATCGACATTCCTGTTCACATATTCGCCAACAACCGCCGCCTCGTTGAGGACAATGATCCGGTCGGCGATTTCGAGGGCTTCATCAATTTCCGCGACAAAAACGAGGGTGGTCCGGCCCGGTGCGGTCTGGCGGATATGGTGGCCGATATCCCGTCGCGCGCCGATATCGACCCCTTGAAAAGGCTCGTCGAGCAGAAGCACGCGGGAGGGCTGCAGCAGCCAGCGGCCGATCATGACCTTTTGCTGGTTGCCGCCGGACAGCGTGCCGATCCCGTCCGAATTGTGCTGGCAGACAATGCCGATCCTGCCGATCATCCTGTCCGCAGCCTTGCGCTGGGCGGCGTCGCTCAGGAACGCGGCCCGGCTGAAGGCTTTCAGGAACGGCAGTGTCATGTTGTCGGAAATGTCAAAATCCGGCACGACTGCATTTTCGCTTCGGTCTTTGGGGGATAGGAACACCCCTTGCGAGACCGCATCTCCGGCACCTTCCGGCCGATAGGCCTTGCCATCCAGGCGCAGGCCTCCGGCGGCAGGCGCAGCCAGCCCGAAAATGATCTCCGCAAGCCGCGTCTTGCCGCTGCCCAGGAGGCCGGTAAAGGCAATGACTTCACCTTCAAAAGCGGTGAAGTCGATCCCGGCGCTGTGGTCGAATAGCTTCACACCCTCCAGCTGCAGCACAGGGTCCCCGCCGGAGACGGGCTCGATATCGACTTCGGTCATCTGGTGGCCAAGCATGGCATTCACCGCGCCCACATAGTCCAGCGGCTCGGTGTCAAAGACCCCGGAAATGGCGCCGTCGCGCATGGATATGATCCGGTCGGCGATGCGGCGGATATCGGACATGCGGTGAGAAATATACAAAATGGCCACCCCGTCGGCGCGCAGCCGGTCAATCAGCGCGAACAAGCGCTCCGCCTCCGAAGAGGACAGGGACGAGGTTGGCTCATCCAGAATGAGCAGCTTTGGCGCGCGGGCCATGGCCCGTGCAATGGCAATCATCTGCCGGTCGGCCACATCCAGGTCCGCAACCCGCATGCGCACATCCATGGTCAGGCCCATGCTGCCGGCAATCTCGCGGGCCTGACGGCGCAGGGCCCTGTCATTGACGAACAGTCCGGCGCCCGGCTCGGTCAGCCGGTCAAGCGTCAGGTTGGTGGCCACATCGAGGTCGGGGATCACTCCGTCGTCAATGGACTGGTGCACGGTGACGACGCCCTTGGCAATCGCATCGGCAGCGTCGGCCGGGGCAAAGGGGGCACCGCCCAGCTCAATGGTCCCGGCATCCGCGTGGTGATAGCCGCACAAGACCTTCACCAGCGTGGACTTGCCAGCCCCGTTGGCACCCATAAGTGCGGTGACTTCTCCGGCCCGCAGGTCCAGATCAATGCCTTTCAGAACGTGATTTCGTCCAAAAGACTTTTCCAGACGGCGGAGCCTGCAGGTGACGTTTTGCACCTTTCCTCCCATATTTTTTGAACGAGCTCCCATCTCGTTGTCCGGAGTTACAGCATGCAAGATAGGCATTTGTCAACTCGGTTGACTTTTGAGTAATCTTGCCCATTATCGGGCCGCAACAGGGAGGAAAAAGACAGTCATGGAAACGCCGGAACAGTATCAGCCCCTGACCCCTGAAAGCCTGGGCGACCGCCTGGCGCCGGTCGCGGCCGTTGCTCAGCGTGTGGGAGAAGATCCAGCCTCCTGGACCGTGCGCGAGGTCGGGGACGGCAATCTCAATCTGGTATTCATTGTGGAAGGCCCGGTGGGAACCGTGATTGTCAAACAGGCGCTGCCCTATGTCCGTCTGGTCGGAGACAGCTGGCCGCTGCCCCTTTATCGTGCCTTTTTCGAGTATCACGCGCTTGTCCGCCAGGCGCAGCGGGACCCGGGCGCGGTACCGGAAGTCTATCATTTTGACGAAGAGCAGGCGCTGATCGTCATGGAATTTCTTGCGCCCCACAAGATCCTGCGCCGCAAGCTGATCGAAGGAGAGACCGTTGAGGGGCTGGGCACGTTTCTCGGCACTTTCTGCGCCAGAACCGCCTTCCGCGGCTCCGAACTCTCCCTGAAGAGCGCGGACAAGAAGAAGGATGTCGGGCTCTTTTCGGGAAATGTCGAAATCCCGGCGATCACAGAGGCGCTGGTCTTCACCGACCCTTATTTTGAAGCGGAGATGAACCATCACACGCCGGAGCTGGATCCGGTGGTCAAGCAACTCCGCCTGAACGGCGAATTGAAGGCTAAGGTGCAGCGGCTGTTGATGAAATTTGCCTCCAACACCGAAACCATGGTCCATGGAGATCTGCACAGCGGCTCGATCATGTCGACCGGCACCGAAAGCCGGGTGATCGATCCTGAATTTGTGCAATACGGGCCGATGGGCTTTGATCTCGGCATGTTGCTGGCCAATTTCCTGATGGCCTATTTCAGCCAGCCGGCCCATCGGCCGGCTTCGGACCTGGACAGCTATCAGGAATGGATCCTGTTCGTGATTGCGGACACTCTGCAGGCCTTTGAGGCAGAGTTTTTGAACCTCTGGGCGACGGAACGGACCGGCATGCTCTATCCGCATGCCCTGTTCGAAGCGCAGGGGCTGTCGTCACAGCCCGCTTGCGCCGCCCTGTTATCCGGCATCCTGGCAGAGGCGATGGGGTTCTGCGGGATTGAAATGCACCGGCGCACTTTGTCGCTTGCCCACAACGCGGATTTTGAAGAGATCGAGGACAAGGGTCTGAAAGCCCGTCTGGAAGCGCGCAATCTGAAGATGGGGGCCGAGCTTGTCTTGACGCCCAGGGCGGTAACGTCCAGGGATGCCTTGCTCACGCTGGCCCGCCGTTTCAACAAAAGGGATATCATATGAAGGTCAACGGAACCCATTACCGTTCGCTCTGGTGGGATGCGGACAAGGGGGCTCTTCAGATCATCGACCAGCGCTGGCTGCCCCATGACTTTCGGGTCCAGCAGGTCGGGACGCTGGACGATTTCGCCGATGCGATTGTCGAAATGCGGGTGCGCGGCGCGCCCCTGATCGGGGCCACAGCCGCCTATGGCATGGCGCTTGCCGCAAAGCTGGACCCCTCCGATGCGGGCCTGAACGCAGCCTGGGCCTTTCTGGAAAAGACCCGGCCCACCGCCATCAATCTGCGCTGGGCGCTGAACCGGTGCCGGGACTATCTTTTACCCCTGCCGGAGGCCGAGCGCGGGCAGGCGGCGCTCAACCTCGCCCATGAAATTTCCGATGAGGATGTGGAGATCAACCGCAGCATCGGCCAGCACGGGCTCGAGATCATCCGCAAGATTGCTGCTGGCAAACCGGCGGGACAACCGGTGAACATTCTCACCCATTGCAATGCTGGCTGGATCGCCACGGTAGACTGGGGCACGGCCACCAGTCCCATGTATCAGGCCCATGATGCGGGAGTGCCGATCCATGTGTGGGTTGACGAGACGCGGCCGCGCAATCAGGGCGCCCTGACCGCCTGGGAACTGGGCAGCCATGGCATTGCTCACACCTATATCACCGACAATGCGGGCGGGCATCTGATGCAGCATGGCCAGGTGGATCTGGTCATCACCGGCACGGACCGAACCACCCGGCGCGGTGATGTCTGCAACAAGATCGGCACCTATCTGAAGGCGCTTGCCGCAAAGGCCAATAATGTGCCGTTCTATGTGGCGCTCCCATCGCCCACGATCGACTGGACCGTGGATGACGGCGTTGCAGAAATCCCGATCGAAGAGCGCAGCACCCGGGAAGTAACCCATATTCAGGGACTGACGGAAGAAGGCGGGATCGGCCACGTCCAGGTGACGCCCCGGGGCACATCCGGTGGCAATCCGGCCTTTGACGTCACGCCGAACCATCTGGTGACCGGTCTGATCACCGAGCGGGGCGTGTGCGAAGCCTCTCCGGCAGGATTGGCCGGGCTGTTCCCGGACCTGTCCAAGACCGCCGAGAGCGCATGAGCCCGGTCCCGGCGGGATCTGGAGCGCGCGGGACCGGAGCCCGCGTGCGCAACCAGGAAGAGGCAATCATCGAGGTGACCTGGTGCTATTATCAGGACGGCCTGAACCAGAACGAGATTGCCGCCCGCCTGGGTATTTCCCGGGCCACCGTGGTCAATCACCTTCAGGAAGCGCGCAAGCGGGACTATGTACGCATTTCCCTGGACAGCTCCATCTTCCGCGATCAGGAGCTTGCCCGCAGGCTTGCAGACCGTTTTGGCCTGCAGGATGCGGCGGTCATTCCGTCCGCGCCGGGTAGCGCCGATCAGTCGCTGGACCGGGTCGCGCGCATGGTGGCCGATTGGCTGCCCAGCCTGCTGGCGCCGGGAGACCGGTTGGGGGTTGCCTGGGGCGAGACCGTCTACCGGGTTGCGGAGGCGGCCCCGCGTGTGGCGCTTGAGGACCTGACGGTGGTGCAACTGGTCGGCTCCCGGCCCGCTGCTCTCGGTTTTGCCGCCGAAACCTGTTCGGCAACGCTCGCCCGCCGCTATGGCGCCCATTGCATCAATCTTCATGTGCCTCTGGTTCTCTCCGACAGGGACCTGGCCGAACGGCTGAAACAGGAACCGGTGATCCGGGACCAGCTCCAGGCCGTGGCCGGTTGCAACAAGACCCTGTTTGCCTGCGGCACCTGCAGCGCGGACAGCCACGTGGTGCATACGGGGCTTCTGGAGCCCGGGGACATCGGCACCTATGCGCGAAAAGGCGCAACGGGAGTGATCTGCGGCCGCCTGATCGATCAGGACGGTAACGGCCTGGAACGGGAGATCGAAGACCGGATGATCGCGGTGACCCTGGATCAGATGCGCGGCAAGGACATGGGGTTTCTGGTGGGCTCAGGCCCAAACCGGGCCATGCCTATGCTGGCGGCCCTGCGCGGGGGCTATGCGACCCATGTGGCCACCTGTTCCGACACCGCCTCTCACATTCTCAAACTGGCTGACGGCAATGCTTAAGACCCCTTATGCGGATACGCGCGATCTGCGCCAGTCCATCATCGACACCTGCCTGGAAATGAACCGGCGCGGCATCAATCAGGGGACCTCGGGCAATGTCTCGGCCCGGGCCGGAGACAGGATGGTGATCACGCCGTCCGGCGTGCCCTATGACGCCATGACCCCGGATATGCTGGTCTCTCTGCCGCTTGCGGGGGACGGCCCGGCGGAAGGGCCGCTGCCGCCCTCAACAGAATGGCAGTTCCACTTGGCACTGCTGCGGGCAAAACCAGACATGCATGCGGTGGTTCATGCCCATCCGGTCCATTGCACCGCGCTGTCCATCAACCGCATGGAAATCCCCGCCTGCCACTATATGGTCGCGCTTTTTGGCGGCAATTCGGTGCCGCTTGCCGGCTATGCCCTGTTCGGCAGCGATACTCTGGCCGAATGTGTGACGTCGGCCATGCAGGACCGTCACGGCTGCCTGATGGCCAATCACGGCGCCGTTGTGGTCGGCGAGACGCTGGAAAAGGGGCTGTGGCGGCTGGAGGAGATGGAAGTGCTGGCAAAGGCCTATTGCATCAGCCGCACGGTCGGCCAGCCGCATATCCTGTCCGATGCGGAGATCGGCGAGGTGCTTGGGGCCGTGGCCAATTACGGCATAAAATCGGCCTGACCTTCGGCGCCCTCTTGGGTTTCAGTGCCTGCCGGACAGAGCAGGAGCAAAATGCCGCCGGGCGGCCAGGGATCCAAAGCCGGAGACGGCGATCAAGGTGAGGCCCATCAGGGCCAGCCCGTCCGGCCAGTCGCCGAAAACAAAGATGCCGAGCAGCGTGGCGGCGAGCAGCTGGCTGTAAACCAGCGGTGCGACCAGACTGGCATCGGCCATTTTGTTGGCCAGGACCAGCAAATAGTTTCCGGCTGCCGAGCCAAGGGCGCTCACCACCACCAGCGCCCAGAACACACCATCTTGTTCAGGGAGATCAAGGCTGAGGCCAATGGGTGCCAGCAGAAGCGCGCCCAGAAAAAGCTGGGACATGAGCAACAGGCTTGGCCGCATGGTTCCGGCCAGAATTTTGGTCATGAACAGAAAGCAGCCGTAGCAAAGGCCCGCCAGAACCGCGTAGAAAATGCCCGCTGACGAGTCAAATCCAGGCTTGACCACCAATAGGACCCCGGCAAAGCCGAGCGCGAGCAGGCCGGATTGGACCCGGGTGGGCCGTTCGCCCAGAAAGACCGCCGCCAGCAGATAGGAAATGATCGGACCGACGAAAAAAGCTCCGAAGACATTGGCAATCGGCTCCGTCTTCAGGGCGGTCAGGATCGAACAGATCCCGCATATGATAAAGAGCGCCCGCAGGACCACCCGCCAGTCCTGATAGGCGGCCAGTTCATGCCATTTGATCCGGGCCAGGGGCCACAGCACCAGGGCGCCGATCAGAAATCTTGAAAACGCGACAAAAAGAGGCGGCACACCGCTGGAGGTGAGCAGTTTCCCGCAGGTGTCGCCAATGACAATCAGCGTCACGGCAAGAAAAACGGTGCCGGCAATCCGGCAGAGCAACAGGGCAGGCATTGGCGGAAAATTCGTCCGGTCAGGCAGGAAGACCCTGACCGGTAGATCCGAGCGGGCGCGGGCGTGCAAGTCCGGTTTGCGCGCTTTCGGTTCTGAAGGAAGGCGATCTAAGGGCTGGGGGTGTGTGCTACGACCGCGCCTCATAGGCTGAGGGGAGTGGCTGCCGGAATGACGCTATGTATCAGCGGGTTTTGCGGTTCTTCTGAGTATGGGAGATGCCCATAGGATTTCCTGAAGGCTGTTTGGGAGAAGGGTTTTTAACGGCCGGGCGGAATGCAATCGATGCGAAGCGAACCGCGAGAAAAATTAGAAAAGGAAAAAACAACTAGAAAGAGTATAAATTACATATACGTCAAGTGCAGATATATCACCTTCTAGTGCTCCTTTCAGGGAGGCTGTGAAGTGACAAAGGAAGAGCTTGATAGGAAGCGCGGAGACAGGCTGAAGCAGGCAATGCAAGTCCGCGGATACCTTAAGTCAATGGCATTGGCGGTTGAGTTGGACATTTCTCCAGCTGCTATCTCAAAAATTCTCGATATTTCAATGGATTGGTTGCTTCTTGGGCGCAATGGACCGGACTGGCTCGAGCCTGGCCACCTGAATGCTCAAGAGCTTGAACTCCTGCAGAGCGTCAGACAGAGACCGGCGCGTGTCACGCGCCTGTTGCTGAACATCCTGGCGGAGATCCCGCAGAAGTAGCGGGCCGAACATTCAGCAAATCAACCATAGGTAAAAACTGGAAAAGAATCAACCAGAACTAAACTGCTTTTATTGGAAATTATATGAAGAATTAGTCAAAATAAAAATGCAATCAGATTAATTGATTTGATGAAAAAATCAATAATATTCTGATTGATGGGAGATAATAGAGTTGGAGGATATGTAAAATGTCTACGTTACTTACGATAAATGTAAAGAACTTGGAAAGTGCTACTCAGGGCTTCTATTTTTTTCAACAACCTTCAGTTTATACGGGTGGAGGGCAGGTCTACAGCAATAGTCTCTTTTCGCAGAGCCTGGGCAACTACGGCGAAACCGGGTCGATTCTGACCTTCCAGGTGAACATGCAGTATTACGCGGGTATCCAGGAAGCGCACAGCACACCCCAGGTTGGCCAGTCTTCGGGCTTTTCTTCGGCAAGCCGTGCAATCGATCTCGCACCGGCGGCTGGAACGGCCAACGACTGGACGACTGCGAGTGTGAACCCGTTGGGTCTGACACAGCCAACCTCGGGCACGGGTGTTCAGCCGGGGGCATTCCGTATCACGACACCGACATATTCGCCGCCGGCGATCTACAACGTTGGCTCGGCAGTCCAGGTCAACGGAGGAATTACTCTGTCGAACTTCGTTGTGGCGAATCCAAGCAACAACACGGACTGCCAGCCTATCCTGAAATACTACGTTCAGACCGGCGACTACACGCCTGGAACTGTCATGAACTTCACGGCTTCAAGTGTGAATGCAGCATTGTGTGATTTCACGGGCGGGCACTCGATCATCGACGTCACGCTGAATGCCAACGGCACTTGGTCGACCGTTGTAGTCGCCTAGCCAAGATGGTGCGCCATGAGCGGGCGATGGCTCAAAGAGGCCTGCTCATGGCCGGGCTGCAATAGGTGCTCGCCAATCTCATGCCATCGATTGAAGAGGGGACGGATAGCACAGCACCTCTAACGGCATGACGGGTAAGGGGGAGGTGGTGTCACATGGCCTCGCAATACAAGATCATCATTGAAAACCAGTGGTCCCAGGACACAGACTTTTACGCCTTTCAACAACAAGCGGGATTCCAGAATTCCGGAGGTGGCCTCACGATCTTGTCCAGCTGTGTCGCCTGCGGTCCCTTAGCCCCGCATGCGAGCTCTGGGGCGCAGCTGGTCTTTGAATTTGACCAGCAGACCTATGCCGGCGCGAAAAGCACGATGTTCTCCGTCAATGAGGCAGCTTTCAATGTTCTGATCTCGTTGGCAGACAGCGTTGAGACGGCAATGCAAACCTCGGCAGCTCAGCCGATAGATCTGACCCCCGCCACGGGTCAGAGCAACAACAGCACAACGATGACGGTGAGCCCACTCGGTCTGTCGTCACCCGCCTTTCAGAGCGGATTGGACGCAGGAAGTTTCGGTATCGAAGTTCCTCCCTATACGTCCATGCCGACGCCCGAACTGTATTGCGGTTGCGCTGCGATCAACCAGGACGGCAGCATTATGTTGTCCAGTTTTATCGCTCCAAGACCCAACAGCGTGGTGATGTGCGCTCCTGAGCCGGTCTTCTTCGTAAAGGTGGGAGATTTCGGTGTCGGTCAAAGCATCACATATGACACGTCGAATGCGGCCAGATGCGACTTCACGCAAGGCTTCACCGTCATCAGTGTCACCTACACCCAGAACGGGAGCTTCACGACAGCAGGCAGCTGATCTGGGGAGGGGTGAAGAGCCGAAAGGCACAAACTTCAACACTGCAAAGGAAGGGAAGACGATGAAACATGCACTTTCTAAGGGTTGCATCCGCAAGATGCGCAGAGGCGCTCAGGTCGGTCTTGCTGGCACACTGTTTTCAGGCGCGTTGCTGATGACAGCATATTCGGCCTCGGCACAGTTGGCCTTTTCACCAGATTGCCGGAACTTTCAACAGATTCAGGTGGCTCCGCCCAGCAATGCAATCCTGTTTTCCAAGCACCCGGTTCCGCATCCTAACGGCACTGCAACGGTGTTTGCGATCAATGGGCTGCAGAATTATGTGATCCCGAACGGGAACAATTCCTGCATTGTCGCCGCGCCTGCAGCAAATGACAGTTATTGTTTCCAGGCCAGAAACGACAACACGATCGATCAGGTCGGAGCTCAGGCGATCAACAATCCTGGTGGCTTGCCCGCCTGCCAGTGACAAGGTTGCTGCAACAAGAGGAGGACGCAGGGTGCCATATGTGCTGAAGACCTTTGAGAAAGGAACAGTTCTTTCTCAGACCGATGCAGCGCCTCAAGCGACCGGAGGGTTTGAGGAATACGCTCAAGCAGGTTGGGCTCCGGTGGTGCCCAATCTCAATCTGGTCAAGGGCGGCGTGTATCGCCTGGATGATCCGATGCCTGGAGGCGTGAAGCGGAAGATCAAGGTTGTCTCCGTTGGTGTTGGTTTGAATGCCTTCACCTACCAGCGCCAAGGCGTTGCTTGACGCAAGAAATAAAGCATTCCGAAAATGCAAAAAAAGCCCGGCATCGCTGCCGGGCTTTTCAAGGTTAGGCGGGTGCCTTGACCGCTTAGTCTTCGGACTGCTGCTTCAGAGCCGCACCCAGAATGTCACCGAGGGAGGCGCCGCTGTCGGAAGAGCCGTACTGTGCGACAGCTTCCTTCTCTTCGGCGATTTCCAGGGCCTTGATCGACACGGTAACCCGGCGGGTCTTCTTGTCGAACTGGGTGATGCGTGCGTCGAACTTGTCGCCAACGGAGTACTTTTCCGGGCGCTGTTCTTCGCGGTCGCGGCTGAGGTCCACACGGCGGATGAAGGCGGTCAGGTCGCTGTCGGCGATCTTCACGTCCAGGCCGCTGTCCTTGACCTCGGTCACTTCACAGGTCACGACGGAGTTCTTGCGCAGCTCGCCGGCTGCACCGCTTTCCATCGGGTCACCGGTGAGCTGTTTGATGCCGAGGGAGATACGCTCCTTGTCAACATCCACATCCAGAACGACGGCCTGAACCATGTCGCCCTTCTTGTACTCTTCGATGACCTGCTCGCCCGGACGGTTCCAGTCGAGATCGGACAGGTGCACCATGCCGTCGACATCGCCGTCGAGGCCGATGAACAGCCCGAATTCGGTCTTGTTCTTGACTTCGCCTTCGACATTGGTGCCGATCGGGAACTGCTCGGCAAATGCATCCCACGGGTTCTGCAGGGTCTGCTTGAGGCCCAGGGAAATGCGGCGCTTGACCGGGTCGACTTCCAGGATCATCACTTCGACTTCCTGAGAAGTGGACACGATCTTGCCCGGATGGACGTTTTTCTTGGTCCAGGACATTTCCGAAACGTGGATCAGGCCTTCGATGCCCGGCTCCAGCTCGACGAATGCACCATAGTCGGTGATGTTGGTCACGCGGCCGTTGAACTTGGCTTCGATCGGGTATTTGGCTTCGATTCCATCCCACGGATCGGTTTCAAGCTGCTTCATGCCGAGGCTGATGCGGTGCGTTTCCTGGTTGACGCGGATGATCTGCACCTTGACGGTCTGGCCGATGGTGAGGACTTCCGACGGATGGTTGATGCGGCGCCACGCAATGTCGGTGACGTGCAGCAGGCCATCGATGCCGCCCAGGTCGACGAACGCACCGTAGTCGGTGATGTTCTTGACCACGCCTTCCACGGTATGACCTTCTTCCAGGCTCTGGACCAGTTCGGAGCGCTGTTCGGCGCGGGTCTCTTCCAGAACAACACGGCGGGACACGACGATGTTGCCGCGGCGCTTGTCCATTTTCAGGATCTGGAACGGCTGCGGCGTGTGCATCAGCGGGGTCACGTCGCGCACCGGGCGGATGTCCACCTGGGAGCGCGGCAGGAAGGCCACGGCACCGTCCAGATCGACGGTGAACCCACCCTTGACCTGGTTGAAGATCTGGCCGTTGACTTTTTCGTTGGCTTCGAAAGCAACTTCCAGGCGGACCCAGCTTTCTTCGCGGCGGGCTTTTTCGCGCGACAGAACGGCTTCGCCAAGCGCGTTTTCAACACGCTCCAGATACACTTCCACTTCGGTGCCAACGCCCATTTCGCCGTCGCGGCCCTTGGCGCCGAATTCCTTCAGCGGCACGCGGCCTTCGACCTTCAGGCCGACGTCGATGACGGCGAGGTCTTTTTCGATGGCAACGACGGTGCCTTTGACGACGGCACCTTCATAAAGGTCGTTCTGGACGAAGGACTCTTCGAGAAGAGCTGCAAAATCCTCGGTAGAGGGATTAAAATCGGTCATTTAGTCTCCTGAGCGCCTGTTGGCGCACCGCCGGCGGGTTGGTGTTGCACTCCGGATTGTCCGTCTCCCGGGATCGCGGTATCCGCTGATCCTGCCGCGTGTCAAAGCGGGCCGGCGGAGGCGGAAGACAGAAAATCCAGTCTCGTCACAGGACGCTGTTTTGGCCGCGCCCTGCCGAAATTTCTTTATCGTTCAAAGAACTGTGCCGTTTACAAGAACCGGCCGTTCATCAGAACCTGCGGCTTTGAGGAGCCGGGCCTGTTCCAGATCAGCGCTGTCAGGATGCACGAAAAGGGGCGCACCTTTTGGTGAACCCCGGCGGTCCGTCACACTTTGGCAGCGCGGGAAATGATATCCACAGCCGCCTGGAACGCGGTCTCTATATCCATTTCCGTCGTATCAAGCAAGACCGCATCGTCGGCTTGTTTCATGGGAGCCACGGTTCTTTGGCTGTCCCGCTCGTCCCGGCGCTTCAGATCGTCCAGAACCGAGGCGTAGGTTGCCTCGGCGCCCTTGGACAGCATCTCGTCCGTGCGCCGGCGTGCCCGCGCCTCTGCCGAGGCGGTGACGAACAGCTTCACGGTGGCATCCGGACAGACCACCGTGCCGATGTCGCGCCCGTCCAGAATGGCTCCAGGCGGGGTGGCCGCAAACCGGCGCTGCAGGGCCACAAGCTCTTCCCGCAAGCCGCCAAGCACGGCAATGCGCGAGGCGGCTTCGCCGATTTCATGGGCGGACAGCACGCCTTTGTCCATATGGGCCAGATCGAGATTTTGCGCAATCTCGATGGCGACCGCCTCATCGCCAAGCGGCAGGCCCTTGGCCAGAAGTGCGGCCGCCACTGCCCGGAAGGTGAGCCCGGTGTCCAGATGGTTCAGGCCGAAATGCCCTGCCAGCCTGCGGGCAAGGGTGCCTTTTCCTGAAGCGGCGGGCCCGTCTATCGCGATGATCATGCAGCCGCACTCGCCTTTGTGCGCAAAGAGGCGCCAAGGCCCTCAAACAGTGGCGTGAAAGTGGGGAAGCTGGTGGCGATCACCGCACCGTCATCTACGGTCACCGGCTTGTGGGCGGCCATGCCCAGCACCAGGAAGGCCATGGCAATGCGGTGATCGAGATGGGTTGTCACCGTGCCGCCGCCAATGGCGTTCGCGCCGCCCGTCACCGTCAGCGTGTCTTCGGTTTCAACGCACGGAATGCCGTTGGCCTCCAGCCCGCGGGCCACGGCGGCAAGTCGGTCGGATTCCTTCACCCGCAATTCCTCAAGGCCGGGCATGAACGTGTCGCCCTCGGCAAAGGCGGCTGCCACTGCCAGAACCGGGTATTCATCGATCATGGAGGGTGCCCGCCCGGCCGGAACGGTGATGCCTTTCAGGCGGCTTGCTTTCACCTTCAGGTCACCGACCTCCTCTCCGCCGGTTTCCCGCCGGTTGACGACTTCAATGTCCCCGCCCATCTCGATCAGTGTGGTGATCAGGCCGGTGCGGTGCTCGTTGAGCAACACATTCTCGATCGTCAGATCCGAGCCTGGCACGATCAGCGCGGCCACAAGCGGGAACCCCGCCGAGGACGGGTCGCCGGGAACATCAATGTCCTGCGGGGTCAGCTCGGGCTGGCCCTGAAGCTTGATCTCCCGTTCACCATCCGCATTGAGGCTCACCGAAATGTCGGCCCCAAAGCCCTTCAGCATCTTTTCCGTGTGATCGCGGGTCGGCACCGGCTCGATCACGGTGGTCTCGCCCGGCGCGTTCAGTCCGGCCAAAAGCACGGCGGATTTCACCTGGGCCGAGGGCATCGGCACCCGGTAGGTGATCGGCAGGGCAGTTTCTGCACCCCGGATGGAGGCAGGCAGCCGGTCGCCATCCCGGGCAATCACCTGGGTGCCCATGTCCCGCAGCGGGTTCAGAACCCGGCCCATCGGCCGTTTGGACAGCGAGGCGTCACCGACAAAGGTGGCAGCGATGTTGTGGCTGCCGAAAATGCCCATGGTCAGGCGCACGCCCGTGCCTGCATTGCCAAAATCAATCACATGCTCGGGCTCCAGCAGGCTGCCCAGGCCGATGCCGTCCACCGTATAGGTGCCGTCCGCATGTTTCTCGATGGTTGCGCCAACGGCGCGCATGGCCTCGGCGGTCGCCAGAACGTCTTCGCTTTCCAAAAGGCCCTGAACGGTCGTGCGGCCAACGGCCAGGGTGCCGAACATCAAGGACCGGTGGGAAATGGATTTGTCCCCCGGCACGCGGATTGTGCCGGTCAGCGGGCCCCCGGCGCTGGCGGTGAGAGGGGAGGGCGCAGAATCGTGTGACATTTTCAATGTCCGCAACTACGGGCCTTTCAGGTCAGGCCCATCAGGGTTTCAAAAGGTGCCACGTCCTATCACGCCGATACGCGCCCGTCATCTCCCCAGTTCGCGCGTCAACGTCTCCGAGGTTCTTAGCGCCTCCGGGCCCCTCAGCGCCCCTCAGCGCCGCCCCGGCCACCGTGCCGGTGCCTTTGGGCCGCCCCGGCCACCGTGCCGGTGCCTTTGGGCCGCTCAGGTCGAAGCGATGCCTGACAGGAGGGCTTGTTGACTGAGCATGTATGAGGGCGCGTGCGGTCAGGTCCAAGGCGCTCTCCTCTCTCTCGTCTCTTTCCTACGCGCAGGAAACCCGGGAAACGCCGCCGCGCTGCGCATGAACAGGCACTTCGGTAGACCTGGTCCCGATTCTGCGCTCAACTTTGTCCAGAGGGCAATAAAGGGGCGGCCCGGCAGGACCATCCTGCCCCGGCGGCCGATTCGGGGCTTTCCCCTGAGGACAAGAGGGGATTAGGGGCCGTGAGGCTGTTCCCGTGCTTGATCTTTTATCCGCAACGTGCAGAAGAATGGATCAATCGCATGATTTGAATTGAATAGTCTTTGACAGCGGCGGAGCTTGACGCTATGGGGCGCCCCACCTATCAAGTCAGCCAGAAAACAATCAAAGGGTGAGCACAGTGGCAAAACCTGAACTTGGCACAAAGCGGCTGTGCCCCAGCTGCGGCGCAAAATATTACGATCTGAACCGGGATCCGATCACCTGCCCGAAATGCGGCACGGTCTTTGAAACCGTCATGACCTCCCGTGCGGCCAAGGCGGCCAAGGTGGAGGAAACCAAGGATGACGAGGAAGAAGAGGAGGACCTGGCAGCGCCGGAAATCGTGACCCTGGAAGAAGCGGACGCGGAAGCTGAGGGCGGCGATGATGTGCCGGATCTGGAAGGCGACGATGTCGAGATCGACAGCGACGAAAGCGAAGATGACGTCTTCCTCGACGATGAGGACGAAGACGAGGAATCCGTTCCGGGCATCCGCGTGGAAATCGAAGACGACAGCGACCAGTAAGCGCCTGTCCGGAAAGAGGTTTTTCTCTTTTCGGTGTTTTCCACACCAAGCAGACACAATCTTTGAAAAATCTGCTTGATCTTGGGAGGCGGTGTGACTATGTTCCGCCTCCATCAGCCGCCGGACACACGGTCCGGCCGCTCCCAAGAAGATGGGGCCATAGCTCAGCTGGGAGAGCGCTTCGCTGGCAGCGAAGAGGTCAGGGGTTCGATTCCCCTTGGCTCCACCATTCCGCACTTTGGGGTTAAAAAATCTCCTAACAGTTTGAAAGGAAAGGAGATTTTAGCGGTTCGATAGCCGTGTTTGCGGCTATACTGCAAAGGCTCTGCGAAGGCCAGTTTCAGCACTGTGCGCTTGATGGCCAGATTGCCTTTTTCGTATATTTTCCAAGGGTTTGACAGAAATTCCAGAGCGGGTTCGATAAACTCCTCATACCTGCCCTGTGGCGGTAGGGTCTGATCAGCCTGTTCGCTCAAACGGATCTTCTGGCGTTCCAGCTTTTCAATGCGCTCCTCATAGGCCCGAATGACCTTATCGTTTGACGCATCGACGATTCGGTCCAGAAGGGCTTCAACTTGCTTTTCGGTATCGCTGATCTGCTTTTCGAGCGTGGTTTTAGCTTTGCGGGCCTCTGCAAGCCGCAAATCCCAAAGCTCTTTGAACATCGCCTTGGCCAGGGCCATGAGCTGGCGTGCAGGTTTGAGGGAACGCAGGAGCTGTTCCGCCCCATCCTCGATATCCGCGCGGCGAATGGATTTGCGCTTGGAGGCGCAGCTTGGCGTATCGCAAAGATAATAAGGGTAGCGCTGCGTGCGGCCCGTGGACCAGCACGAGGTCATGGCTTCCCCGCAATCATCGCAGAGCACGAAGCCGCGTAGTGGGAAGTCTTCATTGATATCTTTGCGCGCCGGAGCCACGGCTTTTCCGTTCAGCCGGGCCTGAATGCGCTCATACGTCTCAAAGCTAATCAGCGCTTCATGATGGCCCTTGCGCAGGGATACCTCCCAATTCGGTGCTTCTACGTAACCCGCATAGGTCACGCGCTGGAGCATTTCGGTGATTTTGGTATAGCGTAGCTTGCCCGTGGCCTTGCTTTTCGGGAATTGCGGCTTGGTTTCCAAAAAGCGCTTGATTTCCGATTGCGAGCCAAACCGCCCGGAGGCAAAGCCTTCCAAAGCTTCCTGCACGATAGAAGCGACGGGTTCGTCCCGCACCAGCAGCTTGCCGTGCGCCCTGTCTTTTTCATAGCGGTAGCCGACAGGGGGATAAAAGACGTAATAGCCTTTTTCGACCCTGGCCTTCATCTTCTGGATCACCTGGCGCTGGTTCTGTTCGCGCTCAAGTTGGCCGGAAGCCGCAAACATGGTTTCAACAAAGCGGCCTTCGGGTGAATCTTCAAATTTGAAATTCAGGCATTCCACACTTGCCCGGCGGGCCGCGAGCTGATCGCGCAAATTCCAATGAAAGCGCGTATCGCGGGCAAAGCGCTTGAGGTCATCAAAGATGACCACGTAATTGCGGTCTACTTGCGCATCCAGATAGGCCAGCAAAGCCCGCATGGCGGGGCGCTGCATGAAATCAATGCCGCCCGTGATGTCATCGAGAAAGACCATCTCGACGTCAAAGCCGCGCTCACCCGCATATTGGCGGCAACGATGCTCCTGGCTTTCCAGACCATGCCCTTCCGTCTTTTGTTTCTTATCAGAAACCCGGCAGTAAATGAGCGCCGTTGGCGGGTGAACGTTGTTCTTGTCTATACGCATTATGAATCCTGCCTCTCTGCGGCAGTGTTCCTCGCCGCTTTATCAAGTTCTTTCGCAATTGAAGTATTTGAATGGGTTTTATTATCGGGCTTTATTGCTTCTCTATCAATGAATTTCTCAGGAAATTCATCGGAAACGCACTGCACAGGATGGACGCCAAACCCCATATCTACAAAGGGCTGAAGTATATCTTTTAATGCCATTATCACTTCTATTATTTCTGCCTCGGACAAGCCGGAGCCTTCAAAGAAGATTGAAAGCTTGTCAAAATCCAAGCCGACCAGATTAGACGGCGGGGTTTCCGCGCTCTGCGCAAGCCTGAAAAGTTCAGAGATGTGTTCGATGTCAAATGGTGTTCTGGTATCCATGGACTTACCCTTTCCCAAACGTAGCAATCGGTTCTGCGGCGGTTTTGCCTGAGCTATTCAGGCTGCAAATCGCCATGCCCCGTTTCATCGATCCGGGTGGACCGCTTCCTGAAAAAGAAAGGGTGATGTCCTTCGCATCTTTACTTTCCATAACTCGACCTATAGGTGAGTTATGACTATTTATATATACTTTAAGTTTAACATACTTTTGGTTAGCTCCGCAAAAAACATGAGAGTTTCTGCGGGATTGAGTTCTGCTCTGCATCATTAGCTCCTTACCGTTCCCGGTCTTTTTTCTGGTAGTTCCGCGCAGTGCCAAAATCTCGCCGAGCTTTTTGAGAGCCTTCGCGAAATTCCCGGCGCAGGGCATTGATCTGGTCTTGATGGTCTTGCCGCGCATCTTCCAATGCCGCGTGGCGCAAGGCCGGACTATCAATGGTCAGTGTCGGTGCTGGCGCGCCTGGATGCCGGGCTTCCAGCCAGTCGAGACTTTCTTTGGTGCGGATGCCACGCTCGCTCAGAGCTGCCGGGTCCGGCAAGCCCTCACGCCGCCAGGCAGCATCCTTGGCGGCGGCGCGCTCAAAAGGTTTCTTGCTCATCTTTCGCGGTCTCTATCTCTATCCCGGTCCCTTGAACGCGGGCGCTCTTTGGGTTCCTGCTCGCGGGCAGCTTCCCGGATGGCTTTGATCCGGTCATAGGACTGCTCTGCGAGCCTGGAGAGACGCAGCAAATCATTGCTGCCAAAGCTGTCCGTGTCGCGGTACTGCCCGTCCTGATCCCGGTAGCTCTTGCGGAACTGGACGTTATGCATTGTCTTGTCCTCGCGCTCGTTCTCCCAGATCGCAGCTTTCAAGCTGCCATCGCGCAGGGTTTCGATGGGGCGGTTTTTGGGATCGCTCATTTTACTTCTCCTTCCTGGTCAGGTCTTTCGGGCGATAGCCCTCGATGAATTGCCATTCGCCATGGCGGTATTGCGGAAAGTCACGGAAGCAGGCCGGAACGGCCTCGCGGATGACGCGCCGTTTCCTGTATCCGAAGTGCGTGCGCACGCGCACTTGATCCATGTCCCTGTCGAAATACGGGTTCGGGAAGAAGCGCCCTGCATATTCACGGCGCGTGAAATACGCCACCTTGTCCGCAAAGAACGGGCGTATGCCGTAGCCCGAAGCCCAGACCAGTGCCTTGTTCGCTGGCATGGACAGGATTTCATCGGACGTCATCAGAGGGCGGGGCATTTTGCGCGTATGGCTCATTTCGGTGTCCATGGCGCGCAGGGCGAGCCCGGTCTTTACCGGGTCTGCGCCGCCGAAGAACGCTGCATGCATGGCTTCCCGCCGTGCCCGCTCTGCCCGCGCATTGGTCAGCGGATCGTTCAGACTAAGCGTTTGATTGCCGAGCTTGCGGCTCAGATGCTGCGCGGTTTCCAGATCGGAAATCCCGCCGCCGAGGTAAATCTCGATGTCCGAGCTGGCAGAGAGCGTCATCGCGCCTTTGGGGCCGAGATTGGCCTTGGGCTGGCCGATATCCTGATAGACGCAAAGCGGCGACAAGCCAAAGCCCCGGCCTATGGCGTAGAATTCCGCGATTTCGGGGAAGCGGCCAAGCTGGGCCGCCTCATCGATGACGAGGTTGACGGTCGGCGCTTGAGGCTTGCGCTGTTTCAGCGTGCGCAGGCTTGAAAAATAACCCCTGATTATCGCAGCATATTGGGCGATCAGCTCCGCTGGCATGATCAGGAAAACATAGACCGGACGGTTGGTCTCTTCGGTGAGAACATCCAGTGTCACGTCAGCTTCGTTCACACCTGTGAACGTGTCTTGCAAAGCCGGATCGGCCATATGCGCCATGGCGTTTGTGATCTCGGCCATGACCGAGTCATAGGTACGGCGGCTCTCAGCAGCCATTTCCCGCATCTCCGCATAGGTGAAATTCAGGTCAGGCTCACCAAGCGCTGCCATGTGCACGGACATCTCCGCCCAGGCTTCCGGCGCGGCCCTCATCATGCCGACATGTTCAAACAGGCTGAGCGGAGAAATGCCGCCATCGGCGTGAACCAGACCGCGAATGATCGCGTCCAACCAGTTCTGCGCCTTTTGTTCGAAGAACCGCGCTTCGCCTCCACCGCTTTCCGGCAGCAAAGTTCTGGCCGCTCGCCGGGAGTCCGCGACGAGCGTTCGTGAACCTGGAACCAGATGGCTGTAAAGCGCCAGAGTGTGGTTCAGGATGCCGTGCAGGCCATAAGGATTGACGAAATAGACATGCGCTCCGTTTTGGACGAGGCCGGGGCTGATAACGGCAGCCATCTCGCCTTTGGGGTCGAGGATCGCGTAACGTGCAGGTTCGCCCTCGCGGCCACGTGCAGCCATGATGTGGGAAAGAATGGTCGTGAACTTGCCGCAGCCCGCCCCGCCAAAAACCAGCGCTCCGGCTTGCCCGGAATGGCTCAGCATCCGGCCATGATAGAAACCTATCGGCAAACCGCCTTTGCTCCGGAAAGCGCGGCGCACTTCCAGTGTAGACGCAAACCGCGCAGAGCCGTGCGGATGATCATGAGCGTGGGACAAAACGATGCTCCAGTGAAAGGGAAGGCAGGGGCGGATAAACCGCCCCCGCATGTTTTTTGAGTTATTGGCTAAGGAGCAGGTACACGATCACCATGATCACTACTGCACCAGCTCCGATCCGGGCAGCTTCCTTCACGTAGTCGCCGAAGGATTTGGTCTGACGGTAGGTTTTGACGTTGTAGCTTCCGGTCTGTTTCCATTTAGGCATGTCATTTTCCTTTCTGGTTTGTCGGGGTCAGGGGTTAGATGAAGCGGTAGGCGAGATAGATGCCCGCCGCCGTGAGTGCGTAGGCAATGCCTGCCCGCGCGGCGAAAAATGTCAGCGGGAATGCCAAAACCATCCACGCCGTCTCAAAGAGCGAAACGATGTCGGGCGGATAGGACCGCCGGGCGATCCCGACCACGTAGGGCAAGGTGAGTTCGCTCAATGTCGGGGCGAAGATCATGGCCAGCATCAGCGCCGCAACGCTCGCGAAACCGCCTTTCAGATCATCACCCGGCCCGCCGCGCTGGCCGCCTGGCTGCTGGTTGTTTCCAAACATCCTTTGACCTTTCGATTTGCCGTCCTTCAGGACGCAGCTTTCCTGTCCTCCGAAAGCGCTGCTTTCAGTGGTTTTGATGGTCGTTTCCGGTTTGTTGGTTGCGGGATGCGCTTACAGCGCGTTTAGTTTGTTTCCGCGAAAGGACGGTTCCGCCCTTCCGACACCCGAAACATGGCCCGAATTCAGGGCTTTGCCAAATTGCAGGCGAGCAATTTCACAAGCTAAACGGCCCTAAAAATCCCTCAATTTGTTGATTTCATGCGCTTTTTGATGTCGCAGTTGAGAGCGGAGACGCACGCATGCCAGCGCCGATCCTGAGCCCCCGTTCCAGGGTTCCGGCAGCGAAAGCAGACAAGCTGTTGAAGTGTTATGCGGAGCGGTTGCCACCGAGCGAAGCGGCACGGCGCGCAGGATTGTCGCTCAACACAGTCTATGAGCAATACAGCCGTATCCGCTGGCGGCTGATTGAAGTGCGCTATTACCGAGATGCCGCGCTCAGTATTGACGAACTCGGACTGGCCCCGGAGGTCAAACAAGAGCTGAAAAGACGGAGGGGTTTAGGACCGGACGATATCTACGCCCATGCTGCCGAAGCCATCGAATGGGCCGAAGAATTGCCATCAGGCGAGGTGCTACGCCATTTGCGCAAGATCATCGCGCTTACCGGACCAATCGACCAGCCACTTGGACTGACCGATCTACAGCGACAACTCGTGGATGCCTACGTGCGCTACGCCCGCACCAAACTCATCCATGATCGCGTGAAGCAAAAAACGGAAACAGACGAGACGCAAACCGTATTCCTCGAACGTGCCAAATCCGCCCTCGAAAGCGAATGGAGAGTTTATCGCACCTTAGGGAAGCAAATAGGCCGTAATCGGCAAAGGAATAAAATTAACTCTGGATTTTAAATTTGAACTTCACGCGAAAGCTCCAATAGCTCATAGTAAAAAAAATTATTTATACTTTAATGTTGTTTTCCAGTATAGATAATTTATAATAATAGTAATGATAAACATGAAGTTAATAAACTCTAACGGAGATACTATTGCTCAATATGATGGACCCAGCCACATAAGCGGAGAGCCGGTTTCGAAACTATTTGCCCAATTCGCCCTTGAAAAGCACAAATCAGAGGGTTTTTCTGCAGAAGAGATAGTAGAAGTAATTGTGGAAAGCGAAACTGGAATTTATAAATCTTATTCAATTAATTCACTCACGCTGTATTAGCTCCTGCCAAGTTGGCGGATAAGGATTTTTTCTAGAATTAACTTCCCAGACTTCATTAACCTCTATTTTGTATTCATGTTCTGAGCAGTATTCAAAAATAGCTTTCTTCAGGAAGGACCAAATATCATATATACAGTTGAAACCAAATAAACTAATAGATTCCAGTTCCTCTCGAATATTCGGCGAAAGACCCGAATCGAATGAAGAACGTAAATTTTTGTAGTTGTTGTATTGACAGAAAAATCGAAACTTAGGGGATGGATGAGATCGCCTTAGTGCGAGGGAATAAGCGCAGTCTTCTTTGGGGCTAAGATTTGATATTATGTTTCCTTTGTTCGCAATAAGACTCATCATATATTCAATGCAATCATTTATTACGAGCCAGATAAGCGGACCAATGATGGCGATTACACCAGCCTCGTGCGTAAGAATTGTGTTGGCTGCTTTAAGGTCAGCAGATAGTTCGTCTCGCTGAAGTCTCCAAGATGTTTCATATTTTTCTTGATTTGTGTCTTTCTCAATAATTTCAAACAATTTCCTAAATTCAAAATAATCTTCCGTAATATTAAAATATGAATGTTCACCATACCTTTCATCAAAGTGAGCCATCTCATGAAGTATTATAAATGAAACCAAACCGTTTTCTATCTCATTCCAGAAAAGAATAAATTCTGACTTGAATAAATCTTCGTCAATATTATTTGGAATTGATCCGTCATGTTTTACGATAGACAAGATAAGTCCCGCAAGTGGGCCAAGAAGACGAGGGTTCGAATCGAACAATATTACTCGTTCAAACTTTGAATAATTTCCCAAAAAATATTTAGAGTTAGGGTGGAACAAAATAGACATGGAATAACCTATAATAGATGCATTATGAAATATTGCCGGATTCAATATCATGTAAGAAAAATCGTCTTTTTCTTGATGAAGAGCATCAGTTTGACCGATGTGACATGTTGCGTGAATTCGATCGGTTAAGCTGTAAAACTTCCTAAGTGGATAATTTTCGTAGTGATTTAAATAATACATAAAAAATTGTTCAAATTGCAGGCGATTTTGCAGGTTAGTTGGACACCCAAAGGCTTTTCGGGCTTGTTTCCAGTGCTTAGGTCGCTTTCCACTTAATTGGCCCTTTCTGACCATCTTTTTTAGTCGTTGACCTAACGCACGAAGCTGGACGTCGTTAAAAGTGGATGGCCACATTTTGTTTGACAGGTTTTGGTAGATTTCGATATCTTTTGAGAGATTGTCCAATAAGGTTTTTCTGCTCATAAAGGATTTCTGGGTTGCCCATTCCATTAGAAAACGCCTTGGAAACTTTGGAAGAATTATGGGAAATTGAACCTCCTCGAGGTTCCCAAAATTTGGGGCCGCGTGCAAGGTTTTTAATTGTAGTTCATCGGCTGCGTGATGCCGTTTGTCCGCAGCTAAAAATGGCAAGAACAGTTCTAGGTAGCGAAGAAGCAGCACTTATTGCCGTATTAATTGACGTAATCGGTCCGTCGGCGTCAGGTAATATCTACTTTGTAGGCTCTCTTTATCGCGCAATTATCTTACTCGGCATTGAAAGATTCTGTGGTAATCCAGAAGAGATATTGAAATAGAGTGCAAGTTAATTTTTAAATTCAGTAAGATTAACTAACAAGAATTGTGTAAATATCTAAGTCATGCTTGCGTTCCGGCGCTGGTATCGGCAAAGATGTGTTCGACCCAGATCATGCACCAGATTAAGAATCCGGCAGATCAATTCTTGCAAATAAATGATCCAATTAGAACATACGCAAGATGTGTGTTGTAGTACAACACATCTTGGCAAGGAGGCCCGCTGCGCGCCCCCGTTGCATCCCCCCGGCCATTGGCTCTTCCAGGGTATTCGAACCCATTCCGGAGCCAGTAGAACGTATCGCCGTTCAATCACTCGAAGGGCCTTGGAGCACTGCCGCTCCACCCTTCACCCGAACCATGCACGAAACGGCTGGCCGTTCGATCACCAATCAGGGGAGCTTTCAAGCTCCCACCGATACCCCCATGACCATTTCATGGAGATGATTTCATCAAGAGCAAAGGGCGTTCCTGCCCTTGTGCAATCCTGACCAGGAAGGGGGCATTTCATAGCTCCCTTGCCTTGGAACCATCCCGTCGACCAGAGGACGTTTCGCCGCCCCTGGACCCACGAGCAAGACTTGGAGACACGCCTCTCCACCTGCACCGTACCATGCACAATCGACTGACCTATTGACCGCCATTCAAGGGAGCCTCCAAGCTCCCCTGAAATCTCCTTGGCCATTTCATGGAGACCAATCCAGCGTGGATAGGATGCTTTCAATGTATCGACACTGAATGTGGACATTTTTGCCGATTTCATTGGCTCTTTGTGTATCCAATGGCTACACTGGTTGCATGAAGGATTCAGGGCTACGAATACGTGTTGAGCAGAGGCTTCGGCAAGAGTTTTTGGAACTCTGCCGTAAGCAGGATAAGCCAGCGTCCCAAGTTATTCGTGAGTTCATGCGTGACTACATCGCTTCGAATCAAAATAGTGAAGGGCAACCAGATACGAAGAAAAAGAACGCATGATCCCAGATTATCAATCGTTGATGTTACCGGTTCTGAAAGCCGCAGAAATTCACCCTGTTCACACTCAGGACGTGATTGCAGCGCTTGCTGATGAATTTGGGCTTTCCCCTGATGAGCGCGAGCAGTTGCTGCCGTCTGGAAAACAGCGGATTTTTGATAATCGTGTCCAATGGGCAAAGACTTATTTGAAGCAAGCCGGTCTTCTTTCTTATCCGCAAAGAGGCCATTTTGTAGCGACGGAAGAAGGCCAAAAAGTCTTAGTCAAACCGCCTAAGCGAGTGGATGCAAAATTTCTGCGGAAATACGAAGCATTCCAAGAGTTTCAGAACAGAAAAAGCGGTTCTGATGATATTTCGGATGATGTCACCGAAACCTCAAATAAAGCGGATGCTACTCCGGACGAAATCATACGCGCGGCACATCGCCAGATTAACTCGGCATTGGCAGCAGATCTCCTAGAGAAAGTGCGCACAGCAACGCCTCAGTTTTTTGAAAATCTGATTGTTGATCTGCTTTTGGCTATGGGCTACGGCGGCACATCGGAAGATGCAGCCCGTGCACTTGGGCAAACAGGCGATAACGGTGTTGATGGCGTCGTTGATCAAGATCCCTTGGGGGTTGATCAAATCTATGTCCAGGCCAAGCGTTACGCCGAAAAAAACAATATTGGCGCGGGAGACATCCGGGACTTTTTTGGCGCGCTCAATCTCAAAAAAGCGCAAAAAGGCATCTTCTTCACCACATCCAGCTTTAGCCCGAGCGCGACCCAGACAGCAAAAGACCTGGGGATGCGGATCGTTTTGATCGATGGACACCAACTCGCAAAACTCATGATCCGCTACAACATTGGGTGCCGCGAAGAGGATGTCTTATCTCTCAAAAAAGTGGATGATGAATTTTTTGAAGAAGGGCTTTCGTGAGCCGAGAAACAATAGAGCCAGGGACTGAAATTGAACGCCGTTGAAATTGAAGAAGCCATTTCCGCACTTGCTAAGCAGCCATTTGATGCTCAGGAGTTTCCGTTCGCCTTCTTAGAGGCCTTTGGGAACAAGGCGACCACTATTAAGCGCCTACGCAGCGGTTCTTCTAACAAATCTGACCTCGGCGGCGTTCTCCAAACAAGCAACATTCATATCAAGGCTTGCGATCCTGGCGAGGTCACGCAGGCTCTGACGGAGTTGAAGGGAAGCCCGGCAACCAAAAAGGCCAAGGCCAAATTCGTTTTGGCGACAGATGGCGAGCAACTTGAGGCCGAAGATTTGGCGTCTGGCGAGACCGTTGCCTGTTCATACGAAAGTTTTCCCGATCACTTTGGCTTCTTTCTGCCGCTCGCCGGTATCAGCACCGTCAAGCAAATCCGCGAAAGCTCTTTTGATATCAAGGCGACTGGTCGCCTTAACCGGCTATATGTCGAGCTTCTGAAAGACAATCCCGAATGGGGAACCGCTGCGCGCCGGCACGACATGAACCATTTCATGGCGCGGCTGATTTTCTGCTTTTTCGCCGAAGACACCGACATCTTTCACGGCGAAGACCTGTTCACCGCCACCATTGAGCAGATGAGCGCGAACGATAGCTCCAACACCCATGAGGTGATTGGCGAGCTGTTCCGCGCAATGAATACGAAGACCGAAGACAAGGGCACCGCAAAACTTCCGCGTTGGGCCAATGGCTTTCCTTATGTGAACGGGGGCTTGTTTTCGGGGTCAACCGATGTTCCGCGTTTCAGTCGTATTGCTCGTTCTTATCTTCTGCATATCGGTAAACTCGATTGGCAGCAGATTAACCCCGATATATTTGGGTCGATGATCCAGGCTGTGGCGGACGACGAGGAACGCGGCGCGCTTGGGATGCACTACACCAGCGTCCCGAATATTTTGAAGGTTCTGAACCCGCTCTTTCTCGATGATCTACGGCAGAAATTGGAAGAGGCGGGTAACAGCCCACAAAAGCTTCTGAACCTGCGAAAACGCATGGCCCGCATCCGGGTTTTTGATCCGGCATGCGGTTCAGGGAACTTCCTCGTCATTGCTTATAAGCAGATGCGGGAAATCGAGGCGGAAATTAATCGCCGCAGGGATGAGAAGGATCGACCTACCGATATTCCACTAACCAATTTTCGCGGGATTGAGCTTAGGGATTTTCCCGCAGAAATTGCGCGGTTGGCGTTGATTATCGCCGAGTATCAGTCTGACGTTCACTATCGTGGTCAGAAAGAAGCACTTGCCGACTTTCTTCCCCTGGATGCGATGAACTGGATCACCTGCGGTAATGCCCTGCGCCTAGATTGGCTGAGTATCTGTCCACCAACCGGAACCGGCGTGAAACACCATGCCGATGATTTGTTTCATTCGCCGCTCGACCAGGCTCAGATCGACTTTGAGAATGAAGGTGGCGAAACCTATGTGTGTGGAAATCCTCCTTACCGTGGAAGCTCCTGGCAAACGAAAGAACAGAAAGAAGATTTAAAGTCCATATCTGAGGGGAAGATCAAGTCGTGGAAGAGCCTTGATTATGTCGCTGGATGGATAATTAAGGGAGTCGATTTTTTAAAATCTGTTGAATCCAGCTTTGCTTTCGTAACCACAAAAACGATTTGTGAGGGAGAGCAAGTGCCAATTTTATGGCCATACGTATTTAACTCGGGCTTTGTAATTAACTTTGCGCATGCGCCATTTAATTGGTCGAATTTAGCTTCGAATAAAGCGGGCGTTACAGTGGCTGTTACTGGTGTCGGTCGCCCAGAGCTCAAACGTCGAATATATGATGGTGATCAACGTCGCTTCGTAGAGATTATAGGTCCATATTTAGCGCCTGGATCGGATGCCGTCGTAACTAAAACAATGAGCCCTTTGAGCCTGCAAGCAAAAATGCTTCGTGGTAATATGCCGACCGATGGTGGAAATTTTATTTTTTCACGAGATGAAGCAAAAGACTTGCTGGAGAAAGGGCTTGTTCCTGATGAACTAGTACGGCCATATATGGGCGCTAACGAAGTCGTAAATGCCCGCCCTCGTTATTGCATTTGGATTGAAGATCAAAATCTTGAACTGGCGAATAGTTCCGATTTTGTGCGAAATCGCATTGAAGCCGTTCGGCAATCTCGTCTACAAAGCAGTGCGGCGACTACTCGTTCCACAAAAGTGCCTCCGCATAGATTTATGCAAGTTGAAGGCACTGCAGACAATTATACTATTGCAATACCTGCAATTACGTCTGTCAATCGTGATTACCTTCCTGTGGCGCTACTGGACGGAAAGGTGATTTTTTCAAATAAGTGCTATGTTCTGTATGATGCATCTCTATGGAATTTTGCTATAGCAGCGTCTTCAATTCACAAGACATGGATAGGAACAGTATGTGCTCGCATGCGCTCAGATTTTTCCTACTCCAACACCCTGGGTTGGAACACCTTTCCTATTCCCAAGTTGACCGAAAAAAATAAAGAAGACCTGACCCGCTGCGCCAAAGACATTCTCCTTGCTCGTGAATCGCATTTTCCGGCGACCATCCACGACCTTTATAAACCCGACGCAATGCCCGAAGACCTGCGGGCTGCGCACGAGCGCAACGACGAGGTGCTTGAGCGCATCTATATCGGTCGCCGCTTCAAAAACGACACCGAACGCTTGGAAAAACTGTTTGAGCTTTATACCAAGATGACCGCTGGCAAATCGGGACAGAAGAAAGCCGGTGCCCGATGAAGCAGCAAAAAAGTTACAGCCAAGGTGGTGATGCCCAAGCGATCAGCCGGATCGCTCAGACTTACTATGGCAGCTACCGAAACATGTTCGAAGTGCACGGGTGGGATGCGCCTGGCAATAAAATGATGACGTCTGCGCCGAAGCTTATTGTTGAAGCCTACGGAAGCATCCAGCGTTTTGAAGAATTGCACGAGCCCTCCGAACTTATGTCGCCGATGGAGGCAATCTATTCGGACCCGCCGAATGTTTGGCTGACAAGCTTCTATGGATTTCGCCCTGAAGAATGGGGCCTGCTTGGTTTTACCGATGAGGGACGCAGGAAGAGTTTCCTCGAAGGAAGCAAGCCTGGCGTCTTGGTCGTCGTGTATGGTGCAGGGCAAGCCTCCAAGGACGAACTTGGTAAGGTTATCGGCATTCAGCAATGCTCGCACCAGTTAGGGCATGCACAACAATTCATGGCACCACATGAATGGAACGCAAAAGAAAAAGACCCCGAAAGAGCGAATAAATGGAACTATGCCGTCAAGGCGACCCGCGCATGGCGTGTTACGCCTGAGAGCCGCATCAATGTTCGAGACTTCGCTCCAGAGGCTACCGCGAGCGAGGCTTGGCAGCATATTGGCGCTCGCGGGGCTCGACTGACCAAACGGGAAGCCTTGAATATATTGCGCTTGGATCTCCAGGAGACTGATGTCTACGGAGAAACGGAGATAATTGGCTCCACCCCGGGCGGTGCCAGGGAAATTCTTGCGCCAAGCAAAGCAGGCCCCGTCTCGCAAAATCCGTTCGCAACCCGAGAATCGGAGGGGCCGAAGCACCTCTACATATTAAAGCTTGAAGGCGATACAGATGCGTTTCTCGGCGAACCGGCCAACGATAAAGTAATCGTGAAAGCAGGCTTTTCTAAGAGTCCGCAAACGCGTTGCGATGATCACAATCGTGCTTTGCCTCGCTGTGCGTTCCGCTGGAAGATTCATCACTCCGGCTCAAATTCCGGATTTCACCCTTATGCAACTTCTGAGCACGCCAAGGCGGGCGAGCGAGCTATGCAAGATGTACTCTGCAGAGAGCCGGATGGTAGTTCTCTTGGGGGTGAGTTTTTTTTAGCCAATAATCAATTGATTGAAGAGGCTTGGGCAAAAGGCAATTTAACAGCGAAAGAATATAAGAAATGAACCAGAAATCCGTCCCCTCAGTTTCCGTCACTTACGGCCAGAAAGGCACTTCCACCAAGTCGAATGAACTTGGAATGCGCGTGATGCAGGAACGGGCCTATGAGCGGCGCGGCGAGCAGTATCTGTTGATTAAATCTCCTCCCGCCTCGGGTAAGAGTCGAGCGCTGATGTTCATTGCTCTCGACAAACTTCATAATCAGGGACTGAAGCAGGCGATTGTCGTGGTTCCGGAGAAATCTATTGGGTCTAGCTTTAACAACGAGCCGCTGACAGATTTTGGTTTTTACTGGGACTGGAACGTCGAGCCGAGATGGAATCTGTGTAATGCGCCTGGTACTGATGGCGGCAAGGTGAACTCGCTCGGAGCCTTTTTAGAGAGCGACGACCGTGTTCTAGTATGCACCCATGCAACGTTCCGTTTCGCTGTCGATAAGTTCGGAGTCGAGGCATTCGATGACCGGTTGGTGGCCGTTGATGAATTTCATCATGTTTCGGCAAATCCGGATAATAAGCTCGGGGCACATCTCGCCGAATTCATTGCGCGGGATAAAACCCATATCATCGCGATGACGGGCTCTTATTTTCGCGGCGACGCGGAAGCAGTTCTTTCGCCTGAAGATGAAGAAAAGTTCGATAGCGTCACGTATACCTACTATGAGCAGCTCAACGGCTATAAGCACCTAAAAGCGCTGGATATTGGTTACTTTTTCTATTCGGGCTCCTATGCCGACGACATCTTGAAAGTGCTCGATCCAAACGAGAAAACGATCATTCACATTCCAAGCGTGAACTCGCGGGAGAGTACGAAGGACAAGCACCGTGAAGTCGAGCACATTATTGACGCTTTAGGTGAATGGCAGGGCACCGATCCAGCGACCGGCTTTCAGCTAGTAAAAACACCGCAGGGACGGATTTTAAAAGTAGCCGATCTGGTCGATGATGAAGCCACAAAACGCGATAAAGTCTCCGCTGCGCTCAAAGACCCAGATCAGAAAAACAATCGTGATCATATCGATATCATCATCGCACTTGGCATGGCCAAAGAGGGATTTGACTGGATCTGGTGTGAGCACGCGCTGACGGTCGGTTATAGAGCCAGCCTAACCGAAATCGTGCAGATCATTGGGCGGGCAACCCGCGATGCTGAGGGTAAGTCTCGCGCGCGTTTTACGAACCTCATTGCTGAGCCCGACGCTTCTGAAGAGGCTGTGACAGAAGCCGTCAACGACACATTGAAAGCCATAGCGGCGAGCCTGCTTATGGAGCAGGTGCTCGCCCCGCGTTTTAACTTCACACCAAAGACGCCTAAGAGCGGGCCAGTTGAAGGCTTTGACTACGGTGAAGGCGGTTATGACACGGAGAAACCCAACGTGGGCTTCAATGAAGAAACCGGGCAGTTCCAGATTGAAATTAAGGGCCTTGCTGAACCCAAATCCAAGGAAGCCGAGCGTATCTGCAAAGAGGATTTGAACGAGGTTATCACAGCCTTTGTTCAGGATAAGCAGACGCTTGAGCGAGGGTTGTTCGATGGGGAGCATGCTGGCGGCGAAACGCTCCCTGAAGAGCTTACACAAGTGCGTATGGGCAAGATCGTCAAAGATAAGTTCCCGGAACTTGACGACGAAGATCAAGAGGCTGTTCGGCAGCATGCAATTGCAGCGCTTAATCTTACCCAGAAAGCTAAGGAAATCGCCGTCGGTGGAGATAATCAAGAAAAGGGCAATACTGCGCTTATCGATGGCGTTCGTAAGTACGCGATGGATGTGCGTGAGCTTGATATAGATTTGATCGATCGGATCAATCCGTTCGGTGAAGCCTACGCGATCCTCGCGAAGACGATGAGCGAAGAGAGCCTGAAGCAGGTTGCCGCGATTATCTCCGGCAAGCGTGTTAACCTGACGCCTGAAGAGGCGCGCGATCTTGCCAGGCGTGCTCTGAAGTTCAAGCAGGAACGCGGTCGTCTTCCGTCTATTACTTCCGCCGATGCGTGGGAAAAACGCATGGCTGAAGGTGTGGCCTTCCTCGCCCGCATGAAAGCGGAGGCCGCGAATGGCTAAGCAATTCACCGATGAAGACGATGTGTTGCTCGCCGAACTCGGTGTCGAGGTTGAGGCTAAGAATCATGTAACGCGTACGCCTAGAGAAGAGCGGATTCTTGCAGGATTTGAAGAAGTTCAGCGTTTCTTCGAAGAGCATGGTCGCCCCCCACAGCATGGCGAAGACAGAGATATATTCGAACGGCTATACGCCACCCGATTGGATCGCATCCGCGAGGTCGACGAATGCAGATCACTGGTGGAGACGATGGATCATCAGGGGCTTCTTGAAGTACCAGCCAAAGCAAATGTTCCGGACATCGACGAGATTGATGATGATGCTTTGCTTGCCGAGCTAGGTGTTGAGGTTGAAACCGCAGATATCACCGAACTTAGGCATGTTCGTTCAAATGCCGAGAAACGTGCTGCCGAGGAAATTGCAAACCGCGAACGGTGCGAAGATTTCGAAAAATTCAAGCCACTCTTTGAGCAGGTCAAACACGAACTTGATCAGGCAGTCCGGACGTCGCGCGTCATCCGCAAGGACGCGGGCTTTCTAAAGACCGATATCAAAAAAGGTGAATTCTTCATCCTTGGCGGTCAGACCTTGTATGTCGCAGAAGTCGGCGAACCTATAAAAGCCCCAAATGGTGAAATGGATGCTCGTCTGCGTGTAATTTATTCGAATGGCACGGAAAGCAATATTCTGCTTCGCTCGCTTCAGCGTGCAATTTACAAAGATGAGACCAGTCGCAGAATCTCCGAGCCTTCCGCTGGGCCGTTATTTTCGGATCAGTCTGAGGAGGACGATCTAGAAAGTGGCACAGTTTATGTTCTGCGTAGTAAGTCTGAACACCCCGTTGTCGCGGAAAACCGAGAAGTCTTGCATAAGATCGGCGTCACTGGCGGAAACGTTGAAAAACGCATTGCGAATGCTGCAAAGGAAGCAACTTACCTGCTCGCAAGTGTCGATATTGTAGCGACATACAAGCTCTACAACATCAACCGAACAAAGCTTGAAAAGATCATTCATCGGATTTTCGAACCTGCAAAACTCGATATAGAAATCAAGGATCGCTTCGGCCATCCATTTACTCCGCGTGAGTGGTTTTTAGTGCCTCTAAATGTAATTGATCAAGTGGTTGAGCACATTAAGAACGGCACGATTACTGCAGTCGTTTACGACCCAAAGTGCGCGCAACTTTCAAAGCGTGATCGTGGTGACTGATCTTGGTAAAGTATTTGATCTTGCTAATTTAAGGCGCGCCTATAGATGGACGTTGTCCAATCCAGACGCCGCCTACAAATCCTATTTCCGCGATTCATATGATGCCTTTGCTATCACTTCTCACACACACCTTAAATGGATCAGGGCTGAACGCGTGATAGTACCTTAATTAGGTAAATGACTTTAAGCGCCCCGTACGGGCGGGCTGTCGTGAACCGAGCCTGGTGTCTCGGCCATTCGGCGTCCATCCCTTGCGCAGGTTAATCGGGCTGAGGGGCGTTGCCCCTACGCCCTCAATACGCAGGCTGTTGGAACGGGCAGGACCGCGTTCTTCGCGCAGATCAGTTTGATCCGCTCTTCCCGCAGTCCGGCCCGCCGCGCCTGCATATCTACCCCCTTACCCCATCCTCGCCGGAAGCAGGGTTGCATGAGCAACCCACTATCTATTTGGAGGATGAAATGACATTATTATTTGCGCAGCCTTACGATGTTTCGGCCACGGGCTTTTATTTCGACAGTTTTAAAGACTACCAAGACAAAGTGGCCAAGGCCGTGAACGATTACGGCCAGCGCGTCGAAGAGTTCGAGATTCAGTTTATCGACGGTGAGGACATTGATTGCGATTTGGCGAAAGCCTGGGGTTTAAGCCAGTGTAGTATTGCAGCATTTTTCGAAGCTGCTGACGAATGGGACGAAGATGAAAAGACGCGTTTCATCATTGCCGTTGGTGAGTGCGGCTATGCGTTTGATCCGGCCACTGCCGATCCGGATGATTACGACGTAGACATTTATCATCTAGACTGCATGAAAGAGCTAGCCGGGCATTTCGTTGATGAGGGTTTATTCGGTGATATCCCGGAACGCCTGCAATTCTACATCGACTATGACGCTATCGCCCGCGATCTGTCGGTTGACTACGCCGAGTCAGAAATCGCCGGACAACGGCTGATTTACCGATGTGCATGATTACAATGGGCTGAGTGCATTTGTATGCATGCACTCAAATTTGCACCCATCACCTAAAACGCGGTAAAATATTGAGGAATAACAAGAAATTGGTATGTGATGGTGTATTGGGAGGAATTCAACAGGGTTTCGGGCAGTGACGCGCAAAAGCGCGCTCAGATTGACTTTGACGATCACCAAAACGAAGCCGCAGGCCGAGACGTTGGCCGGATCAGACGTTTCCTCACGGGTGACCAGCACGACCCCCAAGCCATCCAGAAACGCCGCGCTGAGCGGGAAACCACATTCTTCCTGGCTATGACTGAAAGCACGAAACTCGCCCGCCTCACCGAGGAATGGGGCGAGAAGCTGCTTGAAGCCCGCAATTTCCTTGATGATGCCAGAGAGAAGTTGTCCGCGATCCGTGCCGGGATCGAGGCGCAGGAGGAAGAAATACTAGCCCGCGCCGCGCGCTTGCCAGACGGAACGCTGGTGTTTCAGGGCAAGGACGGGCGCGCTTATACGCGTGATGGCAAGCTCAGCGATGATCCAGATGCGCAAAGCATCATCTGGCAAAACCATCACGCCACGCTTGAAGACATCCAGAACAATGATGCTCGCAGGCAGAAAGCGAACGCCTTGGAGAACAAGTTGGATAACGCCGACGCGCAGCACGGCGAAATGGCCGAGCGCCGGAGCGATCCGGATAACCAGATGACGGTGGAAGACGTCGAAGACGAAATCCAGTCTCTGGACGACCTGATGGATGACATTTCTGGGAGCCTTACTGACTTACAGCATGACCATTCATCGGAATTTGGTCAAAATACCAGTCCAACACCGCCATCCGAATTTCCGAAATTGCAGTAAAACTACTTCGCTGGAAACCTGCCACATGCCTTGAAAATCAGGGCGAGCAGAACGGCATTCGGTTCATATTTCACGTTCTCGCGGATCGTCTTTAGAATTTCGTCCAAACGGTGGTTGTTTTCGTCTTCTTCTTCGCCGTACCAGTCATCAATGCATCTCATCAACTCTTTATCTGTCTGTGACGCAATAGTTAGGGCCATAAGTACGGACGTGCTGACAAAGCCGATCTGGGATTTCTCCTCCCATTTCTGAAAGTATTTGCCTTTTTCTTCAGCTTGTAACGGCGAAGATAGTGCGAAGAAAAATAAAGTAATAATTGCAATATTCTTCGATATAATCGATAACAATAACGATGGTTTTTGTTAAACGATACTTATAGAAAATAATAGTGGAATTTATGCTGTGTCCAAAGCCGCAAAGCCCCGGTTTCTCTCAATCACAATCTGAGGAAAGATCGTCATGCAGGTTTCACAAAAACCATCGTTTTTGTGAAGCGGAAAAGCGCATGAAACAGTCAGTTTCCGGCCAATCTCGCCTGATCGGTTATGCCCGCGTATCCACCAATGATCAAAACCCCGACATGCAGGTCGAGGCGCTTAAAAAGCAGGGTTGCCACCATATTTTCGTGGAAAGTGCATCCGGCGCGAACTGGGAACGGCCCGTGCTCGATGCAACGCTTAAGGAGCTGCGCGCTGGCGACACGCTGGTGATATGGCGGCTTTCACGGCTTGCACGGTCCTTGCGCCACTCTATCTATCTGGCCGATTTTCTGCACACCCATGGCGTCGGCCTGAAAGTGCTGGATCAGGCGATTGACACGACTACGCCCGCCGGACGGCTCTTCTTTCATATCATCGCGGCCTATGACGAATTTACGCGTGAGGTTATCGCCGAGAACACCGTCGCGGGACTGCAAATTGCGCAACAAAAGGGCAAGACCCTGGGCCGCCCGCGCAAACTGGACGAGCGCCAGGCGCGCGAGGCGTTTGAGGCGATGATCCTGAACGAGTTTAATTTCGCTGATACCGCCGCTCAATACGGCGTGTCCCACATGACGCTGCGCCGCGCTTTTAGCCGTTACGGGCTGAAAGAACCGGACTTACCCAAAAATCAAAAGAAGGAGAAAACCCATGAGCAATGACCAAGACGACGAACTAACCCCCGATGAGCGCGCCAATCTGGAAGCTATGGCCCGGCTGGTGCAAGAGCTGACAGGAAAAGAAATGACGAAGCTTACGGCAGAGGGGCTGGCAAACTTGCTCAAGAGTGGCCAAACGTGACACGGCTGTGAAATGTAGCCGCAACGCCGGATGGTTCCGGCATCGCCGCAAAGGTAGAGCCGCGCACTAAAAGCCCGGCGTGCAGCGCGAAGCCAATTCCGCTTCGATATTGCGCTGTGATGCCAGAGCGATTTCGCGCTCATGCGAGCCGCGCGGAGCGGCAGCCAGGGCGTTAAAAGCCTCGCGGAGAAGACCGTGCAGCTCAGGCGTGCTGCGCTTCGCCGCTTCAAATCGCGTGATGAGTTTCATTTGATCCTCCTTGGGTTCAAGGAGGCCCCGACCATCGGAGCCTTTCGGCCCCGGCTCACACACCATCATCAGGGACAAGAAGGCATCCGCATGGATCGGCGGCAGACGTCAACCCGAAGCGGGGATCAATTAAAAACTCATCTGATTTGAACGCAGATCGCGCACCGAGCACACGACTTTAAAACGGTATTTCATCGTCAGGCTGAGGCCCCGAAGGCAGCTTCGTTTCCGCTCGCATCGCTTCCTCAATTTTTAGGAAATCTGCATATTCCCTTTCAACGGTAAGGCGCAGCATTTCTTCAAAGGACACACCTTCGAACCGCGCCATTTCATCGAGTTTCATCGCCTGTGTATTGCTCATTCGGAACTTCGGTATCACGACCATTTTCATCTCCTTTCTCGTTTGTTTGTTAAACTCCAATTCGAACAGAATCCGGTCATTCCACCCGGCACACATGCGCACCTGGATGTATTCCCAGACCTGCCGCCACAGCTGGAGGTCTTCCGGCGTATTAACCGCAGTCAGACAGAACTGCGCCTCGTGGTACTCATCAAGACCGCGTTCTTCGCATTCACGAATAAACGCCCGCGCGCATAAGAGCGCGTCGAAGCTCATCCGCAATGTCCAGGTTTCGATTTCGTCGTCTTCCATCAAGAACTCCTTTGGTTACGATGGTTCGTGGGTTATGCCGCGCTGATCGCGCGTGCGTGATCGCCGACGTTCTGTATTTTTGTTGCGCTTCTCGGGCGGCTGGCTACGCATCTCCATGAACTTCACAACATCGCGGTTCAGCGCTTGAATCTTTGCTTGCTGCTTCTCTCGGGCCTGCTCGATCTTGCGCTGCAAGGCCCGGCGTTCGCTGAGTTGGTGCTGGATGGCTGCATGTTTTTCAGCGCGGTCCCGTTGCTGCGTCCGTTCAATCTCGGTTTCGTTCTCTTTACGAATTTTCTTATTTTTGCCCGTGACCCAGCCCCACAGGCCGCGAATACCTTTTGGCGTCCGCGCAGCCCTTTTGCGCTCTTCTTCCAGCCAGCGCGTCTCTTGCAGCGCCTTAAGCTGGGCTCTGGCCTTGCGGTGACGCTGCACCATCTGCTCGCGCTGGAACTGCGCAGCGAGGTTTTGCTTTTGCGCGCGGGCTTCCTCTTCCTTCGCCCAGGCCTTGAGCTTCGGCGTCATCCGCTCGGCGATATGGGCTTTGGCGGCATGCGTTGATTGCAGGTCTTTCGGATCGCCAAGCCGTTCTGTCAGCGTTCTGGTCTTTGCGCCCGTGGCCCGGCTCAGGGAATAGACCTCACCGCGCCAATCGACGGCAACGAAGCCGCGCCGATCACCCTTCGCGAGGAAATAGCCTTGCTGGCGCAGAGCCGCTTCGAAGGACTTGCGCGAATCTGACGAATTCCAGCATTGCGCCAGCGCCTGTTTGATCGCTTTCGGGTCTTGCCGCGTGCGCTTGGCCTGCTGCCATTCCTCGCGGGTAAAACTGAGCGGATCGCGGTTCCGGCCATGCTTGAAACCGTCCGGCAATTCCCAGCCATGCTCAAGATAGAGATCATGGGCAATACCGTTCAGCTTGCGTTTGTAATGGGAGAGATTGACCGCCTTCATTTCATCACCGTCAATCCGGCTCCAGACCGCATGGGCGTGGCGGCGGCCTTCTTTTTCATGGAAGACAATGGCGCGTGGCTGGCCGTCCAGACCAAGCTCACCTTCGATCCGGCCGATGGCGGCTTCGAAAACTTCGACTGGCACGTCTTCATTTTGCGGCGGGCTCAGACTTAGCGAGAACAGATGGTTTTTGCAGCGCGTGCCTTTGGCAATCGCCGCGCTTTCCTGCATGGCTCCATGCAGATCATCGCTCACAAAGCCGCGCAGTTCATGCAGCTCGATATGCTCGTTCTCAGCGCCCATCATTAAATGGTTGGCGAGTTCCCGTGCATGGCCGCGCTCATTGCCCTTGAGGATCATGATGAACCTCCATCCAGGCCGAGCGCTTCAATCAACACCGCACGCATCAGCGCAACATCGGAGCAAGCTTCGCGCAGTTCATTCTCGACTTCCGGGTGTACGGGCAAAGTGCCTGTATTCACCGCGCGGGCGAGCTGATTGAGATTGGAGGAAAGATGCGATTTTCCGAGCGCTGAAAGCACGCGGCCCAGGGCTTCATGATCCTTGACCGGATTGGTGTTCCGGCGGCGAACCTTCGGCAGCTCCTCGTCAAATAAGAGCGCTCTAATATAAGCGCCAAGCGGCACGCCATTCGCAGCCGCATCCAGTTTCGCCCGTTCTTCAAACGTTAGGCGCAGCGAAAACGGCGGCGGGGCTTTGCCCTTCCGTTTTTTGCTTTTAGCTATCTTATTGAAATCACGGTGCGAATTCGTCATCATCGCACCTCAGACTTTCAAAGTCTAATTGTGCGAGATGCTGTTCCCAATCCTGGAGAGCCTCGAACAAACGGTTCGATTCTTCTCCCGTCAGGTCCACCATTCTTCTTCTCCTCTTAAAATCATAATTTTTTCTCTGACCAAAGCAAAGTGTTGGCAGGTCTGGAAGCGGGTTTGTGTTGGATGCAGCACCAGCGGCGGCATTGCGGACAAGACTGCCGTAATACCAGGCGCAGTTGCTCATGACCTCTTTGATGCCCCATGTCCGTTCAACGGCCAGGCGCTTCGTGTGACCCGGTCTTGTCGATCGGGTTAACGAGTCAACGGTGCAACGATGTCCGATGGGCGGAATTGGGTCACCGGAGGCCGCGCTTGGAGGGTCTTCGGACTTTGTCGCACGTCTGCCCGATGACCCGTTTCGACCTGTGACGCGCTCCTGGCCGAAGCCCCTCCAAGCGCGGTCAAATGGATCATGATCAAATGCGCTTGGTGTGAGTTCTGTTTGGAGGAACGCCTGCCAATGCTCGGAATATATGCAGCATTTCTATCCTGTTGGCTGATGAACGACACCATTCACCAAGGATCATGGACCGGTTTGCCGATCAAAAGACGATGATCCAGCACGTGGGGGCGCCAAGAGCACTCTCACTTTTGCTCGAAAGAAGTTGGATTTGGTATTGGGCATAGCCTCCGGACGCAACGAAGCGCCGGCGAAAGGCGCGGGCGCCGCGCCCATCTAGACAGCCAGCCATACCTAGCCTGCTGATTGCAAGACCGAGGACGAGAAAAACCCGGCAAGGTGGGCTTCCCTTTTGGGTGGAAATGCCGCTATCTGCCGGTCCAGAACGCGCACAGCCTTGTCGGAGCTTCTCCATACCAATGTCCAATCGAACCACGAAATTACAAGATACGTGTGGCTGGACGGCGCTTGCGCCGGGGCTGGCCCCGTACCCATCCCTGGGAGCGGATCTGTCAGCAGATTGTGTTGTCGTCGGTGCCGGGTTTACCGGTCTGGCAGCGGCACGCCGTTTTGCGGAACTGCGGCCTGAGGCACGGATCGTGCTGGTGGACGCAAAGCGTGTTGCAGGCGGTGCCAGTTCGCGCAATTCCGGCTTTGCGGTTGCCAATGAAGGTCCCGGGCACGCCCAGCTTCATACCGAGCATGGGCGCGCCAGCTATTTCACCATGAACCGGATCGACCGGAATGGGGTTGAGGAGCTGCGACGGCTGATTGCAGAGCACGGTATCGAGGCGCAGTGGGAGGATACGCCGTCGATTCATGCAGCGCATGATCCTCGGCATTTCGGGCGTTTGCGCCGCCATGTCGAAGCGTTTCACCAGTTGGGGATCAACGCGCGCCTGTTGGAAGCACCGGAGCTGAAAACGCGATTGGGCACCGGATTTTATGGTCTTGGGGTTGAGACGAGTGGTGGCGCCCTGCTGCAGCCGGCGATGCTGGCGCAAGGGCTTGCTGCTCATCTGCCAGAAACTGTTGAAGTTTATGAAAACACGCAAATATCGTCACTCCGGTATGTGAATGGCGGCTGGGTGTTGGACGCAAACGGGCACAGCTTGCGCACGCCAAAGGTAATTGTCGCGGTGAACGCGTTTTTTCCCAGGTTAGGCTTGAAGCGGTTGCGGGTTTTTCCGCTGGCGCTGACCGCCAGCCTGACCCGGCCGCTGAGCCCGGACGAAGAGAGCGAAATCGGCAGCCCTGCCAGTTGGGGTATCCTCTCGCCGCGATCCCTGGGAGCGACAATGCGGCTGACCCGCGACCGCCGCATTCTGATCCGCAACACGGCAGAATATCTGCCGGGTGGAATCAATGCGTGCCAGTTGGCCACAAGGCGCGGGATACACGGCGTCGGACTGTCCAAACGCTTCGCTTTCCTTGATGAAAGCGCCATTGACTATACATGGAGCGGGGCGATTTGCATAAGCCGCAACGCCAAGCCGGTCTTTGAGGAAACCCGGCCGGGGCTTTACCTGTGCGGCGGCTACAACGCCTCTGGTGTTTCCCGTGGCACGGCCATGGGACGCCTGATTGCGGACTTCGCGCTAGAGCAACAATCGGATCTGCTGAGCGACGCGTTGAAGCTGATCAAGCCCACTTTCATCCCTCCCAGGCCGTTTCTGGATATGGGGGTGAGGCTGCGGGTCTGGGCCGAACGGCGGGCTGCGGCGAGTGAGCGGTGAGGTTGTCTCTTTGGCCAGGCCGGTTTCACGACCGGCCCGGCATATCCGCGGGCCAATGCCCACCTGCTCAAAAACGTGGTCAGGATTTCGAAGCTTCGGGCAATCGCATCAATTCGGCCATGCAGGCACAGCGCTCCGGGAAACCGTTTGTTCGCTCAACGCAACAATCTTGCGCATGGCGTCGATGAGTGTGGCATAGGGCAGCGTCAGGGCCACAAAAACAGCAAAGAGCGTTGTCTGGGTGCCGGGGAAGCAGAGGATGTTCCCGCCGGTGATGTCCGGTGCCTTGCTGCAACAGGTCTTCACGAGCGCGTCGACAAGACCCGGTTCGCCGCGCCCGTTTGAATACCGGGCGCGGCCGCTGCGCAGAGCTTCAACGCAGGCTTCGGGCAAGTCTGGATCGGTGGCGATGTCCGGCTCACCAAGGTCAGTTCAATAACGGTTTCTCCAGCCGCAGCCTGGGCACGTGCAGCATTGTGGATTGGCCATTTGTCCCCCCCCAAAAAAAAGATTTTGCAGGCGTTCCGTGATCGCGGCGTCGTGCATGGATCAACTCCTCTTGTCCGGCAGAGCCAGATGGTGTGTGAGAGTGCTTTGGGGAAGGCCCAGCATCCGCTCGGAGGCTTCCAAGGCAATTTGAGGCAATTGTTCGGTGTTGTAGAGACCGTGCGCCAGTGAGCCCTCTAGCCAAAGCCCATCAATCAGACCATTCAAGGCTATCGATAACTTGCGGCAGTCCTGCGGGCTCGCAGGTCGTTCGTGTTCAACAAGGACCGGGTGGATCAGGGACTGAAGCAAGTCAAGGAAGTCCCGATAACTTTCCCGATGAATGTCCGAATAACCGGGCTCGTTCCGCACCCGCCCAATAAAGGTCGCCCACAAGGAGACTTTTTGCTCCGACAGATTGGGCGGTGAAACATTGGCTTGTATGAACCGGCTCAATGTCATTGCAGGCACCGCCGATGCACGTTCTGCCGCCGCTGCTGCGGTTTGAGCCGCGTCACTGGTCAGTTGCCCGGTCAAATATGTGTAGGCAGCGTGAACCAGATCATCCTTGGACGTATAATAGTGCCGGATCAATCCTGGAGTTATTCCCGCCTTAGCGGCGATTCTGCGTACGGTCGCGCCGCTCAATCCATGTTCTGAGATTACGTTTAGTGTTGCCTCGATCAACGCCTTTCGGCGTGTGTCTTCTGATAGACGTTGAAAACTTTTACGGCTCATTCAAGAGACACTCCGAAAATTGCCCACCGATACTCTGTTCTACAAATGTAGAAATCTTAAGCAGTCGCGCCTCATTTAGCGTCAACGCGCAAATGAGAATATGATCGAATGTTGATTCACCTAGATATTTGTTATTCAGTTGTATAACAATGATCAAGAGATCAGTTTGGAACCTATGAAGCGCTGACCAAGTGCTTTGGGGCCTGCAAGACAACGGACAGAGTATGAAAGACAGCCCGGCAATCGAAATTCGGGATTTGCACAAGAGTTTCGGTGATACCGAAGTTCTGAAGGGCGTGTCGCTCAAGGCCTATCCCGGTGATGTCGTTGCGATCATCGGCGGGTCGGGATCCGGCAAGTCGACCATGTTGCGCTGTATCAACATGCTCGAGACGCCGACCTCCGGCGAAATTCTGATCCAGGGTGAAGCTTATAGTATGCGCAGGACACGTCAGAGGGGGCTGGAAACTGCGGACCCCAAACAGGTGCAACGAATCCGGGCCCATCTCGGAATGGTGTTTCAGAATTTCAATCTGTGGCCGCATCGTACGGTCCTGGAAAATGTCATCGAAGTGCCGGTGCATGTTCTCAAGATTCCCCGCAAACAGGCCATCGCCAAGGCAGAAGACTTGCTGGCGCGGGTCGGCTTGGCGGAGAAGCGGGACACCTTTCCGGGGTTCCTGTCCGGCGGACAGCAGCAACGGGCCGCAATTGCCAGAGTGCTCGCGGTCGAACCGCACGCCATGCTGTTTGACGAACCGACGTCAGCCCTGGATCCGGAACTTGTCGGTGAAGTCCTTTCCGTCATCCGGAAACTGGCAGAAGAGAGCCGGACAATGATCCTTGTGACCCATGAAATGGCCTTCGCCCGCGATGTGGCTTCGCATGTCATCTACCTCAAGGATGGCGTGATCGAAGAACAAGGCCCGCCGGAGGAGATCTTTGGCAATCCAAAATCGTCTCATCTTAAACAGTTCATCAGTGTTTTTGCCTGATCAGGCACGTTCCAGAAAAAGCGCCGTGAGGCGTGTGCTTTTTCCGTTCAACCATAGGAGACCCCATGTTCAAGAAACTAGTGCTTGCAGCAATTGCTGCAGTCAGCTTTGTGCTGCCGGCTGCCGCGGACACTTATAAAGTTGGAATTTCCGCGGAACCATATCCGCCTTTCTACAAGCCGGATGCAGATGGCAACTGGACTGGTTGGGAAATCGACTTCATGAAGGAACTCTGCTCACGGCTTGAAGCAGAGTGTGTTGTTACGCCGATTGCATGGGACGGCATTATTCCGGCGCTAAAAACCGGCAAAATCGACATGATCATTGGTTCCATGTCAATCACGCCGGCACGGGCCAAGCAGATCAACTTCTCCGACAAATACTATCAGTCTCCGACCGGCCTGATGACCACCAAAGGCGCCAAGTTTGAGCCGAGCCCGGAAGGTCTGTCGGGCGCAATTATTGGCGCTCAATCTGGCTCTATTCAAGAGGCCTATGTCGAGAAACATTATGCCGAGACCGCAGGTGATGTTCGCATTTATCAGACCTTGGACGAGGAGCTGCAGGACCTTGTCGCGGGACGACTTGATGCGGTTGTCGGGGATTCGCTTGCAATGGAACCCTTTATGCTGTCTGAAGAAGGCAAGGCCTGCTGCGAATACAAGGGAGCTGTGGCTGCGGACACGGCGATCCTTGGAGCGGGAGCCGGCGTTGGCTTGCGCAAGGAAGACACGGCACTTCTTGACCGCGTGAACAAGGCCATTGCGGAGATCCGCAGCGATGGCACCTATGCACGCATCTCCAAACCGTATTTCGCCATTGATATCTACGGCAACTAAAACCGATTGCGGACCGTTTCTCATCAAGCGGTCCGTACTTCATTGAACTTTTCACAGGCCACGGGACGATAAGGCGCAGCGTTTACAATCATGGATATGATCGATTTCAGCCTGTTGGCCTATAATTCGCCCGGGTGGGGCGGCGCATTGCTGGCCGGTTTCTTCACGTCGGTCCAGCTTGCCGCCGGCGGCTATGCGCTCGGCCTCGTCATCGGCACGATTGGGGCTGCCTGCAAGCTTTACGGCGGTCCTGCCTTGAAGGATCTGGCAGAAGTCTACACGACCGTGATCAGGGCGGTTCCCGAACTCGTGCTGATGTTGGTGTTTTACTATGCCGGAACTGATCTCTTGAACCGGCTGGCGCAGTCTTTGGGCTATGAGGGGTTCGATATAAATGGCCTGATGGCCGGGATTTTGGTGATCGGCCTGGTAATGGGCGGCTATGCCACCGAGGTTTTGCGTGGTGCCATCAAAGCCGTGCCGCAGGGGCAAATCGAGGCAGCACACGCCTTCGGTATGCCGCCCTTTCTCGTCTTCCGACGGGTAACGCTGCCGGCCATGACCCCGCATGCCCTTCCCGGACTTGCCAATTTGTGGATGATTGCGACCAAAGACACTGCACTGCTTGCTGTGATCGGCTTTACCGAGCTGACATTGGTCACCCGGCAGGCCGCCGGTGCCACGCGCGCTTACTTCCTGTTCTTTCTGGCGGCGGGCGCGCTCTATCTGATCCTGACCCTGGCCTCGAATGTGGTGTTGCGGTTGGTTGAAAAAAGGGCCCGTCGAGGCCTTGTTCCGGCAGCCTGAGAAACTGGGATGGCACAGATCGAAACGACCGAAAAACTGGTAGTCCCGAGCCATCCGCTACGCGGTTTTCTTCGTGCTCTGGCCCAGCCTCACCGTATGATCCTGCTGGCTTTCGCGCTGGCCGGGCTCGCTGCCATTGTCCTCCTTATGGACTGGTCCTGGTTGCCGCAGTATCTGCCGAAATTGTGGCAGGGACTTCAGATGACCCTCATAATGCTGACTGCCAGTGTCGTCGTAGGCTTTGTCTTTGCCCTGCCGCTCGGTCTGGCTCAAGTTGCAGGACCTGCGCCTTTGCGTTGGGCGGCCGCCGGATTTTGCACGATTGTCCGCGGTACGCCGCTCCTTCTTCAGATGTGGCTGATCTATTTCGGACTTGGGTCTCTTTTTGCGCAGTTCCCGGAGATCCGTGAGTCCTGGGCGTGGCCGTACCTCCGCCAGGCCTGGCCTTACGGGTTCTTCTCACTGGTGGTGTCCTTCGCCGCCTATGAGGGGGAGGTGATGCGGGGCGCATTCGCAGGTGTTCCCAGAGGTGAGCTGGAGGCGGCGAGAGCCTTTGGAATGTCGCGCTGGCTTGTCTTCCGCCGGGTCTGGTTTCCCCGAGCCGTACACAGGGCACTGCCTACCCTGACAGGTGAGATCATCTTGCAACTGAAATCCACTCCGCTGGTGGCCACCATCACCGTCATGGATCTCTATGCGGTGGTGACGAAAATCCGCCAGGCCACCTATCTCACTTATGAGCCGCTGCTGCTTCTGGTGGCAATCTATCTCTGTTTGAGCGGTGTCCTTGTGGTCTGCATGCGGATGCTCGAAAACAGTGTGCCATCCACGACCCGTTAAGCGGCTTCGCACTGGTAGTCTGTCTCCGGTCTGTGAATGCTCCCCCGGAGACAGCCGTGTCTAGTCCTTGTAGTCTGGATGAACGTCTTCCAGCAGGCGGAGATGGGCCGCCCACTCCAGGGCAACATCGTCATCCTCTCCCATGCTGTTGGCATATTGCTGGACGACCTTGTCCGCAATCTCATCTGGCACAGCCCTGAGCGGCTGGCCCATGGACAAGGTGGCCACCTGGATCTCACACGCCCGTTCCAGATAGAACATGTTGTTGAACATTTGCGCCGCCGTGCGGCCGGTGGTCAGCAGACCGTGGTTGCGCAAGACCAGCGCCGGTTTGTCGCCCAAACTGGCGACGATTCGCGACCGTTCATCCAGATCCAGCGCAATTCCCTCATAGTCGTGATAGGCGACATTGCCGAAAAACTGAAGAGCGATCTGGTTTAGGGGCAACAGACCGTCTTCCAGGCTTGAAACGGCGACACCAGCACGCGAATGGGTGTGCATCACCCAAGCGGCCTCATGACTGGCACGGTGTATGGCCGAGTGAATGGTGAAACCGGCCGGATTGACGTTGTGGGGGCTGTTGCAGACCTTGTTGCCGTCCACATCGATTTTGACCAGCGAAGATGCAGTGATTTCCTCCCAGCGGAAGCCATAGGGATTGATCAGGAAATGCCCGTCTTCACCTGGAACCCGCGCCGTGATGTGGGTGTAGATCAGATCCGTGAACTTGAAATGGGCTGCGAGACGGTAACAGGCAGCCAAGTCGCACCGGGTCTGCCATTCGGCCTCAGATATGGAAACAGGAGGGGGTTGAACGGTCATAGTGTCTTCCTTTTTGATGGAACTGTCTTAAAAGCGCGCGCGGTTGATGCTGAGCCCTCGGACCAGGTCCTCCCACAGGGCACAGGACGTTTCGATAACCTGGGCGGCAACGAAGTCAGGCCTGGTATCGCTGGCAACATGCGGCGTGATCCGCAGCGCCGGTGCTGCCCGGAACGGGAGGTCTTGCGGCGACGGCTCCTCACGGAAGACGGCAAGAGTTGCTCCCGATAAGGCGCTGCGATCAAGTCACCTTCGACCAGATGTTCGCCCCAGCCAATCTGGACGGGCCTGGCGCCGGGGGGCTGGCAGGCGAAAAGATCTTTGTTCAAGATGGTTTCGGTCGAGGGAGTAAGAGGCAGGACGTTGATCAGATGATACGCCCCGGCTGCCGCATCGCGCGGGGTGGTCGCCGCAGAAAAAAGGCCGTCTGCAAGTCCAGGGTGGGCAGGATGCGCATCGATCCCCGCGCCGACGGACATGGCCAGTTCCAGGTAGGGAGAGCCGGCGAAGGGGGCATCCCCGGAAAGCCTGCAAATGGCGAAACGCATCGCTTCAAGCCGCTGGATCTCCTCCGGATGTTTCAAGATCACCCGGGCGGAGGCAGCACACAGTGCGGCGCCAAAAAGCTCGTCGTGGCCGAGCATATCGCTCAAGTAGACACTGCGGATTGTTTTTGAGTAACTCATCTGAAAAACGCCTCCGGAAGTGATGGTGTTCGCCTGCGGTGAATACTTGTTGCACAATCGTATAATAAATGCCAAATCCCTTGCAGCGGATATGCGATGGTCCTAGGGGGAAACCGCCGTTCAAACCGGTGAGGCCGCCCGCAATGGCCTGTCAGCTGCTGCAGCCAATCGCCAGATACCATCCACTTGAGACATCAGCTATGGAAAAGCCGAACGATATAGGACCCGTCATTGACGCAATCGTTTCAGAAAACGAAGAACGTTTGGTGGCCATCCGGCGTGACATTCACGCCCACCCTGAAATCGGCTTTGACACTGTGCGCACGGCGGGCATTGTCGCCGGTGAGCTGAAGGCACTCGGATTGAACGTCAAGACCGGCGTGGGCCGGACCGGCGTTGTGGCGGAGATAGAGGGCGGGCTGCCCGGCCCCTGCCTCATTCTGCGCGCAGATATGGATGCCCTGCCGATCCAAGAGCAGACGGGCTTGCCATTTTCTTCCACCGTCCCCGGGACGATGCATGCCTGTGGCCATGACATTCACACCGCGTCCTTGCTGGGGGCCGCCTCTGTTCTGGTGCAGCTTGCGCCCAAATTGAGCGGCCGGGTGCGGCTGGTCTTCCAGCCAGCGGAAGAAACGCTCGACAGCGGTGCCCGGGCGATGATCGGGGACGGGGCCGCCGATGGGGCGGATATGGCCGTTACATTCCATAATATGCCGAACCTGCCTGCGGGCCACCTCCGGCTGATCCGGGGGGCAAGCACCGCCTCTTGCGACGACTTTAAGGTCACGATCACCGGCAAGTCAGGTCACGCAGCAAAGCCCAACATGGCCCGGGACCCGATCGTATGTGCCGCCTCGGTGATCCTGCAGCTGCAGACAATTGTCTCGCGCTTCGCCGACCCATCCGACTCGCTGGTGTTGACCATCGGCAGCATTCACTCCGGTTCCACCCAGAATATCATTCCAGACAGCTGCGTCTTTGAAGGCACAGTGCGCTGCCGCTCGGTGGCGGCTCGGGACATGGCCGAGGAAGCCCTGACCAAAATTTGTCAGCAGGGCGCTGCGGCCATGGGCCTGTTTGCCGATGTTGAGTATTTCCGAGGCGTTCCGGCGCTGCAAAACGATGACCGGATTGTCGATTCCGCCTTCGCCTCCCTGAGTGAGCATTTCGACGAGCCGCCGCAGGTGGAAATCGGAAAGGATTTTGGGGCAGAAGATTTTGCCCTTTTTTCCGAAAGGCTGCCGTCCCTGCAGCTGCATGTTGGCTCGGGTCAGCCAGGCCGGGACGACAAACTGCACAATTCCGACTATCAGCCGGATGAGCGGGTGATTGCCCAAAGCGCCAAGGCTTTGTCGCGGATCGCGATCGGCCTGTTGAAATAGCAATCCGGCCGCCGGGGAGGCGGTGGATCACGTTTGATGAACAACGAGAAAACAATGAAAACTGTGACTTTGCTCGACGGCGGCATGAGCCGGGAGTTGGAGCGCTGCGGCGCTGTGTTGCGTCAGCCGGAATGGTCGGCGCTTGCCTTGATCGACCGGCCGGAGACCGTAAGGGCCGCTCATGAGGCCTTCTTGAAGGCCGGGTCGGACGTGATCACCACCAATACCTACGCGGTGGTGCCCTTCCATCTGGGTGAAGACCGCTTCAAGACCGAAGGGCCGGCGCTTGCCCGTCTGGCGGGCCGATTGGCCCGTGAGGCGGCAGCCAGCAAACCCGGAGCCCGGGTGGCTGGGTCCCTGCCGCCGGCCTGCGGGTCTTATACGCCGGAGAGCTTCGACGCGGCTGCGGCCAAAACCATTTTGGCAACACTGGTCGAGGCGCTGGAGCCGAGTGTGGATTTCTGGCTGGCAGAAACCATGAGCAGCCTGGAAGAAGCGCAGGTGACAGCCTCTGCCGCCGCAAGTTCCAAGCGTCCACTGTGGATCTCCTACACGCTGCGCGACGATGTCACGCCGGAAGAGATGGGCGAGCCGATGCTGCGTTCGCACGAGAGCGTGCGCGATGCCGTCAAGCTTGCCATCGATCTCGGGGCGGAGGCTGTCCTCTTCAATTGCTCCATGCCGGAGGTGATGCTGCAGGCGGTCGAGACGGCTGCCCGGACCATAGCGGATGCGGGCAAGACACTTGCCATCGGCGTCTATGCCAATGCACTGCATTCGCAGGATGAAGACGGGGCAGCGAACGAGGTGATTTCCGTGGTTCGTGACGATCTGCAGCCGGACACATATGGTGCTTGGACCGACCTTTGGGTTGCTGCCGGGGCTTCTCTCATCGGAGGCTGTTGCGGCATAAACTCTGAGCACATCAAAGCTCTAAGCGCCCGCTATGACCGGGAACTGACCCATGTTTAAACCTATCCCCTGCGGGAGTCCCGCAGGAGATTAAGGCGTGATACACATGGCGCAGTTGAGCGTTGTCAGACGCTGGCATTTCGTGATCAGCTTTCGATCTGGGAGGTTTCCCGGTGCGCCGGTATCTCCCGATACTGTTCGAAAGTCTCTGCGCACCGATACCGATACTGATGCACCCACATAACGGTCCAGCAAGCTCGACGCCTTTGCCCACACGGGTTTTTGACAGCTAAGCAAATCGAGAAGCTGCGCGAAGAGCCAGAGCTGTCCCGGTCCAATAGGGTCTTGTTTGGTGAGGTTGCTATTCGCTGTAGGGAGTTCAACCATCTGCAACGCGCCGAACCGGTATCATAGGCTCAGGAGAGTGGCGGCCGGAACTACGCTATGTATTACCCTCCAATCATCTCCTCCAACCGGGCCATCAGCGACAGAACCTTGCCGTCCGCGCCGCGGGCGCCGATGGCCTGGAGGGCAACGGGAAGCCCGGCAGATGTTGTGCCGCAGGGCACCACCCCGGCGGGCTGCTGGGTCAGGTTGATGGGGAAGCTGAAACTGGCCCATTCGGTCCAGCGGCTGAGGCCGGAGCCGGCCGGAACTTCCAGGCCCGCCTCAAAGGCCGGGACCGTGACCGCAGGCGACAGGATGAAGTCATACTCCGCTAGGGCCTCGTCCATGCGCGCGCCAAACTCGGCCCGCGTCACCTGGGCGGCCACAAGGCTTCTGGCGTCGAGTGCCAAGCCTTGCTGCTCGATTTCCGCAAGGCCCGGATCTATCCCGGCCCGGTCTTCGTCCGGATAGGCGGCCAGCCGGGTGGCCGCGCCGGAAAACCAGTGGGCATGGAAAGTTTCAAGAAGGTTGCCGCCCGGCAACTCAAACGGCTCGATCTGCGCGCCCGCAGTTTCCAGGCGTTTCATTTGCTTGTCCACCAGGGCGGCGATCTCCGGGTCCAGCGTGCCGGCCGGAGGGGTGGTCCAGTAGCCGATGCGCAGGTCTTTCAGTGCGGGCGGGCCGAACGCCAGCTCAGGCAGGGCGCCTTCGCCCTGAAACCAGTCGCGCCGGTCCCGCCCGGACATGGCTGAGAGCATTGCAAAGGCATCGGCCGCGCTGCGGCCCATGGGGCCGATATGGGCAACTGTGCCGAAGGCGCTTGCCGGATAGGCGGGCACCCGGCCAAAGGTCGGTTTCAGGCCGGTAATGCCGCAAAAGGCGGCTGGCACCCGGATCGAGCCGCCGCCATCCGTGCCCAGATGAAAGACACCGGCGCCGAGGGCGGCGGCCACCGCGGCCCCGCCGGACGAGCCGCCAGAGGTCATGGCCGGATTGTGCGGGTTGCGGGTGATCCCGAAGGCTCTGCTGTCGGTCAGCGCCTTCCAGCCGAATTCCGGTGTCGTGGTCTGGCCCAGAAAAACCGCGCCCGCAGCCCGCAGCAGCCGGACGCTCGGGGCATCGTCTTCCAGCGGGGTCTCTCGGGTTAACGTGCTGCCATAGCGCACCGTCCATCCGCGCACCCAGACAATGTCCTTAAGGGTCGTCGGGACCCCGTCAACCGGCGACAGGGGGGCTCCGGCTGCCCAGCGGGCCTCGGAGGCTTTGGCTGCTTTCAGCGCGCCGTCATGATCAAGAAAGGTGAAGGCGTTCAAGGCCGGGTTGATGGCCTCCGCCCGGGCAAGACAGGCCCGGGTCACTTCGACGGGGGAGAGGGTGCGGTTTCGAAAAGCTTCGGCAAGATCTTGCGCGCTCATGCGGCACAGGGCGTCCGCATCATCAAGGGTCATACGATCAGAGGTCATTGGCAATCGCCCTAGGGGAAGGAGGGATACAGATGGTAGCCAATTTTACCGCTGCGAAAACCCCTAAATCTGTCAAATAGCCGCCGGGACCGACCAAACCGCTGCTCAGGCTGGTCTGACTTGTCAGGCCGGGTCTCGGGACAGGGGCAAGCGCACCCGGATCAAGGACGGCCGGGCGGGATCAGGGCAGACCGAAGCGCTGCCCCCATGGGCTTCGGCGATCTTGCGCACAAGCGGCAGACCAAGGCCATAGCCGTCGGATTTGTGGGTCTCCGGGGAGCGGTAGAAGGGCTGAAAGACATTTTCCCGTTCGCTTGCAGCAATGCCCTCGCCGCTGTCGCTGACCTCAATCTCGATATGATCTGCGGTCTGGCCCAGATGAATGGAGACCGGGGCCTTGCCGTGTTTGAAGGCGTTTTCCAGAAGGTTTCCGATCATGCGGTGCAGCAGGCGCGGGTCGCCGGTGAAGTCCGGGGCGCTGCCCGAGAGGCTGCAGCCGTCGAACCGGGCGCATTCTTCGGCGGCCAGTGCCAGCAGATCGACGGTCTCGGTGCGCTCCATGGGCGTCGCTGCATCCAGCCGGCTCATGACCAGGATTTCCTCAATCAGGGCATTCAGCTCCGCAATGTCCTGTTTCAAGGCGGCCCGGCGGGCGTCGGATTGTTCGGCCTGCTCCATTTCCAGCCCCAGCTTTATGCGGGCCAGCGGCGTGCGCAGCTCGTGGGACGCATTGGCCAGCAGCAGCCGGTGGGCGGTGACCAGATTTTCGATCCTGTCGGCCGAGGCATTGAAGGTGCGCGCAAGCTGGGCGACTTCATCCTGGCCTTCCACCTCTACCCGGGCCTTCAGGTCCCCGGCGCCGATGCGTTCCACCCCTTCGCTCAAGGTTTCCAGCCGCCGGGTGAGGCGCCGGGCAATCGGATAAACGCCGACACCGACACAGATCCCGACCAGCGCCAGCGGCACCAGCAGGTTGAGGATCGGAGAGACCGGTGGCTTTTCGAGTGGATCGGCCACCAGCCAGCGGCCATCGGGCAGGGACAGCGCCAGCACCGGGCCGCCCGCTCCGGGAAACCAGCCAGTCTGGCCCGTGCGGTTGTCCGGCGGCATATGCGGGTCGCCATGGACCGCAATCCGTTGGCCGGTTTCGTCGAAAAGCGCCATTGCAATATTCAGTTCACTGCCGAGGGCTACCACCGTCTCGCGCTGCTGTGCCTCAGGGGCTGAGGCCGGGGGCAGGGTGAGGGCGACAAAGCGGCTGACCGTGTCCAGAATGGTCCGGTCCTGCCGCTCCCGGCCGACATATTCCCACAAGAACCCGGAAAGGATCACCACCAGAACCAGGCTGGCGACCAGGGTTGCGTAGATCTGCAGATACAGCCGGCGGGCCACGGTGGAGGCAAAGAGCCGGTGTCTGGAGCCGCTCATGGTCTACTCCTGCGAACGGGCAAAGACATAGCCCGCCCCGCGCACGGTGATCAGCCGGCGCGGCTTGTTTGGATCATCCTCGATCTCGGCGCGTATGCGCGAGACATGCACGTCGATTGACCGGTCGAAAGCGGCCAGTTCCTCGCCTTTCAGGGCGGTCATGATCGTGTCGCGGGACAGTACCCGCCCGGCTCGGCTGGCCATCACTTCCAGCAGCTGGAACTGATGGGCGGTCAGATTGCACACCTTTCCGTCCACCCGTGCCTCCATGGCCGAAACGTCAATTTCCAGCCGTCCGAAGCGCAGGACGGGACTGCCGTTCTGGCTGGGCCCGCGCCGCAGCACTGCTTTCAGGCGCGCAAGCAGTTCACGGGGCTCAAAGGGTTTGGGCAGATAGTCGTCAGCGCCCAGTTCCAGGCCGATGATCCGGTCCATGGGCTCGCCCTTGGCGGTCAGCATCAGGATCGGGGTCCGGTCATCGGCGCGCAAGGTCCGGCAAACCTCCAGCCCGTCCATATCTGGCAGCATCAGGTCCAGCAAGATGGCGTCAAAGGACTGGCGCTTCTGCAAGGCAAGGCCTTCCGCACCACTGGCGGCAATCGTCACGGCAAAGCCGGAGGTGCCCAGATAATCCTGCACCATGGCGGCAAGCCGGACGTCGTCCTCAATCAGAAGAATGTGCTGGGTCATGGTCTTTGATACGTGAACAGAGCCCCCCGGCCGGGGCCGGAGGGCTTTTCTTATGGCGGTTTCCGGGCTTCAGATCAACGGATCTTCCGCTGGGCGCCGGGTGAGGTCAGCGGCGGGGCATCATCCCGGGGCCTTTGGCGTGAAAGGCCATCAGGCGGGCATCCAGCTGCTTGCGCTGTTCCGGCGTAAGGATCTTGGCGACCGCGACAAGGGCCTTGGTCACCTTTTTGCTGATGTCATCGGCCAGCGCCAGTTTTTCCGCCCGCAGGGCCTCAATGGCAAAGCCGTCCACCTCATCAGCCAGCAGCAGGGCCTTCAGATCCTTGCCGACCGTGTCAAACTGGCCACGGGTGTCTTTCAGCTCCAGGGCAAGCGGGGTGACGATTGCCAGGATCTGCTTCACCTGTTCAGGCGTCGCGTCGATTTCGATGGCCGCATGACGGACCATCCGGCTCAGCTCGGCGGCAAGATCGGCATCGCTCAGCATGAACAGCATGCCTGGATCACGCGGTCCGCCCGGTCCGGCATGTCCACCGGGGCCTCCAGGAGCTCCAGGGGCGCCGGGTCCACCATGGCCTCCCGGGCCACCGGGGCGCCAGCCAGCCTTGATAAGGCCCGGCAGCACGGTGGTGGCGGCATCAGCCGACATCTGCGACGTCAGATCCTTCAAGCCGGAGGTTTGCGGTGCGCTGCTGGCGCCCATGGCAGAGGTGGCCAGAATACCGGCACTGAGCAGGCCGGCCGCAATCACGCGGCTTGTCCGGACGGTGGGGGTCTTGAAACGGGAATTCTCAAGTTTGTTCAGCATGGGGGGACTCCTGTCTTGAACAAGATGCGAGGCGGGCAGCGCCGATGCGCGGCAGATGGCCGGGTTCTCTTTGGCGGGATAGGGCTCAAGAGATCCGGCCGGCAGGGAGCCGCACGGCAGCGCCCGGAGAGCTGACGGTGGAAGGCCGGAAGAGTGGCGCCGCCAGGAAACACCAGGGTGGGGGCGGTCGGTGTTTCCTGGCGGCTCTTCGGGGCACAGTCAGCGCTCCGTTGCCGCAAACAGAAATAGGCCGGGCCAGTTTCTGGTGTTCGTCCGCTCTGTAAAGAAATGTAAAGCTCACCCGGGTTTGGGTCTGAGACCGCGCCTGAGGTGGAATCTGGTGCGGGGTCTTGCGCTGGCCTGGGTCTTGGGGCGCAAAGGGCGGCGATCTATCGGTCACCTAAGCCAATCTTAATCTGTCCCTGTCACAATTGCCCTGTTCCAATCATGTCTTGGGTGCTGGAGTGATGCAAAACGTGCCGGGGGCGGCAGATACCAAACACGCAGACCGCGCCGGTGGGGGCGCCGTGCACCGCGGAGGAGCTGCGGCCCCGGCCTTTGCGTTTCCGGGTGCGGCGTCCGGTCAGGCCCATTTCCAGCTGGCTGTTGTCTGCGTCGCAGTCTTTTGCCTGGCAGCCATTGGCATCCTTTGCGTGCCGCTGGTACTGCCGGTCGGGCCGCTCTATTGGGACACGTTTATCTATTATGACGCGATCGGGCGGATCGAGACCGGCCAGTTGCCCGGGATTGATTTTCTCGCCCCTGCCGGGCCCCTGGAATATTTTCTGGCCTGGCTGGGCTACCGGGTGTTTCCGTCCGCGCATCCGGTCCTGCTGACCCAGTTTCAATGGCTGCCGCTGACGGCTCCGCTGTTGATCGTGATCCTGCGGGATGCGCGCCGCCATGGGCCGGTGGCCGTCTGGGGACTGGTGATCCCCTGGCTGGTCATGAGCGCGCTTCCCTTCAATCCCGGCGGGCCGCACAGTCCGGGGGTGGATGGCTATGGCATCTACAACCGCAATGCGGCGCATCTGATGTTTCTGGCTTCGGCCGCCATCCTGTTTCTGCGGCGCGCCTGGGTGCAGGTGGCGGTGTTCAGCCTGGTTCTGCTGGCCCTTGCCTTTTGCAAGATTACGGCCTTCGTGGCCGTGGGGCCGCTGTTTCTTCTGGGGTTTGCAGCCGGGCGCCTGTCCTGGCGCACAGCGCTGGCCACCACCGTGATCTGCCTATGGACCACGCTTTGTGTGGAATGGGCCACCGGGCTGGTGAGCGCCTATCTTGGCGATCTTCAGACCCTGCTGTCGCTGAACAGCGAAGGTGAGGGCAAGCGGCTGTTGCGGGCGGTTGAAAACCGGTTCGACGTGGTGTTGGCAACACTCATCCTGTGCTCGCTGCCGCTGGCCCCGCTTGTCAGACCCCCTAAAGAGGAGGCTGCGTGGATCCGGGCGCCCTTCGACCGGCCCTGGATCTGGATCTCGGTGTCGCTGTTCTGCGGCGTCCTGTTTGAGACGCAAAACACCGGCAGCCATCCCTATGCGGTCATGCTGCCTGCGCTTTTGCTGCTGGCGCTGCTGCCGTTGCGCCCTGAGGCGGGCTGGCGCTGGGCTGCGCTTGTGGCGGTGGCCTTCATTGTGGTGCCGATGACGGCCGACATGATCAGCCGGGCCGCCGGAACGCTTGTGCGGTTGCCAAGTTATGAACGGGTGGATGCGGCCAATCTGGGTGGGCTTGGCCGGGTCTCTGCCAAGCCCCGTTGGCTGGAGCGGGCCGCGCATATGCGCGCGGCCTATAGCGGCCATCCAGGCACTTTTGAGGAACTGGCGGCAGAGGGGGAGCTTCCGGCCCCCGCTCTCTTTGCCGATCCGGACTTCCAGACGCTCTATCTTCAGGAATTGAGCGCTGCCGTGGCTGCGCTTGTCCGGTTGGAGACCGTGGTCGGGCGTCATGCCAAGACGGTCTATCTGCTCGATTTCACCAGTCCACTGGCCTTCCTCATGGGGCGTGAAGCACCGCGGCATGTCAGCATCGGCGCCGCGCCGGGGCGGACCGTGCCGCCCTTGACGCCCGAAACCGCAGCGGCCCTGGACGCGACCGAGCTGATTCTGGAGCCCAAATGCCCTGCTGAAGCCCAGCAGCATGCTTTGGCTGAGCATTTCAAACCGGCGCTTGCGCGCCGCTCGCGCTATCGTCTGACCCCGTGCTACGATGTGTTGTTGCAGCAGGACAGCGCCTGGGCCCGGTATTTCGACGGGCTGGCGCCGCAGGAGGGCCCGGCGGCTGATAGCAGGACGCCAGCAAAGCCCTGAAAGGCTGCTCCAGCCTTCTTGCGGATCACCATGTCCGCCTGAAAGGCCCGGGTGAAAGAACCTGCACTGGTCTGTTCCGGAAAAATCACAGGACATGCAAATTCAGTTCAATCGGACTTGCCTGCTGCGCTTCCCCTCAGGGATTTCAGCGCAAAAGACATAATGGCTTGAATCTGAAGGAACGCGACACGCACACAGCGGACAGGCACAGCCCGTATGTCCGTGAACTGGCCCTCGTCTTTTCCTGCAAATGCCCGACTGTCATATCAGCGTAATGACACGTCAGTATTTGTCCACCTGCACACGTGTGCAAAAAGACGATACGGCGCTAGTTTTTCCCCTCCCGGAAACGGCGCATGACCAAGACAGGTGAGACTGATGACCACTCTTGTTTCCAAATTGCGCCAGTCCGCTGCGGCGGCCGTTCTGGCGCTCACGGCAGCAGCGGCTGCCGGTGAAGTCCAGGCGAAGGATCTGACCATCACCGTGTGGGCCGGCGGTTCCAATGACAGTGATGTCTACCGTCTGGACGCCATTTCCATGGCGGCCGATCTGCTGGAGCGTGAATACAATATTGCCGGCAAGGACCTTCACATCACGGTCGAAAAGAAACGCGACTTTGCCGATTGGGCGGCCTTCAAACAGGCTGTCACCCTGGCGGCGGAAGCCGGTGACGCGCCGAACATCGTTGTGACCAGCCACCTGGACATTGCCCCCTGGAGCCAGGCCGGCCTGATTGTTCCGGTCGAAGACTATGTCGACATGGATGCCTGGCCGATCAACGATATCTACGACAACCTGATCGAGATCACGTCTTACAATGACGTTGTCTATGGCCTGCCGCAAGATTCCGAAAGCCGCCCGTTCTTTTTCTGGAAAGACACGATGCGCAAGATCGGTTACACCGACGCGGAAATCGACGCGCTGCCGGGCCGGGTCGAATCCGGCGATTACACGCTCCAGAACGTTCTGGAAGATGCCAAGAAAGCCGTCGACATGGAAATTGTCGAAAAGGGCTACGGCTTTTATCCACGCGTGTCCAACGGTCCGGACTACGCCCAGTTCTACCAGTCCTTCGGCGGAGAATTGCAGGACAAGGAAACTGGCAAGCTGCTTCTGGACAAGAAGGCGATGACCGAATTCTACCAGTTCTTCGTGGACGCGGTAGAAGCTGGGGTCACCCGCAAAAACCATCTGGGCACGGAATGGGACCAGTGGTATGCGGAAGTGGCGTCCGGCAAGGCGGCCCTGTGGCATGGCGGCACCTGGCACTATGCCCGCTACACCGGCAAGGAAGGCCTGAAGGACTTCTTCGGCAACATCCAGTTCACCCTGATCCCGGCGGGCAAAAAAGGCGAAGGCCGTGCCAACACGATCACCCATCCGCTTGCCTATCTGCTGACGAAACAGGACGACGAAGAAGCAGTCGAGATCGCTGCCCAGCTGATCAAGATCGCTTCGGAACCGCGCATCAACACCCTGCATGCGATCAAATCCGCGCATCTGGGCATTGCCCATCAGCAGTCCAATATCGAACTTTATGCGAATGACCGATGGGCGGCTGAAGCCACCGAGCGCCTGCTGGTTCATGCCAACGCCCAGCCGAATCACACCGGGTACGGCCAGTTCTCCCAGATCATGTTCAAGGGTCTGGAAACAGCCTGGACCGGCACCAAAACCCCTGAAGAAGCTGTGGCCGAAGTTGAAGCGGAAATGAAAGCCACCCTCGGCGATGAGCTGATTGTCCGCTAAGCGCTGATCCGCTGCGCCGGCTTTTGAACCGGTCTGGCGCAGCGGCCTCAAGGCCTGGCCGTGAAGGTTCCTCAGCGACGGGGAGCGGACACTAAGCCGGGCTTTGGGCTGCACTCCGGGTGGCGGTTTTCTCCCTTTCCCGCCGCCCGGGCCTTTTTCTAGGGCCTCTTAGGTAATTTCCGGAGTTGTTTGATGCGGCGCACATATTTGCTGGGCCTCGGCTTTCTGACGCCTGCCTTTCTGATCATCCTGTTCCTGTTTCTGGCTCCTGTCCTGCTGACCGTGTTGTTTGCCTTCACCAACATGAGCACCGCAACGGGCATCATGGGCGGGGCCTATGAGATCAACGCAGCCTCCTTACGCCGCCTGACCGATGCGGGCGCGCAGAAAGCCTTTGTCGAGGCGCTCGGCACACAATCCTACACGGTCGATAGCACCGGGATCTCCGAGGTCGCCGCTGTCTATGGTGAAGACTTTGCCAGCGAGATCGGCGCGCGGCTGCAGGGAGAGCACTTTCAAAGCCGCCGGGACCTGGAACGGGCCCTGCGCAAGCTGAAAACCCGGCCGCGCTCGACACGGGATCTCAAGAAAGCCGCTGATCTTTTCAAACGCTCCGTGATCAACACCCGTTATGAGACCGCTGACGGGCTGTTGTCTGCCGCCCGGCAGAATGGCGTGCAGATGACGGCGGAGGAGGCACAGCTGCTCACCCGCACTGTCTATACCGGCTGGACCTGGACTTCCGGCAATTTCAAGCTGATGGCACAGATCCCCTATATCTGGCGGGTGGCGGGCAACACGCTGCTTTACGTGGTGCTGACCCTGGCGGTCGCGGTCGGCCTGGGGCTGTTTCTGGCCATCACCACCTTCTACCTACCCTCAGCCTCTGCCACCACGTTCCGGGCGATCTGGTTCCTGCCGCGCATTCTGCCCAATGTCATCTTTGTTCTGATGTGGAAATGGCTGGCCTGGGACACCGGGTTCCTGTCGTCGTTCCTGGCGAATTTCGGGGTGCCGCCGCGCAACTGGATGCTGGATACGGGGGTGAATGCCTGGGTGTTCATCGTCTTGATCAACGGGTTTGTCGGCGCCTCGCTGGGCATGATCCTGTTCGGCAGCGCTATCAAGGCCATCCCGCAGTCCATGCTCCATGCCAGCGAAGTGGACGGCGCCTCGCGCTGGCAGCAGGTGCGTTACATCATCCTGCCGCAACTGCGCTGGCCGGTCATGTTCATCTGCGCCTACACCACGCTCTCGCTTCTGACCAGTTTCGAATACATCCTCCTGGCCACCGATGGCGGGCCGGGCGGGGCAACGGAAGTCTGGGCGCTGATGGCGTTCCACACCGCACTCGACAACTATGCAGGCAATCTCCAATACGGGCTCGGCTCGGCCATGGCCCTCGTGCTGGTGGCTGTCGGGGTGCTAGCATCGCTAGCCTATCTGCGGGTGTTCAATTTCAACGATCTCGTGGCCAAACCACGGATCGAACAGTGAGGGAGAGCGCCATGTCGTCTGTAAATTTCCGCTCCTGGCCCCTGTTTCTGCTGCTGGCCGTGCTGTCGATGCCGCTGGTGACCATGTATGTCTATCTCTTCGTCGACACGGTGACCGACAGCACGGCCGGGTCGCTCATTCCGGACCGGTTCACGCTCCGGCACTGGCGCTTCCTGTGGGAAGAGCCGGAGACAGGCCGCGTCAGCATCTGGGCGGTCACGCTCAACACGTTCATCTTTGCCACCAGCACCATGGTGCTGAATGTGACCGCCTCGGTGACCTGCGGCTATGCCCTGTCGCGGCTGAACCTGCCGTTCAAGCGGTTCTTTCTCGGCAGCATCCTGACCCTGCATGCCTTCCCGACCATCACCCTGATCATCTCGATCTTTCTGATCCTGCAGATGATCGGCCTCTACAACACGCTGATCGGGGTCATTCTGGTCAAGACCGCCCTGGAACTGCCGCTCGGCATCTGGATCATGAAAGGGTTCTTTGACACGGTGCCCTGGGAGATCGAGATGGCCGGCCTTCAGGATGGGGCGAGCCGGTTCACCGTTTTCTGGAAACTGGTTCTGCCCCAGGTTCAGCCCGGGATTGCCGCGCTCGGCGTGTTCATCTTCCTGTCCGCGTGGAGTGAGTTCATCATTCCGCAGGTGCTGGCCCCCAGCGGCAGCGCACAGGTGCTGTCCACCTATCTCTCCAACCTGATCTTTGATGACGTGAAGCCGGACTTCAACATGTTCAAGTCCGTGGGTGTGTTCTACGCCCTGCCGGTCATCGTCATCTATCTGATCTTCAACAAGCAACTCATGAACATCTATGGCGGAGGCACGAAGGGCTGATGCGGATCTCAATCGAAAACTTCACCAAGACCTTTGGTGAGACGACCGTGATCGAGAACATGTCCCTGGACATTGCCAGCGGTGAAATGCTGGCGCTTCTCGGCCCGTCCGGCTGCGGCAAGTCGACAACCCTGTTTGCGGTCTGCGGCATTCACCGCATGGATGGCGGACGTCTTCTGTTCGGCGGGGAGGATGTCACGGCGGTGTCCTCGCAGAACCGCAATGTCGGGGTCGTTTTCCAGAATTACGCGCTGTACCCGCATATGAATGTCTATCAGAACATCGCCTTCCCCTTGAAAGTGCGCAAGGAGAGCAAGGCAGAGATCGACCGAAAGGTGCAGGAGATTGCCGGTCTGGTCCATATCGGCGAGCTTCTGGAGCGCCGTCCGGTGCAGCTGTCGGGCGGCCAGCAGCAGCGGGTTGCCCTGGCACGGGCGCTGGTGCGCAAGCCCGACATTCTGCTTCTGGACGAGCCGCTGGCCAATCTGGATGCAAAACTGCGGCTGGAAATGCGCTCCGAAATCCGGCGCATTCAGCAGCAGACCGGTATCACTGCCATTCTGGTAACCCATGATCAGGTGGAAGCCATGTCCATGTGCGACCGGATCGCGATCATGGACAAGGGGCAGATCGTTCAATTGTCGGCCCCAAAAGAGATGTATGAAGACCCCAAGTCGGATTTTGTCGCCGGGTTCCTGGGCAATCCTCCCATTGCATTTCTGGAGGGCCTGGCCGGGGAGGGGGGCTTCCGGCTCGCCAAGTCCGACATCACTCTGCCCGTTCCCTCCGGCATTGCCGTTCCAGCGGCCGGTGCGGCCATGCGCCTTGGCATCCGGCCGGAATTTTTCCAGCCCGGCCATGCGCTGAAAGTCCCCGGCCGGATCAGTTTTGTCGAGACACAGGGCCGTGAGGAGCTTTACGACGTCACGCTGGAAAATGGCTCTGTACTGCGCTCCATCCAGCCGCAGGGTGGCGGGTTCCAGCTTGGGCAGGAGGTCAGCTGGGGCATCGCCCAGGATCGCATCCTCGCCTTCGGCCCGGATGGCAACCGGTTGTGACGGTGCGCTGATGGCTGCTTTCCTGCCGGACAAGAACTGGGTGCGCGCGCATACGGGCCTCCCCTTGGCCATCGCTCATCGCGGGGCCAGCGCCTATGCGTTCGATAACACCTTGCGGGCATTTCAAGTTGCCCATGAGCTGGGCGCTGACATGTGGGAGGTGGATATCCGCCTGACCCGCGACGGTGTGCCAGTGGCTTTTCACGATGCGAATCTGAACATGGGCGCTGGGAACATTCACCCGCTTTCAGAGATCTCTTCACAAGAACTGTTTGCCGTCACCGCAGCCGCAGGCCGTCCGGCACCCGCCTTTGAAGAGGTGGCGCGGCTGGCCGCAGCACTTGGAACCGGCATCTATCTGGATGCCAAGGAGGGGGACGCGGCAGCGCTTGCAATCGAGATCCTGAAGGCACAGCGGATCGGCAAAGTGATTGCCGGTGCCAACACGCCGGAGGATTGCAAAAGCCTCAAGGCGGCTGGGTGCCCCTATCCGGTATCCCTGCTGGTGGGATGCGGCCAGGATCCGTTTCCACTGGCGCAGGCCTGCGGAGCCGAGATTGTTCACCCGTGCTGGGAAAAGGCCTCTGCGCGCCCGGACCGCCTGCTGGACGCGGCTTTTTTCCGCCAAGCTGAGGTCTTGGGCCTGCCGGTGGTGACCTGGCATGAGGAACGGGCAGAGGTGCTGCGCGAACTGGTGCGGATGCCTTTGCTTGGCATTTGCTCTGACCAGCCGGAAATGATTGCTCGATACCGGTATGAGGACGCAGCCCTGCCGGAGATGGTCTGCCATCGCGGCGCCTGCCGGATCGCACCGGAAAACACGCTGGCCAGCGCACGGGCCGCCTGGGACGCGGGCTTTGCCTATGTGGAAATCGACGTGCGCGAGACCGCTGACGGGCATCTGGTGGTTCATCATGATGCGCAGCTGGAGCGCACGACCTCAGGTGGGGGGGCGCTTGGCAAGCAGACGCTGGCCGCCCTCAAACATCTGGACGCCGGACACAGCTTTGACGCGTTTTTTGCCGGCGAAGGCCTGCCTGAGCTGGGTGAGGTTCTCGCCCTGGCCGTTGAAAAAGGCGGCAAGCTTTATGTGGAGCTGAAACAGGCGGACCCGGTCAGGACGGCACACACAGTCCTGGACCGGCTGCCAAGCGACAGTGTTTTCTTCTGGTCGTTCGATCAAACTCTTTTACGGGACATCCGGGCGGCCATTCCAGAGGCGCGGCTGATGGTCCGGCCTGAGGACTATGGCTCTTTGGAGGCCTGCCTGACGGCGTTTGACGCAGATATTGTGGAATTCAATGCATCGAACGCGGGGGAGGAGGCTATTGCGGCTGTGCGGGCAGCGGGCCGTCAGGTTATGATCGCCTATATGGGGGACGCGCCAGACGTGATTTTGAAACTTGCCGGGCTGCAGCCGGATCTATTCAACGTGAATGCGCCGTTTCTTGTCCGCAGGCTGAGCGCGCAAGCGTCAGAACGGCCGTCCAGCCATGCCTGATCAAGGACCGTCGAAAAAGCAGGTCAATTCCTTTGATGTCGCCCGGCTTGCGGGGGTCTCCCGCTCCGCCGTGTCGCGCACCTTTACCGATGGCGCCAGCGTGTCGGCGGAAACCCGGGAGAAGGTGATAAAGGCCGCCCGGCAACTGGGCTACCGGGTGAACGTGCTGGCCCGCTCCCTGCACAAGCAGAAATCGGATCTTGTCGGTCTTGTGGCTGCTGATCTCGACAATCCGTTCCGGGCCGAGCAGGTGGACCTTCTCTCCCACGGGCTTCTGGAGCTTGGGTTCCGGCCCATTCTGCTAAGGGGCGATCCGGAGGCCGATGTGGCTGATCTGATCGGTTCGCTGCTGCAATACAGCGTCGCGGGGGTGATCGTCACCTCAGACACACCACCGGAGGAGATATGCCGGGAATGCCTTGAAAACGGGGTGCCTCTGGTGGTGGTCAACAAGCGCGACCCGGGCGCGCCGGTTGACCGGGTGGTCACTGACTTTGAGGCCGGTGGGCGCCTCGCGTTTGAACATCTTGTCTCTCGGGGCTGCCGTAAACTGGCGGTCGTGACCCCGGAGCGTTCGTCCTATTCCATCAAGGGCCGGGCGCGAGCATTTGAACGGGCGGCCCTGGATGAAGGCATTCCTGTCCGCTACATCGCCCGGGGCACCCAGTCCTATGACGGCGGGCTGGAGGCAGCCGCTTTTGTCGGCGCACTGAAAGATGAGATCGACGGGCTTTTCTGCACCGCCGACTATCTGGGCCTAGGGGTCCTGGACGGCCTGCGCTACGAGTTCGGCATCAAGGTTCCTGACGACATGCAGGTCATGGGCTATGACGATATCGTGCAGGCTTCCTGGAAATCCTATGACCTGACCACGATCCTGCAAAGCCGCCAAGATCTGTGCGACATCACCCTGGCCCTTCTGATGCACCGCCTGCAAAATCCGGATCTGCCGCAACAGGTGGAAACCTGCGATGTATCCCTGATCCAGCGTGGCACGACCCGGGCAGCGCCAGAGCCGGTGTGACCGCCAGCCGGAACGCGATGGGCTCGGGCCAGAGGCCTTCGCAAGCTACCGCTTCGGGGCGATCAGATGGCGAACTTTTGGGGGGGCCTCCCCGGTGTGGAAAGTGTGCAGGTTGCCCTGCAAATCCGCATCTGTCCGGGTGACCCGGTCATGCTGGCGCAAATGGTCGAGCCAGCTGGAGACGATGAAACATTCCGTCCAGAGGTCTTCTTCTTCGCCGTCTTGAAAGATGTGCCAGTCCACGGCGCCGTCCCGCCGCCTCTGTCCGGAAAAGGCCCTGAGTGCAGCCAGAAAACTCCTGGTGTCTTCGGGCTTGACCCGGTACTCGATCAGGATCATGACCGGTCCCCGGTCCGGTTCCAGTTCCCCGCTGATCTGGGGGGCTGGCCAATGGGCGGACGGGGCAAGGTCAAGCGTGCCCACGGAGGTTAAGGGAACTTGCCGCACCAGGGCAAGGAAACCGAGAAGCAGGGCGGCGGCGGCAATCAGAGCGGTGGGGATGGAGGCGAAAGACGCAACTTGCCCCCAGATCACACTTCCCAGGCTCATGGAGCCGAAAAAGACAGTCAGATAGATCGACAGTCCCCGGGCGCGCACCCATTCGGGCAGCGAGGCCTGGGCCGAGACATTCAGGCTCGACAGCACCGCGATCCAGGACAATCCGGCCAGCAGGGACACAGCGTAAGCGGCAAGCTCTGACGGAACCAGCGCGAAGACCAGAAGCGCCAGAGCGGTTCCCGATGTTCCGGCGGCCACCGTGTTGTTTGCCCCTAGCTGCTTTCGAAGCTTTGGCAGAAGCAGGGCGCCCAGAACCGCACCGGCCCCGACAAAGCCAAGCAGCAGTCCGTAAAGGCCGGGGCCGCCTTGAAGCAGGTTCTTGGCGATCAGTGGCAGCATCGCCCAATAGGCGCTGGCAAAGAGAAAAAAGGCAACGGCCCGCACAAGCGTTGCCTTCAGGGCAGGACTGTGAAGAGCGTAACGCAGCCCGGTCTGAATAGCGCTGAAAACAGGTTCCGGCGGCAGGTGCCGGGTGGTCTCCCGATCCTGTTTCCAGAAGATGAGCGCTGCCAGAATACCGATGAAACTGATCGCATTCAGCGCAAAGGGGGCAGCAAGCCCAACGGCGGTGATCAGCACTCCGGCCAGGGCCGGGCCGATGGCGCGGCTGATATTGATGCCCATGGAATTGAGGGCCACGGCTGCTGCAAGGTCCTTTTTCGGAACCAGGCTGGGCACGATCGCCTGCCATGCGGGCGCGGCAAAGGCTGCTCCGGTACCGAGCAGAAAGGTAAAGATCAAAAGCAGTTCGATGCTTTCCTGCCCGCTGGCCACAAGAATGGCGAACAGACCCGCCAGGACACCCATGAGAAGATTGACAATGAGCAGCAGTTTCCGCCGGTCAACACTGTCGGCCACCGCGCCCGCAAGGAGCGCAAACAGAAACACAGGCAGGGTTGTTGCCGCCTGAACCAGCGACACCATCACCGGGCTGGGAGACAGGGTTGTCATCAGCCAGCCCGCTCCGACATCATGCATCCAGGTGCCGACGTTGGAGACGACTGTGGCGGTCCAGAGCAGGGCAAAGGGAAGGGACTGGAACGGTGCCCAGGCGCCGCCACCCTGCGTCCCGGACTTTGAGGCCTTCATATCCTGGGTGGGCTCGTCAGAGGGTGCCGTTGTCATGGGGTCTGGTCCTTTCAGGAAGCCGTTAGTCAACGCGATCTGAAGTTCGTCTCATTTTCCAGCATGTTCAGAACGAATTTCAGTTCCATGAGGGTGACTGGTAAGACTATGTTTCTAATGTGATTTCCGGAACGGAAACACGCTACGGCGTGCGCTGCGCGAATGAGGCGGATTTCAATTCCACCACACTAGGCGTTTGTGATGTCTTGGGCCGGTCTGTCCTCCCGCCGGGGCGTTTTTGTTACGGCAAAGCTTTTGCCGTGAAGGCACTGGGCGGCGGCTTCCCGGCTGGTCATCCTGTCCTTGATCCAGGTAACGGCCGTCTCGCCCGCCAGCATGCCAAGAAGACCCAAAAGAGCGATCACCGGCGGGGCCGGGGAGCGGGTGCCAAGCAGCGCATAGAGAACGCCGACACCAAGGCCGATCCCCAGAGACACGAGATAGGGAGTTGCAGTCATGTTGTTCTCCTGAAAGGACCGGTTGTGTTCTAGCTGAAGCGACCCTGCTCGCCCGGTGCGCCGGGTGCGCCGAAAAACGGCAAGGGCGACCAGTCGGGCAACTCGGCAAGCGGTGCGGGGGCAAGTTCGGCAAAGCTGCCCTTGGCATGAACGATTGCGCCACCGGACAGGGTCAAATCGGATGAAATATCGGCAATCTCATGCTCTTGGACCGTGAAATAATCCCGGTCCAGCACCGCGAGATCAGCGAATTGGCCAGGGGTGATCTGGCCCTTGAGGCCTTCTTCCCGGCTGAACCAGGCGCCGTTGGCTGTCCAGTGCCGCAAGGCCTCTTCCCGGCTCAGCCTGTTCTCAGCGGCCCAGATGACATCGCCGCCCCGCCCCCTGCCGGAGACGGCCCAGTGGATTGCCAGCCAGGGATTATAGGACGACACACGGGTCGCATCGGTTCCGGCGGCAAGAGGAACCCCGGAGGCCATCATTTTGCGCACCGGCATCACCTGCCTGAGGGCTGCTTCGCCATAACGGTTCTTGTAGGCAGTCGCCTGAAAGGCGATGCGGTTCTGATACGAAATGCCCCCGCCGAGCCGGGCGACCCATTCCATTGTCTTTTCCGAAATCGTTTCGCCGTGGTCGAAAATCCAGTTGAGCGCGTCGAGCCCCTTGTCGCGGCCAACCTCCTCCAGAACCGTCAACAGGCGGTGTGCGCTTTCTTCATAGGTGCAGTGAAAACGGATCGGCCAGCGGTTCTCCAGGAGGAACTCAAGCACCGGTCTGAGGTCGCCTTCCATGCGTTTGGGCAGTTCGGGCCTTGGATAGGAGAAATCCTCAAAATCATAGGCGGAGGCCACGAGCATTTCCCCGGCGCCGACGCATTTCAGATAGGCGTTGCCCTGATCAGGTTTCACCATGTCGTGCCAGCGCTTGAAGTCATCAAGTTCCAGGGTTGGCCGTTGTGCGAAGAGCTGATAGCCGATGCGCACGGTCTGTTCGCCGCGCCGGTTCAATTCGGAAATCACGCCGTAATCATCCGGGTAGTTCAGAAAACCACCGGCACAATCCAGCGCTGAGGTCAGTCCGAGCGCGTTGAGGGCCCGGAAGTAGTGTTTTGTGGACAGGATCTGCTGCTCAAACTCAAGTTTCGGAGCCATGTCGAGCAAGGCGTAAAGCGGCTGTGCATTCGGGCGGGCCAGGGCAAGGCCTGTGGGCACGCCATTGCTGTCCCGTTCCAGGCGCCCGGAAACGAAAGGCTCATAATAGTGGCTGTCGATTCCAAGGGCCCGCAGGGCGGCCTTGTTCAGCCAGGCCCGGTCATAAAGATGCAGAACATAAACCGGAACGTCCGGTGCGGCCGCATTGATCTCTTCAAGGGTCGGCAGCCGTCTCTCCGCGAACTGGTCGGCGGACCAGCCGCCGACGACCCGGATCCACTGGCCCGCCGGTGTGCGCTGAGCCTGGGCCCTCAGCATGGCCAGACCATCTGCAAGCGAGGGGACACTGTCCCAACGCAGCTCCATGGCGAAATTGTTTCCCTGCCGGATGATATGCGTGTGGCTGTCGATCAGGCCCGGGATCACCCGCTTGCCCTGCAGGTCGATCATCCTGGTGCCGGGGCCCTGAAACCGCAGCAGGTCTGCGGCCGCGCCAACATCCAGGATCCTGCCGTCCCTGATGGCAATGGCATCCGCTTCCGGGCGGGCCGGGTCAAAGGTTGTGACCTTTCCGTTGGTCAGGATCATGTCTGCATGGGTCACGTCAGCGAAAGTCATGGGAAAGGCTCTCCGGAGTTGCGCCGAAAGGGGGGACCCGGTCCAGGTGACCGGGTCGTTTCAAGGGGTCAGCTGTTGCGGGTGTCGCCGAAGGTGATCACCGGGGACCAGTCGGGACTGACCGGAGGCACGTGGCGCAGGTCATGATGGGCCAGTTCTCCACGGGCAAAGACGACCTTGCCGTCCACCGCAGTCAGGGCGGAGGTAATGCGGGCGATTTCCGCGTCGGTGACGGCGAAATAGTCCCGGTCCAGAATGGCGAAATCCGCCAGCTGGCCTTCGGCGATCGCACCCTTGCGGCCTCTGTCGCCGGTGAACCAGGCCGATCCGGTTGTCCAAGTGCGCAAAGCCTCTTCACGGGTGAGCAGATTGGCATCGTCATACATGCGCATGCCGCCGCGTGAGAGCCCGGTGGCCATCCACTGGATCGAGTACCAGGGATTATAGGAGGTCACACGTGTGGCATCGGTGCCGCCGCCCATGGGCACGCCGAGATCCATGATGAAACGGAAATCCGGTGTTGTCTTGAGCTTCTCCGCTCCATAATTGCGCACGAAGTCTTCCGCTTGGAACTGAAGGCGGTTTTGCAGGGCGATGCCGCCGCCAAGCTCCGCAATGCGTTCCAGATTGCGCTTGGAAAACGTTTCGACATGGTCGACGAACCAGCCATCGACGAGCCCGGCGCCCTTGGCGACATCCTCGTAGACTTTCAAGAGCCGGTCGCCGGTCTCGTCATAGGTGATGTGCTGGCGGAAGGCCCAGCCCTTTTCGCCCAGAAGGGTCATGATCTTGTGCTGGATCTCTTCCGCATCCCGGTCAATCTCTGGACGGGGGTCACCGAAAATCTCATAATCATAGGACGCCCAGGTCAGGTTCTCGCCTGCTCCGACAAGTTTCAGCATGTCGTCGCCGGTTCCAGGCGTGAACGTGTCTGTCCATGCGGTGTAATCGTCGAGTTCGCGTCCCTTCACCTGTGGGAAGGTGTGATAGCCGATCCGGGTGGTCAGCAGGCCCTCGCGGTGCATGTGATTGATGACCTTGTAAGGGTCGGCCTCGGGAAACTCCATACCGCCACCGCCCGCGTCCGACACGGACGTGATGCCGAGCGAATTCAGTTCGTCCATATACTGCATGGAGGAGTTGATCTGGTCCCTGATCGACAGTTTTGGCGCCTGGCTAAGGGTCTTGTACATCAATAGGCCGGACGGAGCAGCCAGCAGGCGGCCGGTTGGCACGCCACCGGCGTCCTTCTCGATCAGGCCGCCCGGATAGGTTGGGTGGTCCGCCTTGTCATAGTTGAAATACGAGACCGCCCGGCTATTGAGCAGCGTCATCTTGTAGAGATAGTGGATCAGCACAGGGTGATTGGGGGCGACGCTGTCAAGTTCGGCCCGGGTCGGCAGACGCTTTTCCTTGAACTGGAATTCGGAAAACCCTCCGGCCACACGGATGAACTGCCCTTCGGGGGTGCGGCCGGCCTGAAGGCGCAGAAGGTGCAGCGCCTCTTCAAGACTGTCGGCTGCATCCCAGCGGACTTCCAGATTGTAGTTGACCCCGCCCCGGATCGAATGGGTGTGGCTGTCGATCAGACCTGGAATGACCCGCTTGCCGTTCGCCCGGATGACCTGGGTAAAGGGACCGATCAGCGGGGTCACGTCCGCCTCGCTTCCAATGGCGATGAAACGGTCGCCGCGGGCGGCAAGTGCGCTGGCCTCCGGCCGGGCCGGATCCATGGTTGTGATGCGGCCGTTCAGAACCACCAGATCCGCATGGGCCGCAGAGGCCTGCGCCAGAGCCGGGGACACGGAACTTGAAGCCAGAAGCGCCGAGGCGCCCTGAAGAAACTGTCGGCGGTGAAGAGGCATGAGAGATCTCCTGCCGCACAAGGCGGCGGTGTGTGTTCAGCCGTTGCTGGAAAAGGGAAAGGCCCGGTCACCTGCGCATTCGGATCAGGCGCAGGTGACGGTAAGCGGACAGGGCTTTAGGCGGCAGCACTTGTCTGCGCTGCCGGAACCGGGTCAAGCCGTTCGCCATGGGCAACCCGCTCGGGCGCCTTGTGAACCATGGTGTAGGCATAATCGACGCCCATGCCATAGGCGCCCGAATGCTCGCGGACAATGTCCATCACTGCGTCATAGGTCTCCTTGTGCGCCCAGTCACGCTGGAGCTCCAGAAGCACCTGCTGCCATGTGACGGGCACGACACCAGCCTGGATCATGCGCTGCATGGCCATGTCGTGGGCGCTTTGGGAAGTGCCGCCGGACGCGTCTTCGACCATGAAGATTTCGTATCCGCCTTCGCGCATGGCATCGAGCGAGAACATCAGATTGCAGACTTCGGTCCAAAGGCCGGACACGATCACCTTCTTGCGGCCGTTCTTGACCAATGCATCGCGGACTTTCTGGTCGTCCCAGGAGTTCATGGAGGTGCGCTCCAGAAGCGGGGCCTCCGGGAAAACAGACAGCAGTTCCGGATAGGTGTGGCCGGAAAAGCCTTCGGTCTCCACGGTCGTGAAGGTGACTGGCAGGCCGAATACCTTGGCGGACTTGGCCAGAGCCACCGCATTGTTTTTCAACGCCTGCCGGTCGATGGACTGAACGCCGAAGGCCATTTGCGGCTGGTGGTCGATAAAGATCACTTGTGCGTTTTGCGGGGTCAGCAGCTCAAGTTTGGTCGACATAAATTCTCTCCATACTGTCTTTCAGGAACAGGTCTTGCGGTTCGGACAGGACAGGAGATGGGGACCGTTGAACTGGATTTATTTCATCATTCGTGCATATGTTTTATACGAACTTGCGGAGTGCTGAAGCGCTGAGAAACGCAGCGTTAGAAGAGACGAAACAATGGGCCGACACGCCTTTCAAACTGAACCGGAACATTGCCTGGTCTACAGAAGCATCCGGAGCGACGACGCGGTTCCGCAAATCTTCGGGATCGAGCAGCGCTGGAATATGCCAGCGGTCCGGCACAGGGGCAGCCTGGGGGCTGGCACCCGCTTTGACGGTGTGAACCACTATATTCTGACCTATCACATCGGCGGGGCGAAGGCGCGCCGTCTTGACATGAATGCAGGTGCCGAGATTGCCAGCGAAGGCGCCCTGTCCCTGCAAAAGCCGAACAGTGCGGGTGTTTTTGCATCTGCCGGGGTGATCGACTATGCCCACTTCTATTTTACCCAGGGTCTCCTGTGCGAGATTTCGGAGGAATTGGGAGAGGATCAGCTTGCGGAGCCGGAGGATTTCTTCGCACTGTTTGATGCGGCCGCAGGCAGTGACGCCGCCGCCTATATTCAGCGTGCGGCCGACCGCAGAGATCCGCCAAGCTCAATCGAAATGGATAGCAGAGCCTATCTTCTCGGGCTCGGCATTTTGCGCGCCGTCCGCGCAAAATCGGGTCATGTCGCGCATCTGAGCCGGGTCAAACCAGGCTGTACGATGAAACCGGTTCTGGAGCTTATCGAAGACCGAATAAGTGCGCCCCTGAGACTGACGGACCTGGCCGAGACCCTTGACATGAGCCCGTTTCATTTCACCCGGGTGTTCAAGGCAGAACTAGGTCTTTCGCCATCTAAATATCTTGTGAAGCGGCGGGTCGAGCGCGCCCGTGACCTGATCCGTCAAACCTCCCTGGCACTTGCTGAAGTGGCCTTCCGCACAGGCTTTTCCAGCCAGGCCCATATGACCAGCCGCATGAAAGCGGAACTCGGTGTCACTCCAGGCGAAGTGCGCAAGGCGGATTAGAGCATCGTGCAGACTTATCGCACAATGCTCTCAGAACGGCCAGCCGCTCGTGTGGTGGAATGGAAATGAGCCTGATGTGTGCAGCGTGCGCCTTGGCGGATTTCAATCCCGGAAACCACAATAGAAACAGAGGCTTGCTAGTCGGCCGTTTGGCCGTTGAAGAGGATATGGACTTTCATGGCATTGCCCTTGTCGCTGGCAAAGTCGAAGGCTTCCACCGCCTGTTCCAGGGGAAAGGCGGGGCTGATGATCGGGGCAACGGAGAGGCTGCGCGTGTCGATGGCGTCAACGGCGGCTGCGAACTCCTCGTGGAAGCGGTGGGTGCCGCGCAGGTTGATTTCCTTGCTGACGATGAGGTTGAGCGGCACGGGAATGTCTCCGGCAACCCCCACGGCCACCATGGTGCCACGTGGCCGCAGGCACAAAAGCGCGTCACGGATGGCGGCCGGGGCGGCCGAACATTCAAACACCACGTCAAACTGGCCCTTATCCGCCTTGTCGCGTTCCAGTCCTTCCGGGTCCGTGCTGAGGTTCACGGTCTCGTCCGCCCCCATCTGACGGGCAACCGCAAGGGGCTTGTCTTTCAGGTCGGTCGCAACAATCCGGCCCGCCTCCGCTTGCCTGGCCACAGCCACACACAGAGCGCCGATGGGACCAGCGCCGGTGACGAGCACACGCAGGCCCTTCAGGTTCGGGGCCTGGTTCCGGGCGTGCAGGCAGACGGCGAGCGGTTCTGAACAGGCCGCCTCGCGCACTGAAACCTTGTTGTGAAACGCAAAGACCTGCGTTTCCGGCACCACCAGCCGTTCCCGGAAGAGGCCCTGCTCATGGGGCAGGCGGTAGGCAGAGCCCATGAAGCGCATGGACTGGCAATGCACCTCTTCCCCGCGTTGGCAGAAGCTGCAGGTGCCACAGGGCTGGCTGGGATTGACGGCGACCAGCGCGCCTTCCTGCACCCTGGTGACCCCGTCGCCAACGGCCACCACCCGTCCGGCGGCCTCATGGCCCATGGCGATTGGCTCGCGCACCCGGATCGGACCGAAGCCGCCATCATGATAATAGTGCAAATCCGATCCGCAGATCCCGCCGGCCAGGATTTCGATCTTGACCTCGCCCGGGCCGGTACCCGGCTCGTCACGGGTTTCCAGGCGCAGGTCATGGGCGGCGTGCAGCACGCAGGCGCGAACAGTCATGTCAGGTCCTATTGAAAGAGGAGACCCGGCAACCAGGTGGCCAGTCCCGGAATGAAGGACACCAGCAGAAGGACAATCAGGTTGCTGAGAAGGAAGGGGAAAATGGCCCGCACCACCGGCGTCAGCGGCAGGCCGGCAATGCCGGAACAGACGAACAGGCAAACGCCAACCGGTGGGGTCGTCAGGCCGATCATCAGGTTCAAGACAGCAAAGGTGGCAAAATGCAGGGGCTCAATGCCAACCGCCTGGGCCAGTGACAGCAGCGGCACGAACAGGATGATCAGGGCGGCGATGGTTTCCATGAACATGCCGACAAAGAGCAGCAGCACATTGATGATCAGGATGACTAGAATACGGTTGTCTGTGATGGACAGAACCGCATCGGCAATCGCCTGGGGGATACGTTCGGAGACCAGAATCCAGCCGAACACGTTGGCCAGACCAACCAGGGTCAGGATGGAGGCGGCGGAAATGGCGCTGTCGACGATGATTTTCGGCACCTGTTTCAGCGGCAGCTCGCGATAGACAAAGGCGCCGACCACAAAGGCGTAGACACTGGCGACAACAGCGGTTTCCGTTGGCGTGGCAATGCCGCTGAGCAGGCCGTAAATGATCAGGCCGGTCATAGCCAGGGCCCAGAAAGCGCTGGTGAAGGCGCGCATGAGTTCGCCCGTTCCCCGCCAGGGCTCCCGGGGGAAATTGCGGCGGCGGGCAATCACATAGCAGGTGATCATCATGGCAAGGCCCATCAGAAGGCCCGGAATGGCCCCGGCCATGAACATCTGGCCGACGGAAATGCCGCTCAGCGCTCCGACAATGATCATGGGCACGCTGGGTGGGATGATGGGGCCAACCGTGGAGGAGGCCGCTGTGACGGCAGCGGAAAAGTCCGCCGGATACCCGGCCTTTTTCATGCCGGGGATCATCACGCCGCCAATGGAGGCCGCATCGGCCACTGCAGTTCCGGTGATGCCGCCAAACAGCATGGAGGCGCCGATATTGGTCAGGCCCAGCCCGCCGCGGATCCAGCCGACCAGCGCATTGGCAAAGCGGATGATGCGCTCCGTGATGCCGCCATTGTTCATCAGGTTCCCGGCCAGGATGAAGCCTGGAATGCTCAACAGCACGAAGACGTCAATTCCGGCATAGACTTTCTGGGGGATGACCACCAGTGGAATCCCGGACAGAAGAAGATAGCTGAGTGAGGACAGGCCAAGGGCAATTGCAACGGGAACGCCCAGAATAAGCGCACCAATGAAGACGGCAAACAGTACCAAGACGTCCATGGTCAGCCCTTTGTATCGTCGGAGTGGGAAAGGCCGGAGCCCAGGGGGGCGGGGCTGAACGCCGCAAGCGCTGCCCGCAAGAGGGCAAAGACCAGAAGCAGGGCGAACAGCAGAAACACGCTGAAATGCACAAAGTCCATTTGAACGGCCATGGCCGGGGATTTCTGCAACTGGCCGATCGCGACAAATTTCCAGGCACCGGGGAGGAGCAGCGCGGCCAGTCCAGCGGTTGCCAGAGACGCGATGACCGTCAGGACGCGTGGCCAGGGGGCGGGCAGGCGGTCGCAGACAATGTCCACATTCACCAGATCCCCCGTCATCAGGGCAAGGCCTGCCCCAAGCGCGGTCATGTAGATCAGGGCAAAGCGGGTCAGTTCTTCAGTCCAGACCGGGGAATTGCCGAAGGTGCGTCCCAGAACCTGGGTCAGAACCGCAGCGATCAGGATGAGGAAGGCGAGAAAGACACCTGCGCGGCACAGTCTGTCGAGACCATGGCTAAGTTTCTGGGCGGCATTCATGTGAGTGTCCGGAAAAAAGGCCTGCCACACGGACTGTGCCGGCGGCAGGCCAGGGGAGGATCTTATTTCTGGCTGTCGAAGAGTTGTTCCACGATGGGCTTGATCTCGTCATTCACATTGGCCAGAACCGCATCCTTGGCAGCTGCGGCATAGGCTGCACCGTCAACCTCCACGAATGTCATGCCCTTTCCTTCCAGATACGCCCGGTCTTCGGCCAGGCTGGCCTCCAGTAGACCGCGCTCATAGGCTTGGGCCCGCTTGGCGGCTTCCAGAACGCTGGCCTGATCGTCTTCGCTCAGCGACTGCCAGGTGGCTTCGGCAATCGTCAGATAGATCCAGGACCGCACATGCTGGGTCAGGTTCACATGGGACTGCACCTCGTTGAAATTCGCGGAGCGGATCAGCGCCAGCGGATTTTCCTGGGCATCAATGGTGCCGTTCTGCAGGCTGGTGAACACTTCCGAAAAGGCCATCGGGGTCGGGGCCGCGCCAAGCGACTTCCACACATCCACAAAGAGCGGCACATTCGGCACCCGCAGCTTCAGCCCTTCCAGCTGATCCGGCGCGGTGATCGCCCGGTTGGAAGTCAGGTTGCGGGGCCCGCGGGCAAAATAGGCAATCGGGCGGATCCGGGCCTTTTCGATGATCTGGGCTTCGATCTGGTCGCCGATCTCACCGCCGGCCACTTCGTCCATGTGTTCGGTGGAGGAATAGGCGTAAGGGACGGCGAGCAGGGCGGCCATCGGCGCCCAGTTCTGCAGGCTTTCCCCTGTGATTGTCATGTCGACGGTGCCAAGCTGCATGCCGTTGATCAGATCGATTTCCTTGCCGAGGGATTCGTTCGGATAGATCTCGACCGCGATGCGCCCATCGGTCAGGGCCGACAGCTCCTCACCGAATTTGACGGCGGCCTTGTGCCAGGCATTCTGTTCATTGGCCAGGTGGCCCAGCTTCAGGGTTGTCTCCTGCGCGGCTGCCGCGCCCATCGCAAAATGCGTGGCGAAACAGGCGGCCAGAAGTGTCTTCAATCCATATGCCATAGTTGTCACTCCCTAGGGTTTTGATGAGGCTTCCGCCGACAGATCCTCGCTGCGGTCGAAATACCCCCGGTTCTTCTGAATAATCTGCGGCAGAGTCTTGAGGATCTCGTTCAGGTGTCCGCGCATGGCCCCGGACGCCTTTTCCGGGTTTGCCGCTTCGATCTGGTCGATGATCGCGATGTGCTGCTCGATCAGCGTGTCAATCGGGAACAGCTCGAAGCTCAGGAACCGGACCCGGTCCATCTGGCTTTTCAGCCCTTCCACAAACTGAAACGCAACCTCCTTGCCCGCCGCCTCCGCAAGGGTGCGGTGGAAACGTTCATCCTCGTTGATGAACTCGGGAGGCGAGGCCTTGATCCTGATCTGGTTCTGCAATTGCTGGCGCAATTCGCGCACCAGGGCCGGATCCGGATCTACTGCAAGCAGCCGGACGATATCCGCCTCGACCGCTTCGCGCACGAATCGCGATTGCAGAACGGTCGGATAGTCGATCCGGGTGACCAGCGTGCTGCGCTGGGGCCGGATGAGTATCAGGCCTTCCTCCGCAAGTTTGATGAAGGCTTCGCGAACTGGTTGCCGGCTGATGCCGTAGCTCTTGGCGATCTCTGCCTCGGACAGCTTGCTGCCCGGTGGGAGGTTGTTCTTGACAATACGGTCGCGCAGCAAACGCCGCAGTTGCGGTGCGATTGCGGCCGTTTCATCAAGACCGGTTTCAGTTACGACATCGTTTTGCACGAGCTGTCCTCCCAGGATCGTTATCTGCGCAACTGCCATACTAGTCAACAAAAATTTGACAAGCGCTCTGCAACCCTTCAAAGACTGTTCGAAAGACCGGTGCAACAGGTAGACACCGGACGGCAGACTTGGAGGAACGTCAGGTGCATGAGACTTGGAGGTGGTTCGGCCCGTCGGACCTTGTGGGACTAAGCGATGTGGCCCAGGCCGGGGCAAAGGGCGTTGTGACAGCCCTGCACCACGTGGCCCCTGGTGACGTCTGGATGCCTGAGGAGATCGCGGCCCGTCAGGAGCTTATACGCGCCGGCTCCGGGCATTTGCTGACGCCTCTGACTTGGGATGTGGCGGAAAGCCTGCCTGTCTCGGAAGACATCAAGCGCCAGACCGGGGCCTGGAAGGACCACGTTGCGGCTTATAAGACCAGCCTGTCCAATCTGGCGGCGGCCGGGATCAAGGTCATCTGCTACAATTTCATGCCGCTGCTCGACTGGACCCGCACCGATCTTGCCTATCAGGTGCCGACCGGGGCCACCTGCATGCGCTTCGATCTGATCGATTTTGCCATGTTCGATCTCTTCATCCTGAAGCGGTCCGGCGCGGAAGCAGACTTTCCCGAAGACGTGGTTGAGGCGGCCCGCAGGCGTTTCGCCGAGACAGATGACGCGTTCAAGAGGGCGCTGGTCGACAATATCATCTGCGGCCTGCCGGGCGGCAATGACCGGCTGACCCTGGACGATATCCGCCGGCACCTGGACGCCTATCAGCCCTTTGGCGAGGAAGCCTTACGCCGCCATCAGGCCGATTTTCTGGAACAGGTGGCCCCCCATGCGCAGTCTTTGGGCCTGCGCTTGTGCTGCCATCCGGATGATCCGCCCTACCGCCTGCTGGGGTTGCCGCGCATCATGTCGACAGAGGCGGACTACGCCCGTCTGGTGAAGGCCGTCGATCTTTCAGCCAATGGCATCACGCTCTGCTCCGGGTCTCTTGGCGCGCGGGCCGACAATGATCTGCCCGGCATGATGCGCCGGTTAGGCTCTCACGTGCATTTCCTGCATTTGCGCAATGTGGCGCGGGAGCATGATCAGCTCTTCGGTTCGTTCCATGAATCGGAACATCTGGACGGTGGCGTCGATATGGCTGCACTGATTGCAGCGGTGCTGGACGAGGAACAGGACCGCAAGGCGGCCGGGCGCGCGGACTGGTCCATTCCGTTCCGTCCGGATCATGGTCAAGACATTCTGGATGATCTGAAGCGCAAGGCGCAGCCGGGCTATCCGGCCATTGGCCGCCTGAAGGGGCTTGCGGAATTGCGCGGGGTGATCGCCGGACTGACCCATTCCAGACAGGTTGCCGGCGCTTGACCGGGGCATGGCCGCCGGGTCTTTTCCGGCCGGTGGGGCCTGTCTTTCTGTGCCGGACACAGCGTGAAAATAGGGCAGTCAGTTACCGCGATCAAATGGCTTGATAAACTTGAGAAAATAATTCAGGTTGCGCGCACACCAAAAGATTGTATCTATCTTGATCATCGACATCTGGAGCTGCGTATGTATCTGGCAATGAACCGGTTTTCCATATTGAAAGGCCATGAGGAAGAGTTTGAGGCAGTCTGGCGCGAGCGGGAGACCCGCCTTGCCGAAATGCCGGGCTTTCAGACCTTCCATCTGTTGAAGGGCCCGGTTGACGAGGAAACCGGCACCACCCTTTACGCCACCCACACCGTTTGGAGCGGTCAGGGTGATTTCGTCAACTGGACCAATTCTGAACAGTTTCACGATGCCCATAAGAATGCGGGCAATAACGGCCATATGTATGCCGGTCATCCCCGCTTTGAAGGGTTTCAATCCGTCCTGACGGCGTGAGGCAAATCCGGACCGGATTTGCAAAGGCAGCGCGTTACTGCGCTGCCTTTTTGGTCAGGGCTTTCAAGGCACCGGTCATTTTGGCAATGCTCGGATGGTCGGCCGCCAGCCCATGGACTGCCGCCAGATCCGCCGGATCATGATAGACGAGCACTGTGCCGTCCACCGTCTCGATGACCGCCACGCGGATCGGCAAATCAAGCCCTGCCTCGGGCGCATCGCGGATGACCGGTGTTCCTAGGTTCGGATTTCCGAACATGATCAGCTCATTGGCCGGGATCTCCATGCCGATGCTCTTGCCGCCGCCCGCATGGTCGACCCGGGCAAACACTTTGGCCCCGGCCGCCTCAACGGCGGCGACAAGATTGTCGGCGGTCTCGGACACCGAATGCGGACTGGATACCCGCACGGGGTCGGCCTGTGCGGCCGTAACGGCGGTGAGAGACAGGACGAGGGGGGCTGCCAGGGCAGTTAGCGGGACAAGACGCAGCATCAGATCCTCCAGGCAATTAAGAAATAAGGACCGCAGTCTCCTGTGCGGCAGCCGGCAATGCCAATCACAGTTTGCGGAGCGGCTGGATTTGGACAAAGTCCGGCAGATGGTGGTCACCCGATTGCTCCGGCAATGTTGCGACTGCCTTGCATCTAAATGCTAGTGCGGGATGCGTCTGCTGCGGTCCCTTCGTCTTGGTGAAGGCCGGGCCCATATCCTGCCTGCCGCGACTACCAGGCTTGCCCCGAGGGCCAGCAGGCAAAGCAGCACTTTGGTGACCGGCTCCATTGTTCCCTCGATCAACAAGGCGTGGGCCACGGTTCCGGCCACACAAACAAGCGCCAGCCCCAGATGCGCCCTGCGCCACAGGCGAGGGGACAGTTTTAGCTTCCGCCGGACTGCGGCCAGAAGCGCAGCGCCAAACACCGCCCACATGGCGACAACACCCCACGCGGAAAAAGGGGTTGGGGAGCGGAACAAAAGCGCGTCGAGCACGTCCGGCGGGCTGGTGATCCAAAGCCCGGCCACATGCAGGACAACCGCCACAATCAGCAGCATACCGCCCCAGCGGTGCAGCCGCCGCCCGCGTGTACCGGCCAGGCCTGGCAAGGCGCCGGCGGCCAGAAGTGGCTGCATAAAGAGCAGTGCGAGGGCGGCAATCCCGGCAAATCCTGCGGCGATATAGACCGGTTCGCGCCAGGCCAAGAGCGGACTGAGCCCGGCCGCCAGCGTTGGCATGGCCAAGGCCGCTGCAACCAGAACCCAGATGAGGACAGCTCGTATTGGCAGCACTTTGAAGGTCAGGCGGGCAGCAAGACAAAGTGGGCTTCCAGGCGCTTGTCCCTGGCGCTTGACATGACCGGCCTCAGGAACACGGTTTCAAAGTCGCCACTGTCATAGGCCAGATGTCCGTGAGGCTGGCCGAAGGCAGGCACGATCTGCGGCATCTCGAGACGGAACACCCCGTTTTCGTCGGTCAGAGTTGCCCCATGGCTGTGCGGATCCCGCTCGTGCCCTTCTGTTGTATGGGCCCAGATCTGGATGCGCTGGCCAGCCAGTGGCGCGCCGTCTCCAGCCCGGCGGACCGTGCCGGACATCCAGAAGCCCCCGCCTCCGATCCGGTCCACAAGCGGGGCACCGGGCCGGTAATTGTTGGAGCCGCCCCGCATGGACCGGGTCGGGGCCAGGCCCTGCGCGTTTGCAGGTACAAGCAGCCCAGAACAACCGGCCGCGAGAGCTGCCCCACAGGCCGCAAGAAGGGTTCGCCGGGTGAAAGGGGCACGCGTCATATCGCTGTCTCCTGTCGTGCAATCGGAGCCGGGTCAAGGAGCCGGGGGATCTTGAGGGCGGATCGCCCAGCTTTCAGATGCAGAGTATAGGGCACTTGGTGGCAATTCCGAGAGGGTGCTGCATGTGATTGACAAGACATGGCTCACGCTTGCGTGAGAAAAAGGGGAGAGGCATGAGAGGTGTCAGCCTGCATCCAGATGCGGCTTGGAGGTGTGCTTCGCTTCGTCGAAAAAATTGAAAAACAGATTGTAGAAAGAAATGTGAGAACTCGTTGCATGCCATTTTTTTGGAATAATGCACTTCGATCTTGGTTTGTTTTGATTTTGTTGCAAGCTGATGCCATGTCCGTTGGGTGGAAATGGGTCTCCGGAGGCCGCACTTGGTGGGGCTTCGGACATTGCCGCACGTTTGCACCAAGATTCCCGTCATAAGTGCGATCCAGCGATGTCAGCGGGCAAGGCAGATCCGGTCAAATCGTGCAGACTTATCGCCCGATGTTCTAGCGTATGGTCGAGACCCGAGGAGCTGTCGAGGGGTCCGTAACGGTCATTGCTGAAGCCGCTCCGCATGGATCGGATTGGGTTTCTTTAGGGCATGTTGCCCTTCGCAGCTGGAGTGCGGGATTTGGTTTCAAGGGATGAAAAGCTTAAAAAGATGAATTTACGCAAGTGAAAATCGCTGATCCACCGAAAGGAATAGAAAAATCTATCAACTTTATGTTGTTGTAAACATTGTAAAAATTACTATATAAGTAGAAATGCGATTTTTTTATTTTTGAATTAAATATTTTTTAGCTGGAATCTGTTGTCATAGGGTCAAAATTAGCGATGAGGATCACGAAATATGTCTTTTGCGCGTTGGCCTTTGGCTTGGAAAATCTGCACCCCTGTTTTCGTCATTACTGTCTTCACAATCGCGTTGGCAGGCCTTTCTCTAAGCTCGCTCAAAAGTGCGATGTTGAAAGAACGTCTGGTGAAAATCGAAGACATTTCAAACACGGCAAAGATGATTGCCGTGAGCTATTATGAATTGGAACAGGCCGGTACGCTGACCCGCCAGGAAGCGCAAAGCCTCGCGGTCAAGGCCATTTCCGCCATGCGCTATGAGAATGGCGAAAACTATGTCTTCGTCTTCAACAACGAGTCCATCACCGTGTCCCACGCCAAGGCGAGCCTGATCGGGAAGGACCTGTCCGGGCTGAAGGATGCAAATGGTGTTCAGATCATTCCCGAGCTGGTTAAACTTGCCAAAGCCGGCGGCGGCAATATGCAGTATTTGTGGCCACGCGCGGGAGACGACACTCCGATCCAAAAATGGGGCTATGCGACCGGCTTTGCACCTTGGCAATGGATGATCGGCACAGGCGTTTATATCGATGATCTTGAGGCAGCCTATTGGAGCCAGGCGGTCATGATCATTGCCCTGACCGTGATCGGGGCTCTTGTGGCCGGGTCGATCGCGTTTTTGGCAATCTCTAGCCTGGTTAAACCTCTCAAAGCCCTGACCTTGAATATGAGCCGTCTGGCGGATGGCGAGGCCGATATCCGGATTGACGATGCCGACCGGGGAGATGAGATCGGCCAGATGGCGGCAGCGATGGAGGTCTTTGTCAAGAATGAGCACAAGCGCCGCGCTTTGGAAGAGCGGCAGGCGGAGAGTCAGGAAGAGGCCGCCCGCAAAGGTGCCGAAATCCAGCAACTCAGCAGCGAGTTCGACCGCCAGATTATGGACATGATGGGCATCATTGATGCGTCGGTGCAGAACCTGCAGGCCTCTTCTGCGGACATGACCGGGGTGGCAGCGCAGACCACGGAGCAGAGCGGTCTGGTCTCCAGCGCCTCATCCCAGGCGGCCAGCAATGTGGAGATGGTCGCAGCGGCTGCTGAAGAATTGTCGGCCTCTGTCAGCGAGATCCGCCGTCAGGTTCAGAGCTCCAGCGACATTGCGGCCAAGGCCTCAGGCGAGGCGGAAGCCACCAATGAGCGCATGAACGGATTGTCCGAAGCCGCAACCCGCATCGGTGAAGTGGTGACGCTGATCCAGGCAATTGCCGAACAGACCAACCTGCTGGCTCTCAATGCCACAATCGAGGCGGCCAGGGCAGGTGAGGCCGGCAAGGGCTTCGCGGTTGTGGCGGCTGAAGTCAAGGACCTAGCGACCCAGACCTCCAAGGCAACGGAAGAGATCTCAAGCCAGATCAGCGCAATTCAGGAAGAGACCAGCCACGCGGCCAGTGCAATTTCCTCGGTGACGGAAATCATCAACAACATGAACGAGATTGCGTCGTCCATTGCTTCATCGGTGGAAGAGCAGGGCGCGGCAACTCAGGAGATCGCGGCCAATGCAACGGAAGCTTCGCGCAGCACGGTGGACGTGACCACCAATATTGAAAGCGTGGCAACAGCTGCGGAAAACACCCGTGATACGGCGGAAAAGGTTGATGCTTCCGCGCGCCAGCTGGAAGATAACGCCGCCATGCTGCGCGATCAGGTTGGCGCGTTCCTCGGCGAAGTCCGCGCCCGGTCTGCCGCCTGATCAAGGCAGAGCAAACCAGGACAATTTGAAGAGACCCGCCCGGACTTGGGCGGGTCTTTCCGTTTCATAGGCTGTTTTTTCTGCGCGGACGGAGGGGCTTTTTTCTCCGCGAATTCTGAGTAGGGGGTGTCCCAAAATTGGGTAGACACACTCATGGCCTTAGAAAGGCGCCGTGCCTAGTCTGACTGACAGTCCGTTTTGGATGGGAGTGGCCTGTCAGCAACGGGGTTTGAGACCGGAAAGTACCGGTTCTGACGGCTGGGCTCCGTTGCCGCTGTTTCAAACTCTGTGACACGCCCGCGCTGCCCTGGTTCGGGAGCGTGGCCAAGTTTCTGGCCACAGAGCCCCTTGAACACAGGCCGAATGTGTTTGGGAGCTATTTATGACGAAATTTCTGTTTTCAGCCCTCGCCGTTTTTACCTTGGGCGCTCCGTCCCTTGCCCAGGCTGCTCCTGTGGATGCGGTCAGCTTTCTTCAGATGGATTACAGGTTTGTTTCGGTTGCCACGGACCCGGTGCCGGGGCCTCTGGTGGTTGGCGCCTCTCCGGCAGGGATGTCCGTTAGCACCGGCGGGCCGGCCTTCAACATCTCCATCGGCAGCCAGATTGAGGACCCGGGCGCGGTCACCGCGATCGATCAGAACACGGTTCAGGTCGGCTGTGCCTCCTGCGAGCCGCTGGTCCCCTTTGTCAGCACCCGCCGTTTGCGGGTCAACCGTGCTGATCCAACCGAATTTGCAGATGCCCAGGCCAACATTGAAAACACCATTTCGCAGGATCAGGGTGCCGACGTGACCAGTTTTGCCATTGGACAGCAGCAGACGGACCGCGACGGGCTGGCCCAGCTGCGGATCACGTCCTCCCCGGCGGCTGCAGAGGCCGGGTCGACTTACGGTATCTCGCGTGTGACAACGTATGAAAACACCAGTGATGCGCAACTGGCGCTTCAGTTTGTGACCGAGATCGACGTGGACCTTCTGGCCCGGTATTCCGGGGAGGACGGGTTTGCCCGGGCCAGCACAACGCAAAGCGTCCTTTTTTCCGGCGTGTCCGATGGCAATCTGACAACCGTCGTCACCGAAGATACCTCCCAGGTGACGGAGATCGGCGACGGGGCCTCCGTGACAGCGGATACGTTTCATTCCGGTTCCGGCATCATGGGACTGCTGTTCTCCGCCAGTGCCACTGCCCTTGGGGATGGTGGTTTCACCGAGGCCAGCTTCAGCCTCTTCCACCGGGTTGTTTTCCTGCTGTTCATCGACCCCGGTCAGGCCGTTCAAATGGAAACCGCGTTTTCCCAGGCCAATTTTGTCGAATATGCGCCGGGTCCGGTGTCCGAGATTCCCTTGCCCGCCGGTGCGCTGCTGCTGTGCAGCGGCCTGGCCCTGCTCACAGGCCGCCGTGCCTTTCAGGTGTTGCTGATCCATACCAAGCACGGTTGATCATGCGCTATCTGACCGCACTCGGAGGGACTTCGGACGTTGTCGCACGCCTGGCCCGATACCCCGCATTGGCCTGCGATGCGCTCCTGGCCGAAGCCCCTCAAAGCGCGGTTAGTTAGGTCAGGATCAATTGCGCTTGATATTAGAGCGAAGAGGCGGGGCGCAAGGTCCATAGGGTATCTCCTTAATGAAAGTCACGGCTTGGAAACAGCCGCTTGGCCTGCTCGCGCGGGTGCATGGCCCTTGGCCGGGGGGCAGAAGATTTCAGGTGGTGCGGCACTTCGTCGGCCTTGGGGGACATCTGGCCCAGAACCTCATCATTGGGGTGGCCCAAAAGGGCAAGGTCCCGGGAGCGGTCCTCGATATGGTCGGCGATGAGATGAACGACCATGCCCTCGCGCTCCAGGCGCCCGGTGACTTTCAACAGCCGCCCGCCAATCACGGCCGCGCGGTAGCGTTCATAAAGCTTCGGCCAGACAACCACATTGCTGACCCCGGTCTCGTCTTCAAGGGTCAGGAAGATGACCCCTGAGGCGGTGCCCGGGCGCTGGCGGGTGATGACGAGCCCAGCCACGCTGACGCGCCGTGCCTGGGCGGGCGTCAGCCGGGACAGCCGGTCATGGGGGGTGAGGCCGGGAAGGTGCGGGCGCAGCAGTTCCATCGGATGGGCGCGCAGGGTCAGGCGGGTGGCAAGATAATCCTCCACCACTTCCTGGCCCAGATGCATGGCGGGCAAAAGCACATCCGGCTCGAAGATGGCTTCACCGTCAATCGGGTCGTTGAAGAGCGGCAGCGGTTTTGGGCTGCGGATCGTCTTGACCTGCCACAGGGCGTCCCGGCGGCTGAGACCCATGCCGGCAAAGGCATCTGCCTCGGCCAGCCGTTCCAGGGTCGCAGGCGCCACGCCGGTTCTGAGCCACAGGGTTTCCGGGTCCGGATAGCCGTTGCCGCGGGCGGCCACGAGCCAGCCGGCATCCTCCTCCTTCAGGCCCTTGATCTGGCGGAACCCGAGCCGCAGGGCCAGTGCGCCGTCGCTGCGCCGCTCCAAGGTGCAATCCCACTGACTGGTGTTGACGCAGACCGGGCGGACCTCCACCTGGTGCTCGCGGGCATCGCGCACGATCTGGGCCGGGGCGTAAAAGCCCATCGGCTGGGCATTGAGCAGGGCGCAGGCAAACTCGGCCGGGAAGTGGCATTTCAGATAGGCCGAGACATAGGCCAGCATGGCAAAGGCTGCCGCATGGCTTTCCGGAAAGCCGTATTCGCCAAAGCCCTCGATCTGGCCGAAACAGCTTTCGGCAAAGCTCTGTTCATAGCCGCGCGCAGTCATGCCGGAGATGAATTTCTCGCGCAGCTGGCCGATGGTGCCCATGCGCCGGAAGGTGGCCATGGAGCGGCGCAGCTTGTCTGCCTCCGACGGGGTGAACCCGGCGGCGACAACGGCGATCTGCATGGCCTGTTCTTGAAACAGCGGCACGCCGAGGGTCTTGCCAAGTACGTCCTCCAGATCCTTTGAGGGAAAGGAGACCGGCTCCTTGCCCTGGCGGCGGTTGATATAGGGATGGACCATGCCGCCCTGGATCGGGCCGGGGCGCACGATGGCAACTTCAATGACGAGATCGTAAAATTCACGCGGGCGCATGCGCGGCAGAAAGTTCATCTGCGCCCGGCTTTCCACCTGAAAGACGCCGATGGCATCGGCCCGGCACAGCATGTCATAGGTGGGCGTGTCCTGCTGGGGCACGCTGGCAAGGGTCAGTTGCTTGCCGTGGTGGGTTTCGATCAGGCCGAAACATTTGCGCAGGCAGGTCAGCATGCCGAGACTGAGCATGTCGACCTTCAAGATGCCGAGCGCGTCGATATCATCCTTGTCCCATTCGATCACCGTGCGGTTTTCCATGGCCGCATTCTCGATCGGGCACAGGGCGTCCAGCCGGCCTTGCGTGATCACGAAGCCGCCCACATGCTGGCTGAGATGGCGCGGGAAGCCGATGATCTCCCGGATCAGCTCGATGGTCTGGGCGACCCTCGGATGGGCAAGGTCCAGCCCCAGTTCCTTCATCCGGGCCTCTTCCGGCCCGCTGTTGGAACAGCCCCAGATCTGGCCGGACAAGGCGGCGGTCATGTCCCCGCTCAGCCCCATCACCTTGCCGACCTCGCGGATGGCGGCGCGGCTGCGGAAATGGATCACCGTGGCGCACAGCCCGGCCCGTTGGCGGCCGTATTTGCCATAGACATACTGGATCACCTCTTCGCGCCGTTCATGTTCGAAATCCACATCGATATCGGGCGGCTCGCCCCGGTGCTCGGAAATGAAGCGCTCGGACACCATAGTGATGGTTTCAGGCCCCACATCGGTGATGCCGAGTGCATAGCAGATGATGGAATTGGCGGCCGAGCCGCGCCCCTGGCACAGGATGTTGCGGCTGCGGGCAAAGCGGATGATGTCGTGAACGGTCAGGAAATAGGCGGCGAAGGCGAGTTTGCGGATCAGCGTCAGCTCTTTCTGGGCCAGCTGCTGGGCGTGAACAGGCACCCCGGCCGGATAGCGCCGTTCAAGACCCTCGAAGGTCAACCGCTCCAGACGCTCCTGGGGCGGTTCCCCGCTGGTGATTTCGTCCGGATATTCATAGGACAGTTCAGACAGGTCGAAACTGCAACGGGTTGCAATCTCGGCCGTACGCCGGAGGGCGGCCGGATGGTCGCGGTAGAGGCGGGCCATGTCGTTGGCCGGTTTCAGCCGCCGTTCGCCATTGGGCAGGGCGCGGGTGCCGATCCCGTCAATGGTGCAGCCTTCCCGCAGGCAGGTCAAAACATCGGCCAGCCGCCGCCGTCCGCCCTGGTGCATCAGCACATCGCCGACCGCGACCATGGGGGTGGCCAGTATATGGGCGGTTCTGGCGCAGGTCCGGAACCAGGCCTGGTCGGTGCCGTCATAACGCGGCGCAGCCCCTAGAAAGACATGGCCGGGGGCCTCCTGGCGGAGGGTGTGGATATGATATTTAGCCGTCTTACAAATTCCGTCCCGGGTGGAGGAGACCTGGGGCAGGGCGATGAAGATCAGGCCGTTGCAGAAATTCAAAAGGTCTTCGAAGGCCAGATCGCAGCCGCCCTTTTCCGCCCGCCGCTTGCCAAGGGTCAGCAGCTGGCTGAGGCGCTCATAGGCGGGTCTGTCCGTCGGCAGGGCGATGAAGTCAACCGGACTGTCGGTCAGCACCAGCCGGGTGCCGGTGATCAGCCGGGGCAGCTTCAGGGCAGGTGGCGCGGGCAGGGGCTGTGCTGGGCCGTCCGGTTGCCGGGAGGACGGATCGATCCGCATGTGAGAGCGTACGCACACGCCGCCGTCCCGGGCGGCCCGCTTGAGTTCCTTCAGGGCGGAATAGGCCCTGACAACCCCGGCAAGGGAATTCCAGTCGGTGATCGCAATGGCCGCCAGTCCAAGCGTGGCGGCCCGGGTTACCAGTTCTTCGGGATGGGAGGCGCCGCGCAGAAAGGTGAAATTGGAGGTCACGCACAGTTCCGCATAGGGCGGGCTGTCCCAATGCTGCCCGTCCGGAAACACATGGGAGGTCATTGGCGCGTCTCCCGTGTCCCTTCAGAGTGTGTACTGATCAAGGCCGGGCGAGTTGTCGAAAGATGTCCCTCCTCCGCCGCCCCGGCCTTGCGCAGGTGCCTGATCCTGAGCAGGCGGCATGGCGGTCCCGGCTCAAGGCCGGGACGGCGCAGAGGGAGAGGCAAGCCAAGGCGGCACATGGGGAAAGAGGAGCCGGGATGGCGAAAGGGGAGTGCGGGGCCGGGACGGCGCAGAGCGGCGGCGGTAAGGAATGGAGGGAGCCGCATCAGCCGAACTCCCCTTGCACGTACCAGCCCGGGGTCTGGGGGGTGTGGAACAGCCACAGGCGCGGGCCCTGGCCCGTGGCGATACGCCAATAGTCGCGCAGACCCCGGGCCCAGCTGCCGTCCTGGTCCCACCAGGACGGGCTGATCCGTTCGGGGCCTTCGGCGGTCTGTGTGGTCAGGGTGCGGCCGCGCCAGCGGAACCGGCCGGGCGGGGTCGCGCCGTGGCCGGTGATCGGCTCGGGCGGGAACAGGCGCAAGGGGCGCGGGCGGCGGACGGGCCAGGCGGCCACCGGCGGGCAACTGGCCGCCGGGGCCAGCTTGAAGCTGCGTTCGGGAATATGGCTGTCCACGGGCACGAAGCGCTGAATGTTCTCCAGCCCGATCCGGCTGCCCAGCTGGGTGATGAGATCGGACAGGCTGTCCTTTTCAAGCGCCTGGGAGGGAGTGAGCTGCCGGGGGGCAAGCGGTTCCACATGGGTGGCTTCCAGGCGGATCAGGTCAATGCCATAACCGGCATCGACATTGCTCACCCCGCGCTCGAACAGGGCCAGGATCCGGGCTGGATCGCGCATCGGTCCGGCCAGGCGCAAGTCCACCGCCAGGGTTTCCTGATCTACCCGGCGGAAGGCGAGTTTCAGGTTACGGGCGCCTTTCTGGGCCGTGTCCAGCCGGGTGCACAGATGAGTCACCAGCCGCTGTGTCCCGGCCATGACATCCTCCAGAAGGCCGACCGGCTCGGGCAGGGTCATGCGCACGGCAAAAGGCCGGTCTTCCTGGAGCGGGGAAATCTGTTCGGGCAAGGTGCCGAGTGCCTGATCCAGGCGGCGCAGCACCTCGCCGTCATAGCGGCGGGCAATGGTGGCCCGGGGCAGGTTGTAAAGCGCGGAAATGGTGGCAATGCCGAGACGCTCCAGGCTGGTCGTGGTCTGGTCAGGCAGGCGCAGGGCTGTCAGCGGCAGCGGGCCTATCCGCTCCAGGATCCCGCCGGGCGGGGCAATGCCTTCAGCAAACCGGGCCAGCGCCCAGGCTGCGCCCGGGGTCGAGGCCAGACCGGTGCGGGCGGTGAGCCCGGCCCGGGCCAGACGGGCGCGCATGTCGTCCAGAAGAGGGGCTTCGCCGCCCAGAAGGTGAGCCGAGCCGGTGATGTCCAGAAAGAGGCCGTCCTGACGGTCGAGGCCGACCCAGGGGCAGTAGCGCAGGGCCCACCGGGCCAGCAGGCGCATAAAGCGCTGGTCGGCGGCCGGGTCGGCAGGGCGGGTCACCAGAGCGGGGCAGAAACTGCGTGCATGCACCAGGCTCATGCCCCGGCTGAGACCGGCCGCCGCCGCCCGCGGGCAGAGATCGTGAATCCGGTCCGAATTGCGGTCATGAAGGGTCAGGGCAAAGGGTGCGTCAACGGGCGCAGCGCGCAGGGACCGCTCAGCCGCCAGCCTCGGAAACCACAATGACACGACGCGCCGCTGCATCCCAACGGACCACCCATTCCGATAATGTTCCTATTTTGTTCTTTATAAGCGACCAGCGCCAATGAGTCGAGTCATGGTCATTTTGCTGAGGCAGTCCCGGCTGTTGCCTTAAGGGGCTGTGCGGGGAGAGGCGCGCGTCCGGCGCTGAGTTTGGCCCCGGCACATTGGTGCAGAGCCACCGGGTTTCGGCGGCGTTGCTGCCCGCGCCCTCCGGGATCAGCAGCAGGGCGGTGGTGCCGCCAGCCTCTGCGGCCAGTTGAAGGCGCCGCCCTTCGGTCAGGCCGATGGGGGCGGTCAGCTCACCGGCCACGAGCCCGGCAGCGCCGGAGCGCAGGGCCGTTTCCATGCTGGCCAGCACCGCCTGCTGGCTGCCGGTCCGGGTGATCAGCAATTTGCCCGGGTCGCAATAGGCGGAAAGCCCTTCCGGGTTGAGCACGGGCAGCCTGGCCTCGCACACCCAGACCACCGGGCCGTCCGCCTGGCCGGCGGCCATGGCGGCAAAGGCCAGCCCGCCATCGCCGCACACTTCATGGGCACGGGCCGGTTTCAACGGATAGACGGTGGCAAAAGGCAGGGACATGAATTGGGGAAACGCAGTTTATCAAATGTCATCATTGTTGGGCGGGCGAAGCGCCCGGAGGCAGCATAGCGGCAACGGCCGTAAGGTCAAAGGCTGGGATGACGCAGAGGGTTCAAGACCTTGAGAGAATTGGGGGGAGGTGACGGAACCTGAATAAAGTCATCGGGTTAGCGGTGGGGCTTGCGGCGGGCGAGCGAAGTGTCACTGAATTTTCATATGAACGACGCCGAAGCTACATGTGAGCCACCTAATGTTACCCGGCTTGTGGGGCGGCCCGGGAAGCGATCTCTGGCGCAGCGCACAGGAATGCAGGGGCCTCAAGAAGGGCCTTTTTGCCGGAAAAGCGCAGAAATCTGCGCCGGTTCGCCGCAATCCGGCCGTCAGAGGTAAAATAAATTCTTTCCCGTTTGCGGGCGTGGCTGAGGCGTGTTTAAATGTTCATATGAGCGTCATATAACGTTCATATGAAAATAATACGAAATGCAGGCGTTATCGTTTCGGGTGCCGGGCAAGCCATTTCGGCGCCAGAAAAAACCAACTGCTGACCTGGGCATCAGCCCTTCGAGATGGGAGCAAATTGAATATGGCTTATCGTAAGACTGTTGCCAGCCTTGTTGCTGCGGCCGCCCTGCTGGGCACTTCCTCCGCTTCTTATGCGGCCACCGACATCACCTGGTGGCACGCCATGGGCGGCAAGCTCGGCGAAGTCGTCAACCAGATCTCCACTGACTACAACGCTTCTCAGGATACTTGTAACCTGACCCCGGTCTACAAAGGCGGCTACGAAGACACGCTGACTGCTGGCATCGCCGCTTTCCGTGCTGGCGAACAGCCGAACATCATCCAGGTTTTTGACGCAGGCGCTGCCACCATCATCGGCGCGAAAGGCGCTGTTGTGCCGGTTCAGGACCTTTTGAAAGACAATGGCGTTGACTTCAACATCGAAGACTACATCGCCGGTGTCCGCTACTTCTACGCCGATAGCGACGGCAAGATGATCGGCATGCCGTTCAACTCGTCTGCCCCGATCCTCTACATCAACGAAGATGCGATGAAGAAGGCCGGCGTCGAAGCTCCGAAGACCTATGAAGACTTCGAAGCCATCGCTCCGAAGCTGAAAGAAGCCGGCTATGTGCCGCTCGTTCAGTCGCACCTGCCGTGGGAATTCGTGGAGAACTTCAAGTCCCGCCACGACCTGCAATTCGCCACCAACAACAACGGCTATGACGGCGCCAAGGGCACCGAGCTGGTCTTCGGCGATCCGATCAAAAACCATTTCACAGCCGTCAAGAAATGGCTCGACGAAGGCTATTTCGGCTATTATGGCACCGGCTGGTCCGACAACCAGCAGCCTTTCAACGAAGGCAAGGTGGCTCTGTGGATCGGTTCTTCCGGGTCCTTCGGCGGCATTGCTGCAACGGTCGACTTCCCGTTCTCCGCAACCTTCCTGCCTTACTGGGATTCCGTTGAAGGTGCCGGCACGGCCAGCTTCATCGGTGGTGCGGCCCTGTTCGCCATGTCCGGCAAGCCGGCTGAAGAAAACGCCTGCGTGGCCTCTTTCTTCAAGTATCTGACCTCTCCGGAAGTCCAGTACACCTGGCACAAGGAAACCGGCTATGTGCCGATCACGAAGGCAGCTTATGAACTGGCCAAGAAGGACGGCCACTACGAGCGCACTCCGGCTGCCGAAGTCGGCATCAAACAGCTGATGCTGCCGGGTGGTGAGTGGACCAAAGGCTACCGCATGGGCTTCTACGTCCAGATCCGCGACGTCATGAACCGTGAACTGGGCAAGGTCCTGGCCGGTGAAGAATCCGTCGACGACGCGTTTGCGACCATCAAGTCCGATGGCGACAAGCTGCTTGAGCGGTTCGCGAAAACCGTCGGAAACTGATTTTCCGAAACCATGAAAATGATGAGGGCGTCCCCGGGCGCCCTCATGTCCTGCGAGGCGGCGGACGTTCGGGCAACCGGGCCGGGCCGCGAAGTCCGTTTGCGGTGGCGCAATGAAAAAAGTTCAATTCAATACACCGGCGATCCCCTACCTGCTGCTGTTCCCGCAGCTGGCCATTGTCGCCGTGTTCTTTCTCTGGCCTGCCGCCGAAGCGGTGCGGTCCTCCTTTTATCTGGAAGACCCGTTCGGATTCGGGGCGACTTTTGTCGGGTTCGACAATTTCGTCGATACGGTCACATCGACCGATTACAGCCGGGTGGTCGGATTCACCGCCGTCTTCACGTCTCTGGTCACCTTCTTCTCCCTGGCCATCGCTCTCCTGCTGGCAGTGAAGGCGGACAAGGTCCTGCACGGGGCTTCGACCTACAAGACCCTGCTGATGTGGGTCTATGCGGTGGCCCCGCCGGTGGCCGGCCTGATCGGCATTTTGCTGTTCGACCAGCATGTGGGCCCGATCGTCCAATTCGTCGCCATGTTCGGCTGGGACATGAAGATCGGGGTGAACTATTTTGACACCTCCTTTGCCATGGTCACCACGGCGGTCTGGAAGCAGATCCCGGTGAACTTCATCTTCTTCCTGTCCGGCCTTCAGGGCATTTCCAAATCCGTTCAGGAAGCGGCCAGCATCGACTGCCGCTCCGGCTTCCGCCGCTTCTGGACGGTCACTTTCCCGCTGCTGGCGCCGACCGGTTTCTTCCTGCTGATCATCAACATCACCTACGCCTTCTTCGACACGTTCGGCATCATTGACGTGATCCTGAAGACCGAGCCCGGCAACAATCCGGTGACCCTGGTCTACAAGGTTTATCTGGACGGCTTCCGGGGCAACGACCTTGGCGGGTCCTCGGCCCAGTCGGTCCTGCTGATGATCTTCGTCTTCATCCTCACAATCATCCAGTTCCGCTTGATCGAGCGGCGCGTTCACTACACCTAGGAGACGGGATATGAAACGATTGCAGATCGGCGATCACCTGATCCTGCTGGCCGGTGTCTTCTTCATGGTCTTTCCCGTGGTTCTGGCCTTCCTGACCTCCACCCACGATGCGATCACCATCTACAAGGAAGGCCTGCAATTCACCTTTGGGGACGAGGGCCTGAAGGCTTATGAGACGGTGCTGACCAGCGCCGGAGGCTTCACCAAGGAAGTCAACGGCTTTGTCATGCTCAAGAACTCGCTGATCCTGGGCCTTGGCTTTGCCATCGGCAAGATCGTGATTTCCATGCTGGCGGCCTATGCCATTGTGTATTTCCGCTTTCCCATGGCTTCACTCTGCTTCTGGGTGATCTTCTGCACCCTGCTGCTGCCGCTGGAAGTGCGCATCCTGCCGTCTTATGAAATCGTGCAGGAACTGGGTCTGGTGAATACCTATACCGGGCTGATCCTGCCGCTGATTGCCTCTGCCACGGGCACGTTCTTCTTCCGCCAGTTCTTCCTGTCCGTGCCGGACGAATTGCTGGAGGCCGCCCGGATCGACGGGGCAGGACCCTGGAAGTTCTTCAAGGACATTCTGGTGCCCCTGTCGCAGACCATGATCGCGGCCATCTTCATCATCATGTTCGTCTATGGCTGGAATCAGTATCTCTGGCCGACGCTGATCACCACGGACGAAACCTTCTTCACGCTGGTGCGCGGTATCAAGCAGATCCTCCAGGTCTGGGTGGGCGCGCAGATCCCGGACTACGATCAGGCCATGGCCCTTGCCATTCTGGCAATGCTGCCGCCGGTTCTGGTGGTCGTGGTCTTCCAGAGCTGGTTCATCAAAGGGCTCGTCGAGAGCGATAAATGAGGTTTTAAATGGCAACGATTACTCTCGACACCGTCCGCAAGGTGTATGCGGGCAATGTGGAGGCGGTCAAAGGCGTCTCCATTGACATTGCCGACGGCGAATTCATCGTTCTGGTGGGCCCGTCCGGTTGCGGCAAGTCGACCCTGCTGCGCATGGTCGCCGGGCTGGAAGACATTACCACCGGCGAAGTCCGCATTGGCGAGCGTCTGGTGAACAACGTCGACCCGGCGGACCGGGACATTGCCATGGTGTTCCAGAACTATGCGCTTTATCCGCACATGTCGGTCTATAACAACCTGGCCTATGGCCTGAAAAACCGGGGTATGGCCAAGGACGAGATCGACCGCCGGGTGAAGGAAGCCGCCCGCATTCTGGAAATCGGTGATTATCTGGACCGCAAGCCCCGGGCGCTGTCCGGTGGCCAGCGCCAGCGCGTGGCTATGGGCCGAGCGATTGTGCGCGAACCGGCTGCCTTCCTGTTTGACGAGCCCCTGTCCAATCTGGACGCCAAGCTGCGGGTGCAGATGCGGGTGGAGATCAAGCGTTTGCAAAGAGCGCTCGGCACCACAAGTGTCTATGTGACCCATGACCAGCTGGAAGCCATGACCCTGGCCGACCGCCTGGTGGTCCTCAATGGCGGCAATATCGAGCAGATCGGCGCTCCGATCGATGTCTATGACAAACCGGCCTCCACCTTTGTCGCCAGCTTCATCGGCTCTCCGGCCATGAACCTGATGAATGTGAAAGCAAATGGTGATCGTCTGGAACTGGCCGAAGGCAGCGGGCTTTCCGGCCCCAATGCCAAGGCGAAAAACGCCTATACGCTTGGCATCCGCCCGGAACATCTGGAAGTCACGAGCGCCCCGGCCTCCGGGGACGACGTGGCACTGGAAGCGGTGGTCAATGTGCTAGAGCCGGTCGGTGCGGAAAGCTTCGTCTATGCCAGCTTTGAAAGCGGCGGGCCGGAAATCGTTGTGCGGGTGTCCAGCCATGCCAAGCACGCGCCGGGGGAAAAGATCCATCTGAAAGCCGCTCTGGGCAACGTTCATTTCTTCGATGCGGAGACCGGCAAGCGGATCGATTGAGCGGATTTTCGGGAAGGCCAGTCGGGTTTCATGGGCTCTGCCTTTCGCGGCCTGACATCACAGATTTCAGCTTAGAAAGACAAGCCGGTTTGAAGCCATTGGAACGTGCCACGCTCTGAGGGAAAAGGCGCGGACCACTCAGGTGGCCCGCGCCTTTTCAATGCCTTGTCGCGCCGCAGGGCAAAGCGCCTGCCTCAGCCGGGCCAAGCGATCAGATGCGGGGTTTCGGGGCAGGCGGCTGGTCCGAATCGCCGGAATTGGGTTCGCCCTTTGGCTCGATCAAAAGGACCTTGACCTCTGCGGCCGCGCGTGGGCGGTGCACTACCCCCTTGGGCACGATGAAAAGCTCGCCCGCCTTGACTGTTTCGGACGGCAGGCCTTCCAGATCCATGATCATCTCGCCTTCCAGCACGAAGAAAAAATCAGCCGTCGTGTCGTGCTTGTGAAAGGGGAATTCCCCCTTGAATTTGACGACCATGACGTCGTTGTCATTATAGTCGGCGACCACATGCGGGTCCCAATGGGATGCAAAGCGGGACAGCTTTTCAGCCAGATTGACGGGTTTCATGGAAAAAATCCTTGTTGGAGGTGCACGGACCCTATCGGACTCCGGCAGGCCGGGCAACACCCGGCTGAAGGGCGCCAAACACCTGCCCGGCCCGCCGGGGGAAGGTGATTGCTCACCTGCGCCTGCTGCACAACGGGCCGCAGAATGAGGGAGAGTGGATGACGCGGGTTTGTGAAAAGAAAGCGTTGCCAGTCTTCAGAAGGTCATCCCCGGTCGAGCCGGGGACGCCTGCAAGGAGGCCGTGGTTTCCGCCATGCGGGATCTCCTGACACCCTCTGTCAGGAGACCCAGTGCCCACCGCTTTTCCTGGCTGCAGGTGTCTGGCACATCAGGGCAAACGAACATGCTGGAACGCCGATGGAACCCTTCAAGAACAACATTTCGCCCGAGCTTGTGCGCTGTCTGGCCGGTCACCTCTCCCGGCATCTTGAGGGCTTTGATCAACCGGCCTTTGAAGCCGCAGTCGTGCCCCGGCTGCCGGATCTGGAGCTGAAACAGCGGGCGCGGCTGATTGCCGAGGAGACCGGCAAGGTGCTGCCCGCGCCTCTTTCTGAAAAATTCCGGATCTTGAAGGCTCTGCTTCATCCGGAAGACGGAGAGGGGAGTGAGCGCAAAAGCGATGCCAAGGGCATGCGCGGCTGGGCCATGATGGCGCTTGGCATGGTGGTCACGGATCATGGCCTGAACGATTTTGAAAGCGCGTTCGCGCTGCTCAAGGAGATGACCAAGCGGGCGACGGCGGAATTCGACGTCCGGCCGTTTCTGGCCAGGGATCAGGCCCGGGCCCTTGGCCTGATGGCCCCTTGGGTGAACGATCCGAATGTTCATGTTCGCCGTCTGGTGTCGGAAGGAACCCGCCCGCGTCTTCCCTGGGGCCTGCAGCTGAAAAGCCTGATCGCCGATCCTTCCCCCACTCTGCCGCTGCTCGAAGCGCTGAAGGATGATCCGCAGGACTATGTCCGCCGCTCGGTTGCCAATCATCTCAACGACATTGCCAAGGACCATCCGGATCTCGTGGCACAGATTGCCGCGCGCTGGCTGAAAGATGCGGACAAGGCGCGGGAAAAACTGGTGCGCCACGCCTGCCGGACCCTGATCAAGCAGGGACATCCGGCCACGCTGAAGGCCTTTGGTCTCAACCCGCCGCAAATCGAGCTGGCCGGGCCGTATATCAACACACCGCAGGTGATCTATGGGGAGGCTCTGTCCTTCGAAATGGAGCTGACGTCAACCGGATCTGCGCCTCAGGATCTGGTGATCGACTATCTGGTGCACTTCAAGAAGGCAAATGGCGCACTGGTGCCCAAGGTTTTCAAATGGACCAAACTCAGCCTTGCCCCCGGCGGGACGGTTGCTCTGGCGCGCAGCCATGCCATCAAGCCAATCACGACTCGGGTCTATTACGGTGGCGCCCAGGCCCTCAGCGTCAGGATCAATGGCCAGGATTTTGACCGGGCAGAGTTTGAGCTGGTGATGCCGGAGACGTAATACATAGCGTAATGCCGCTATTCATCAGCCGGTCCGCTTCAAGCGCAGCATCCCCCAGATCCCGAAGGCGGGACCGATTGCCATCGCGGCAAAGACACCCGGCCAGCCGATCACACCGGCGCAAAGCGGGGTCAGCTGGACGGTGAAGAAGGTCAGCGCAAAGCCGAGGGCCGTTTGGAAGGTCATCAGGCTGCCGGCCTGATCCGCCGGAGCGTAGTCGGCGACAAGAGCTGAAAACTGAGCCGAATCCGGCAGGATCGCTGCACCCCACACAAGAGCGCAAAGGATCACCAGCCAGACCGGTCCGCCAAAGACGAGCGCCGAGGCGAGGGCGGCGAGGCCGCTGACCACCATGGCAAGAATGGCGATATTGGCCTTGCCCACCCGGTCGGCGACAAGACCGGCCAGAACGCAGGCCACTCCGCCGGACGCGATGGTCAAAAAGGTGGTCAACCGGGCGAGCGTCAGGGCTTCGTCTTCCGGCAGCCGCAGGGCAAAGGAGGCAGCCAGCGCGACGCCGATCCAGGCCCACATGGCATAAAGTTCCCACATATGGCCGAGATAGCCAAAATAGGCATAACGGATCCTGGGATTGGTCCAGGCGCTCAGCACGGCCCGCATCTGCATGCGCGGAGCCTTGGCGTGAAAGGGTCCCAAACGGGTGAAGAGGCACAGTCCCCCGCCAAGAGCTGCGGCCGTCGAGGCGATGGCAAGGCTCCAGCGCCAGTCCGTCCCGCCAAAGAGCGCTAGCAGATGAGGCGCTGCAGAGCCAAAGGTGAGCGCGCCGACCAGGGTGCCCACCAGAAAGCCCCGGTCCCGTTTGCCCCAGCCAACGGCGATCTTCATGCCGACCGGATAGACCCCGGCCAGCAGCGCACCGGTTGCGAACCGGGCCAGAATGGAGACGGCCCCGCCGGGCTCGACCGCCAGAAGGCTGGCATTGAAAACGGCCGCAAGAATGGCGCAGGCGGCAAAGAACCGGCGCGGATCGATCCGGTCTGCCAGTCCGAAGAGGGCGGAGGCGACAGCTCCGGCGACAAAGCCGATCTGAACAGCACTGGAAAGCGCAGCCTGGCGGGCGGCGGAAATTTCGAAGTCGCGGGTCAGGTCCGGCAGGATGGCGGCGGTCAGGAACCAGAGGCTCATGGCTGCAATCTCGGCCAGCATCAATAGGCTCAAGGAGCGCCACTTGCCGGGAAGGCGAAGATGGTCAGGCCCGTCAATCTGCAAGGCCAAGCTCTTTGCGGCGTTTTTGGGTGAGTTTTCCGGCAATGATTTTATGGGCGGCTCTGATATAGGCTCTCAGATCGTCCCCGCTCATGACATCATCCCCTTGCAGTTGCACCCATTTGGCCCGGGCCAGATAGGGGGCTGGCACAATGCCGTCCTGCTGAAGCAGCAGCACATAGGACATGTCTGAGCACTTGAAGCCGATGCGCTCGCCCTCGCCCTCGCCCCAGCGCGAGCAAATGGCAAAGATCTTGCCGCCGACCTTCCACACGGAGGCATTGCCCCACTGGATCACATGGGTCGTGGCCGGAAGGGCCCGGCAAAAGGCATCAAAGTCGTTTCGGGTCATCAGGGCGGTGCTGCGGGTCCAAAGGAGGATCAATCAAAGAGCCCGGCCAAACTGGCTGTTTCAAAAAGCGGATGCAAGCCACAAACCATTGAAACCGGATGAAAGCGCGCAGCCAGGCCCGTTGTTTGTGCCGCCGCAGCCTGAGGGCTGTCTGGCGGTGAAGCACATGTTCCGGCAGGTCTTGAGGCCAGAATTCTAGATGGTGTGGATAGAGCATCCGGCGGGGATCGTTCCAGGTGACGCGTTGCGGGTCATCCAAGATTCGACGGTCATACTCGGATTGGTGGGCGCGCTGGCAGGAGCGTCGGCCAAGGCTGAGGGGAAAGATCATGGCACATTCCTTCAAATTTGATTTTCAAGAGGGATTTATGCCAAAATGTCTCATGAAATATAGTTATCTCTATGTTTTTAAAATGAAAAAGAAATTTCAAAAATGAAACAAAATACGAATTGGGAAGACTTGAGGCTGTTTCTCGCCGTCGCCCGGGCCGGTGGACTGGCGGGCGCAGCACAGGCGGCCGGTGTGAGCGCGGCTACACTCGGGCGGCGGGTGACCGCGCTGGAGCGCTCTTTGGAGACCCGTCTGGTGGAGCGGGAGGCGCGGGGTTACCGTCTGACAGCAGCCGGGCGGGATCTTCTGGACCAGCTTGAAGAGATGGATCAGGCTGCCCGCGCAATTGATCAATGGCGCACCAGTGGCCGCACTCGCCGCAAGATCCGGATTTCGGCCGGGGATTGGACCATGCGGCTCCTGGCCGGCCATGTGGAAGCGTTCTGGTCTCCGGAGGCTGCCTGGCAGCCGGAATTCCTGGCGGATCTGCGAGACCGGAACGTGGCCCGCCGCCAGATCGAGATCGGTGTCCGCAACCGGCGCCCGGCGCAGGAGTGGCTGGCCGGGCAAAAGGTTGGCACGGTCACCTTCGCCGCCTATCAGGCCGCGCATATTCCCGCCTCCGCAGATCTTGGCTGGGCCGGACTGGTGGAAGAAGAGGCCCATGTGCCGAGCGCCCTTTGGCTGAAGGAGCAGCAGGACCAGGAGATAACGGTGAGTGTCAACAAGACGGCCCTGGCTTTGCCCCTGGTGCGCAAGGGGCTGGTGCGCATGGTGCTGCCCTGTTTTGTGGGAGACGCCTTTGAGGACCTGAAGGCAATCAGCGCGCCAATCGCAGCGCTTCAGTCCGAGCGCTGGCTGGTCACCCATCATGATCAGCGCCACGATCCGGAGATCCGCAAGGTGGTCTCAAGCCTGGCAAAATTCCTGAGGCAGGATCCGGCGCTGAATCCGGACCTGTGAGCAAGGTCTGGATAACTATGGGCATGACCCCCATTTTCCGGGGGCGTGTTCACGGGAAATGTGCCCTGTGGAGAGGCGCCTTGAATCAATTTTAACAAGTCGCCATATTTAATGGTGAAGGGAGCCCCTGAAGGGGTCCTGCCCGGACGCCTTTGAAAGGGTCCGGGTGCAAGGTCGCTTCGACAAGGACTTTGAGGATGTCACGCATGTCAGCGTTTTCCAGCCCGTTCATGCTCGGGTTCGACGATATCGAGCGGGTGCTCGACCGGGTCTCCAAGGCCGCCAATGACGGCTATCCGCCCTACAATATCGAGCGGTTGCCAAAGGCCGAAGGCCGCGGCGATGTGATCCGGATCACTCTGGCCGTTGCCGGGTTCACCCGGGAACAGCTTGACGTTTCGGTGGAGGAAAGCCAGCTGGTGATCCGTGGCAGACAGGTGGACGACAAGTCCAGGGAATATCTGCACCGCGGCATTGCCGCCCGGCAGTTTCAGCGGGCCTTTGTCCTGGCCGAAGGCATCGAGATCCTCGGTGCGGACCTGAAAGATGGGCTTTTGTCCATCGACCTCACGCGCCCGGAACCGGAGCGCGTGATCAGAAAGATAGAAATCTCCAGCGGTGAATAAATCCTCGCCGGCCAAACAGAATGGAGAAGACTGATGCACGATCCCAACAGCCCGCAATGGGCAGACCAGACCCGCTTGTCAGAATTCATGTCGGCAGATGAGCTGACCGACCTTGGCACGGGCGACATTGCCTATATCAAGCCGATCAAGGCGCGCGACCTGAAAACCATGTTTCCGGATGTGCCGCCGCTGCATGACAACGTGACGCTTTATGCCCTGCAGAATGCGGACGGCACGCCGATCCTGCTGGCCGACAGCCGGGAAGCGGCGGTGGCCAATGCGTTTGAAGCAGAACTGGAAATGGCCTCGCTCCACTAAAACGGTGAGAGGATGAGACGGCCTTGGCCGTTCAGACCGCTTCAGGCGGTCAAGCCAGTCTCACCAAAACAAGCCCGCTGGCCCTGATCCTCCCGATCCGGGGCGCGGGCTTTTTTGTTTGAGGATTTAGTCCAGCTTCGCCTGCTGGTCTGTCCCCTGGAGACGGGCGGCGCGCAGGGTGGCGATGAGCTGCTCTAATTCCCTGCGGGTGGTGAACCGGTCCTCAATGCAATAGGAGCTTTGGCGCTGGTCTGGCGCGCGGCAAGCCCGGATCAGGGCTTCCAGAGATGTCTCCCCCGTTTGCTGCCCCGTACCGCCTGATATCCTTGGCAGGAATTTTTTGAGGAACGCCGTTGTGTCTGACTGCACCACAATCACGGTATCCCATGCGGGGATCACGAACAGAGCCTGATTGCCCAATCCCCAGCCCCAATAGGTGCCCGGGGGCAAGCCTTCCTTGGGTCCGGGCAACCACCAAAGGTCCGAGTGGCCCCATCTGAGATCGGTCCTGCCAGTTTTGCTATAGATACGCCCAATCCGCGCGATCCAGGCGGCTGGCACGATCTGATGGCCATTTCTCTTGCCCTTGTTCAGATAAATTTGGCCAAATGTTGCCAGATCCCGGGCGGACATTTTGAAGGCTGCGGCGCGATGTTCCGAGCGGTGCGGTTCGCTGATATAGGCAACATTTGCAAGGGAAAAATCCTGCATTCCAGCCGGTTTGGCAATGCCCTGCAGAAAGGCTTGCGCGATGGTCAGACCGGTGCATTTTTCAAAAATGGTCGTCAGGGCATTATAGTCCCAATTGTTATAGGCCCAAACTGTGCCCGGGCGCTGCGCCTCCTTGCCCAAGCGGCGCTCTTTCTGGGCCGTCAAACCGGCTTCTGCTGCTGCGGGATGGTTGATACCGGATCGGCTCTCGAGCAATTGTTCAACCTGTGCTGTTTGTTGCAGATCCGACAGCGGAGTCGGCGCATCATTGATCTTAAGCGCTCGTAAGCTGGCATGGAGCGGGATGCGCCCGTGTTCCGGGCAGGCGGCCTGATCCGGCTGCACTTGCCTCTCCTGCTTCGGTTCATCACTGGCAAATTGACCGATCAGGGCGCTCAGGAAGACCTTCCGGATGGAATGGACATCATATTGGGCCGAAAGATCCCCAAAACTTCCCACAATCTGGCCACCGGTCACGATCAACAGACTGTCCGTGCTCAGGGTGGCCGCATAGCCAAAGACCGCATCAAGACCTTCGGGCTTCCAGCCCAGAGCCTGGCTTTGAGCCGCAGGCAGCCGGGATATAGTCAGCGTCCGGGCGGGCCATTGATAGCTGCTGCCAAGACTTCCAATGCCACGCTCTCCGGTCGCCAGTAAATAGGCGAGGATGCTCCCGGCACCTGTCAACAAGACACAAAGGGCCAGCAACAGAGGCTTCGTCATGAGCTGGCCTCAAGAGCATCTCCAGAACGGGTTCGGGACGGGCGCAAGATGCCCGGCTGCAACAGACGGTAATGCAGTCTGGCATAGCGGGCCAGATAGCCCAAAGTCCGCTGCAAGGCAGCCAGCAGCACCCAACCGCCACCGATGCTGAGCAACAAAAAAACCAAACTCCGCGCCAGCAGATAAAGCATTGTTCCCTCGGACGGATCAGCCCTGCCGGACAGGAGACCGAGCAATGTGCCAAGGCCGATCAGACCGAACAGGGACAGGAGGAAGAACAGGATCAACGCACCTGCACCAAGACCCAACAGGACAGGCAGAAGGATCACAATGTCGGCCGCAGCCAGACCGCACAAAGCCAGCGCTGCTTTCCAGAAATTGGCAGGGCTGTGATGCTGTTCCCAGCGGCGCAATCCCATCTCGGCGCGCAGTTCCTGTGCCAGCCGCTCCGGGTCGCCATGAGCGGCCAGCACGTCGTCTATTTCCCGCCCTTCCGCCAGGGCTTCGTTAAAATAGGCCTGATAATCAGCGAGGATCTCCTCGCGCTCGCCCGCAGACATATCCCCCAGACCGTGCCTCAAGGTCTCAAGAAAGACCTGTTGTGGCATGTGTTGTCGCATCGGGGCTTGTCGTGTCATGGCATATCTCCAAGAATCCCATTAACGCCTGTCATGAAGGCCTTCCAGCCCTGTTTCTGTCTTTCAAGCTCCTGATGCCCGGTGTCGGTCAGCCGATAATATTTGCGTGACGGACCAGTGCTGGTTTCCACCAGCCGGGAGGCTACATGCCCATCCTTTTGCAGCCTGCGCAGAAGCGGATAGATGGTGCTTTCACCAATCCCGACCCTCTCGGAAAGGCTGCTTGAAATCTCATAGCCATAGCTTTCCTTGCGCGCGAGCATCGCCAACACGCAAAGCTGGAGGGCCCCCTTTCTGAGCTGGATCTGGGAGCTGTCCCGGTGTCTGCCATGGGCCATCTCTGCCGCATTATTTGTCATACATTACCATGTAATAAAAGGTACTATGTATTGCAAGGTTTTATGTTGCCAAAGCCTTAGAGGCGGATGCGATCCACTCCGGTGTCGCCATCCGAGAAGCCGGTATCAGTCGTTTTGGCGGGGGGGCATTGTTGCTGCATTTTGCGCGCGACCAGCTTCGCTTGGGCCTGGAACAGAAACTCAGGCCGAAGCTAACGGGAGGTGTGTGCTTTGCGAGCGCTAGGTTTCGCTTTTGTCTGGTAAGTGAGTTGTAACCAAGGCCTCGCAGCAGCACTCAGCCCCGTGTGCCGGTATTGCCGCTCGTTGAAAACCGCTCGCGGTACTGTTTCGGCGTGAGCGAGAAGCGCCGGGTGAAGACCTTCCGCATCTGTTCGTCGGAGGCGAAACCGGCTTCAAACGCGATTGATTTCATCGGTAAAGACGTGTCCAGAAGCAGACTCACAGCCTTTTCGCACCGGGCGCTTTCGACAAATTGTGCCGGTGTCAGCCCTGTTTCCTTTTGAAACAGTCTGGAGAAATTGCGCACGCTCATGCCGCTGCGTTTCGCGAGCGCATCGGCTGTCAGAGGATGGTCAAGATTGCCGAAAACCCAGGTTTGAATGTCCCGGATGCCGGTTGAAGAGGTCATCTGGCTGGTCAGGGCGGCACTGAATTGCGACTGACCGCCGGGCCGCTTCAGGTAGATGACAAGATCCCGGGCCACACTGAGGGCAAGGTCATGCCCGAAGTCCTGTTCGACAAAGGCAAGGGTCAAATCAATCGCCGCGCTAACCCCTGCCGAGGTCCAAAGATTGCCGTCCTGGATGAAAATCGCATCCGGCTCGACCTGCACATCCGGAAAACGCCGGCGCAAAAGCGCGGCAACGCTCCAATGCGTTGTCGCGCGGCGGCCCGCCAGATGGCCGCTGGCTGCCAGAAAAAAGCTGCCGGAACAAAAAGCGGCGAACCGGCTGGCAGCGGGGGCGTGGTCCCGGCACCATCCGACGATCTCCGGGTGATTGCACAAGGCCGTTTCAATATCAGGCGCCCCGGTCACCATAACCGTTGCGCATGGGGTGTCCGGCAGTGGCGCCGCCGCTTCAAGCGCAATCAGCGTGTCAGATGGGATCATGCCTTGCGTGGGGGCCGTGAGGGTAATGTCATAGCGGCGCGGGTCGCCCCGCTCTTCAAGATGGCGGTTGGCATAGGTGAGCACATTGATCGGCCCCACGGCTTCCATCGACTTGAAACCGGGATAGATGACAATCTGTACCGGCAGAACGTTTGAGGAGGGGGACGGTCTGCGCATGCTCGGATCCGTGGCCTTTGCCGGAAGACCGGTATTTTGGCCGGAATCGTCCGTATGGAAACATTCTTCAAGAGAGGGGATAGTTATAAGGTAACGCTCCAATCATCAAGCATTCGAAGAAGAAGGAGTGTTCCATGAAAACGCGTGCTGCTATCGCGTGGGAGCCGAACCGCCCCCTGGAAATCGAGGAAATTGACCTGGAAGGCCCGAAGGACGGTGAGGTTCTGGTCCGGATCGTCACGACAAGCCTGTGCCACACGGATGTCTTCACCCTGTCGGGCAAGGACCCGGAAGGCCTCTTTCCTGCGGTGCTGGGCCATGAGGGCTGCGGTGTGGTCGAGGAAGTTGGCAAAGGCGTGACGTCCGTCAAGCCTGGTGACCATGTCATTCCGCTTTATATTCCCGAAGACCCGAACTGTCCCTACATCAAGTCCGGCAAGACCAATTTGTGCCAGACGATCCGCGAGACGCAGGGCCGGGGCGTTATGCCCGACGGCACATCCCGCTTTTCCTACAAGGGCAAGATGATCCATCACTATATGGGCACCAGCACCTTCAGCGAATATACGGTCCTGCCGGAAATCTCCGTTGCCAAAATCTCCATGGATGCGCCTTTGGCCAAGGCGAGCGTTATGGGCTGTGCCATTCCCACCGGCATGGGCGCAGTGCGTAACACCGCGAAAGTGGAAGCAGGTGCCACGGTGGCCGTGTTCGGTCTCGGGGCGGTCGGTATGGCCGTCATCCAGGGCGCCAAAATGGCTGGAGCCGGGCGGATCATCGGCATCGATACCAACCCGAACAAATTCGTTCTCGCTCAAAGCCTGGGCGCAACCGAATGCGTCAACCCGGGGGATTTTTCCCAGCCGATGCAAGAGGTCATCGTTGAGATGACAAATGGCGGCGTGGATTATGCGTTCGAGTGTATCGGCAATGTCAATGTGATGCGCTCGGCGCTCGAGAGCTGCCATAAAGGCTGGGGCGAGTGTACGGTGATCGGTGTGGCCGGAGCCGGAGAGGAAATCGCCACACGCCCCTTCCAGCTGGTGACCGGCCGGGTCTGGAGAGGCTCCGCATTTGGCGGCGTTCTGGGCCGCAGCCAGCTACCGGGCATGGTGGATGAGTGGCTGCGCGGGGATTTCGACGTGGATCCCTATATTACCCACAACATGACCCACGACCAGATCAACACCGCCTTTGATCTGCTCAATGCCGGCAAGTCGATCCGCTCCGTCGTGCATTTCCAGCCCGACCAGACCATGCGCGTGAACAATTTGCCCGGCGTGATCGTTCCCACCTGACGCTCCGGCCGTTCGTGCTGCTGAAGCGAGCCTCTTCAGCAGCACCGCAACGGCGCTGGCAGCACTGGATGGTCAGGGGAACTGCTTATAGAAAACTGCCGGATTTGGTGTTGACCTTCCAGTGAGTGGAGCCCCTATTTGAGGGAGCATGCATGAACAAATCCTGGTCCCGTCAATGTCCTCGCAAAACACCCTGTCCCTTTCCCTTCAAGGTCTGTCCTGCGCCTCTTGCGCCGGGCGCGTTGAGCGGGGGCTCTCCGCGCTGGATGGGGTCGCGCAGGCGGCCGTCAATCTCGCGGCTGAGCGGGTTCACGTCACGTTTGCCAATGGGGACGGACAGGGAGCCGGGACCGGGGCGGTGATCGCCAAACTTGATGATCTCGGCTATCCGGCGCGCACAAAAACCGTCCTGTTGTCCCTTCAAGGCCTTTCCTGCGCCTCCTGTGCCGGCCGCGTGACCCGGGCCCTTGAAGCCGTGCCCGGAACGGTCTGGGTTTCCGTCAATCTTGCTGCAGATACGGCCAGCGTGACGTACGCCGAAGGGGCCGTGACGCCGGACGCGCTGTTGCAGGCCTCTGCCTTGGCCGGATATCCGGCAATGCTGGCCGATGCAGGCACAGCCCGTGACCAGGGCGCACGCAAGCAGGAGGAGGCGCAGATCCTGTTGCACAAGACGGTTCTTGCAGCGCTGCTGGCAGTGCCGGTTTTTGTCCTTGAAATGGGTGGTCACGCCGTTCCTGCCCTGCACCATTGGCTAGACGCGGCAGTGGGGCAGCAGAGCCTTTGGGGCCTGCAATTCATCCTGACCAGTCTTGTTCTGATTGGACCTGGGCGGCAGTTCTATACCAAGGGGCTCTCGGCGCTCGCAAAAGGCGCGCCGGACATGAATAGCCTGGTGGCTGTCGGCACGGGCGCTGCCTTCCTCTATTCCCTTGTGGCAACTTTCCTGCCCGCACTGATCCCCGCGGATGTGCGGGCGGTCTATTTTGAAGCGGCCGCAGTGATCGTGGTGCTGGTGCTGCTCGGGCGGTTTCTGGAAGCCCGGGCCAAAGGGCGCACCGGGGCGGCCATTCAAAGGCTGCTCGGCCTTCAGGTAAAGACGGCGCGGGTCCTGCGGGACGGCAAGACGGTTGAGGTGCCGGTCGAGATGCTGGCAACCGGCGACACCATCGTTGTGCGCCCGGGGGAGCGTATTGCCGTGGATGGGGATGTGGTGGACGGCGCCTCCCATGTTGATGAAAGCATGATCACCGGAGAGCCGGTGCCAGTGAAGAAGGCTGAGGGCGCGCAGGTCACCGGCGGCACGGTCAACGGACCGGGCAGCCTGGACATCAGGGCCACCCGCGTGGGGGCGGCGACAACGCTGTCGCAGATCATCCGCATGGTTGAGCAAGCCCAGGGGGCGAAGCTGCCGATCCAGGGGCTGGTTGACCGGATCACCTTGTGGTTCGTGCCTGCCGTCATGTCGGTGGCCGTGCTGACGGTGGCTGTCTGGCTGGCTGTTGGTCCGGAGCCTGCGGCAACGCTGGCACTTGTGGCGGGCGTCTCTGTGCTCATCATCGCCTGCCCCTGCGCCATGGGGCTGGCAACGCCCACCTCGATTATGGTGGGCACGGGGCGGGCGGCGGAAATGGGCGTGTTGTTCCGGAAGGGAGATGCGCTGCAGCAGCTGGCCCAGGTCGGCCTTGTTGCGCTCGACAAGACCGGGACGGTGACCGAAGGCCGCCCGGACTTGACTGACATGGTTCTGGCCGAGGGCTTTGACCGCAAGACCGTCCTGCAGCTGGCCGCTTCCGTCGAAAGCCGGTCGGAACATCCCATGGCCGAGGCGATCCTGCGCGCAGCTTCTGCGGACGCAGGCCCGCCTCTGACTGCCCAGAATTTTGATGCGGTGCCCGGACAGGGTGTCAGGGCCGAGGTGTCGGGACAGCAGGTTCTGGTCGGCTCCGGCCGGTTTATGGCTGAAAAGGATATTGCAACAGACAGATTGCAAAGCCAGGAAGAGGCGCTTGCGCGGAAGGGCCGGACGGCGCTCTATGTGGCGGTGGACAGGCGGGCCGCCGCTGTTCTGGGCATTGCCGATCCGGTCAAACCGTCCAGCAAGGCGGCCATTTCCGCCCTCAAGGCCAAGGGGTTGAAGGTTGCCATGATCACCGGCGACAAGCAGGAGACGGCGGAGGTCATCGCGGCAGAAACGGGCATCGACACGGTCGTGGCCGGGGTGCTGCCCGAAGGCAAGGTCGCCGCTCTCAACACGTTGCGCGGTGCTGGCGTCAAGGTCGCCTTTGTCGGCGACGGCATCAATGATGCCCCCGCTCTGGCGAGCGCGGATGTCGGTATTGCAATCGGCACGGGAACGGATGTTGCAATTGACGCAGCCGATATTGTGCTGATGTCGGGGGACCTGCGCGGCGTCGTCAATGCCCATGAGGTGTCAAGGCGCACCATGCGCAACATCAGGGAAAACCTCTTCTGGGCCTTTGCATATAACACTGCCCTGATCCCCGTGGCAGCTGGCGTCTTATTTCCTGCCCTTGGCGTGCTGCTGTCGCCGGTTCTGGCCGCCGGGGCCATGGCGCTGTCCTCTGTCTTTGTTCTGGCGAATGCCTTGCGCCTCCGCCGCCTTCAGCCGTCCATGGACGAGGAGGCGGCTGCAGTTCCACCCGCTCAGCTGCCGTTTCCAGCTGCTGCAGAATGATGCGGGAGGCCCGGGTCGTTGTCACGAGTGCAGAGGCTTTGCTCAAAAGGGGCTGAAACTAAACGTCATCTGGAAGGATCATTTCCCATGGGGCCCACTGGAACTGCTCGGCAAAACCATCACTAGGCATGGGAACAGCAGTCGCCACCGCAGTTTCGCCTTACGCCTTCGCATTTTGGAGCAGTGTAGATGCCAGGGCTCCTTCTGCCATAACTTCGCGTGCCTGCAACGTGCCATCAACACCAGCAATGAGAATATTGTCCAATGGCTTTCCAGCACTCTTGAAAGCGTTGATTGCACCGATGGCCAGGTTTGGCCGTATGTTGTTGTATGTCCATAGCCTGCGTGTTGCGTGATCCTGGGCCTCATCGATCGTTTTGAAGATATACAGCGCGAGCCTTTCATGGCGGACGGTTCGGTTGTCGCGGTCGATATTGGGCGTTCCGTTGTGGTTTACCAGGCAGGATGTCTTCCAAGCCGATCCAACGTTTTGAAGCCCATATTTGCAGGTCGGCACTGACGTTGTCCGGACCATTGTCCCCCCTGATGTTCAAGGGCTGTCCGCGCCATTCGATGATCCACTCGAGCGTGCGGATACCCGAAGGGCCGCAATGGAAATGGTCACTTCAATACCCTGGCCTTTCCTGATCGCTGCCCCCCCAAAAAAAAACCTGACCGAAAATTCACTTGAAGATCCTCTTCATACATGCCATTCAAATAATCAGTTGAATGTGAGAATGAGTTATGCCGAGCGAAGACGATCTCCCGGACTGTGGGCACAGCAGCCATGACACACACGCTGCCGCCGCTGTGCCTGAGCAAGCGACGGTGGAGCAGGCGGCGATGATGCTGCGGGCGGCAGGGGAGGCGGCGCGGCTGCGGATCCTGTTGCGGCTGGCTGATGGAGAGCGCTGCGTGACGGAACTGGCGGAAGAGGAAAACGAAAAGATCGCCAATGTCTCCGCCCGGCTGAAGCAGCTCCATGCGGCCCGGCTTGTGACGCGCCGCCGGGAGGCCAAACACATCTACTACGCCCTGGCAGATGAGCATGTGGTGCATCTCTTGCGCGACATTCTGGATCATGCGGCGGAAAGCACATCCTGAGTGAGACACAAGGAAAGAAGGAAAGACGCCATGTCCGGCAAGACACCGACCCATAAGGACCACCCCCATGTGCATGGCCCGGCCTGCGGCCACACGGCTGTGCGCCACGGCGACCATGTCGACTACCTCCATGACGGCCACCTGCATCATCAGTCAGGTGACACGGTGGAAGAGCATGTCATTGAAGTGTCCGACGCCAATCCAGAGGGCTGCGCGCCGGTGGCCTCTGACCATCTCGGCCATGAGCCGGGCCATGTCCACGGCCCGGGCTGCGGCCATGAGGCTGTGCCCCATGGCGGGCATATCTGCTATCTGGTCAACGGCCGCTTGCACCACCCCCATGACGGGCATTGCGACGATCACGGTCCGCTGGACCTCGCCTGATCGCGCGGGGTCGCAAGGGCCTTTTGACAAAAACGGCGCCAGGCAAAGCGTTTTCCTGGCGCTGTTTTTTTGGGGGAGGCGAGCCTAGAGCATCGTGCGATAAGTCTGCACCATTTGACCGGATCTGCTTTGTCTGCTGAGGAGGCGGATCGCGCGCCGTGGTGTTTCCCACCACAAGTGCGATCCAACGATGTCAGCGGGCAAAGCAGACCGGCCCCTGGGGTGATGGAAAGCAGCCCGTCGGCAGCGTTGCGTCGCTTGCCCGATACACCGCATCGCGCTGCGCGAAGCGCCTTGCCGAAGGATCTGCTTTCCAGCATCAAATGGTGCAGACTTATCGCACGATGCTCTAGCCCAAAAGCCATTTCCAGAGCCTGCCGCGTTCATCCGGATGCAAGCTGTTGTGCCTTTTGCGTTGAAATCTTTGATTTCAGGCAGCGAAAGCGGCTTGGTCTAGGTGAGCACCTTGTCCCGGATGTCTTTCGGTGTTTCGTCCAAGATGCCGTGGGCCGGCGGAGGGCTGGCGTCAGGCGCAGGAGGAGGGTTTTTGTCCGGACTGGACACAGGCGCGGCGTCCTTGGGCGGCGCGGGGACCGCAGGTGGTTTGCGCCAGGGCTGGCCCTTGTACCAGGCGACCACATAGGCCACCGCAATCAGCGCCAGGAACCCGCCCACATTGGTCAGAAGCTGGGCGCCCCACTCACCGCGCGCCCAGGCCATGTCGCGCAGAATGGCAGCGGCCTGGGCAATCACCAGGCTGGCCATGAAGACGGCGAGCGACTGCTGGCCCACCTTCTGCACGATGCGCACGAACTGGCCCCAGACAGCACCATGGCCAAGCAGGCGTTTGCCATGTTCTCCGGCAGCGACCCAGGCAACATAGGCCAGGGCGAGAAAGTGGACATAGCGCAGGAGGCCGAATTCTGTCTTGATCCAAAGCGGCTTGATGGCCTCCCGGATCTCGCGGGCCCACACCACATCATAGTAAAATTCGCCATAAACCCGGAAATAGGCAAAGGGCACGGTGACCAGCACAAGGGCGAGGGCAGCCAGAACCAGCGGCCAGCTGACAGGCGGGGCGGGGATCCAGCCGCGCATGAAGGCAAAGCCGGTGAAAAACAGCATCTGCCAGGCAAAGGGATTGAAGAACCATTTGCGATGCTCGCCACTGGAATTGAGCCAGGGCTCGGCCATCAGATCGAGCCAGCCGAACTGGGCGGCAAACCAGAGCCCGAAGGAGAGCACAAACGCGGCGGGAATAGAGGCCCGGGCCACCAGCATCAGCACCGGGATCAGGGCCAGGATCACCAGATACATGGGCAGGATGTCGAAATAATTCGGCACCCAGGTCAGCGTCAGAATGCCGGGCAGGGCGACGGCAGTGTTGTCATAAAGATGGCGCAGGTTGAGCGAATTGACATAGTCTTCGCTCAAGCCGCAACAGGAACTCAGAAAGCCGCTGTCGGTCACCAGCACCAGCCCGACCGCAATCACCAGAAACTGGCCGATATGGGCCCAGTAAACCTGCCAGATACGGTGCAGGATGCGGGCGGCCCCCATGCCCCAGCCATGCTGGTCGAACACCTTGCCAAAGGCGAGGGCCGAGGCCATGCCGGAGCAGAAGACAAAGATTTCCGTGGCATCTGAAAAGCCAAACCTGGCTGGGATCCACAAGGTCCACCAATTGGACGGCACATGGGCCACATAGATGATGAACATGCCGAGACCGCGAAAGAAATCGAGACGCGGGTCGCGCGGGCGCTTTGCTTGAGAGTGTATATTCACGGCTATTCCAGAAAATATGAGATCGGTCCGGTGTCGCCGAAAATTATGCTGAATTTGCGGCGCGCAGGTTCTCGTCCTCCATCACCTGCTCGGCCCGGCGCATCCGGGTGCAGAGCTCCAGCCGCTGCTCGGCGAACCGGTCCAGCGCCCCCCGCTTGCGGCTGCGGTCCTTGACCAGCCGCTCCGCGTCCTGGGACAGTCCGGCGCGCAGGGCCGCGTCAATGGTGATCCGCTCAAAGACATCGCGCTGGGCATGGGAGCCGCCCACGGTGTGCAGGGCTCCCCGCGCCGAGGCCAGCAGGGAAAAGGCCGAGGCGTAGTTGCCCTTCCGGTATTGTTCCAGGCCCAGGCCTGTGGGCAGGCCCGCTTCGGCGGACACCCGGCCGAGATCCGTTTCGTGCTGCGCCCGTGTTTTCAGCCCGCTCAGCAGCCGCTCCGTGCCCAGGCGGCGGCCGCCATTCAGCAGCGCCAGCAGATAGTGCAGATCGGCAAAAACATTGCTGCCATCTTCGGCCCGCTTGTCGGACAGAAGCGCGATTTCCTCCCAGCGGGCACCGACATCAACCCCTTCCAGCTCCAGGCGCACCAGAAGCGAGGCCGCGTTGGAAATGTCCCGGTAGTCATCCGTCTTGTCTTTGCGAATATCGGCATCATACAGCGCCAGCGCCTTGTCGGCCTGCCCCTGGTCCAGATACATGAGCGCCAGATGCCACCACACATGATAGCCGAAATTGTTGCAATGGGCCCAGCCCTCCGGCCGGGTTTCCAGCCAGCCGGCGCCTTCCTCCGAGCGGCCGGTCATGTCATGAACATGGGCCACCGCATGAAGGCCCCAGGCATCGTCTGCGGCAAACTCCAGTCCCTTGCGGCCCGAGGCTTCCGCCTGGCGGTAGTCGCCGGTCTCCTCCAGCGCAAAGGCGTGGCAGCCGAGCAGATAGCCATAGGCCGGGTGGCTTTCCCCGTAGGCAGGGGCGACGCGCTCGATGGACTGGCGCATCCCGGCCGCATCGCCGAGCACGAAGCGGATCGCATGCACCAGTTTCATGATCAGCGCATCCTGGGGCGAGCGGGCCAGTTCTGCATCCAGCAGGTCGGCGGCGCGGCTCGGGAACCCTTTGAGCCAGGCGGCCAGAGCTTCCAGCACCGCCTGCTCGCGGGCCGTGATTGGGGTGTGGCGCGCAGATTCCGTGGCAATCGCCAGACACTCGGAGGCGGTCGCAATCAGTTCCTTTCGGCCAAGGAGCAGGCAGAATAGGCCGCGCGCGCTATGGGCAAGGGCAAAGTCCGGGGCCCGGTCCAGGCAGGTTTCCAGATGTTGCGGCGTGGTTTTGCCGTGGGACAGGAATGCGCGCACTGTCAGGTTCCAGGCGGCCAGAGCCACATTGTCCACTAGGGTCACGTCATATCCGAACTGGTCACTAAGGCGCATGTTCTGCCTTTCAAATAAACGCAGCGGCAGATTGGCGGCGCCGCCTTTAAAAGATGCTGGCGGGCTCTGCGGCTAATAATAAGGTCTGTGGTAAAAATCCGCAGCCTTCTCATGAACTGCAAAACACAAAAAGGTGTTGGCAATGTGTAGAGGTCTGCCCCACCCTTGCCGTAACACTCATGTCGCTGCAGGTATTCGACTGTGAAGAGGGGTCCGTTTGCGGAGCAAGCCGGAAACGTCAACGCGGCCAGCAGCTTGGCGAAAGAATGCGAAAGAGTTGAGACCGATGGAAGCTCCCCGCTCCGGACCCCAGATCACCGTAACTGTGCTGGCCGCTGTCCTTCTGGGCCTGATCGCGCTCGCGGCCTACGGGCATGCGGGCCTGCGGCAGGTGGCGGCGGTCCTGATCGGGGCGGTGGCCGGGGTGTCGCTCTATCATGCCAGCTTTGGCTTCACCTCCGCCTGGCGCCGCATCGTCACAGAGCGGCGGGGGGCGGGGCTGCGGGCGCAGTTCGTGCTGATCCTGCTCACCAGCGTTGTCTCTTTTCCGCTGATTGCCTGGGGCAGCCAGCTGGGCTGGCCGGCGGGCGGCTTTGTCTTTCCTTTCGGCGTTGCGGCAGCCCTCGGGGCTTTCATGTTCGGCATCGGCATGCAACTGGGCGGCGGCTGTGGCTCCGGCACGCTGTTCACCGCTGGCGGCGGCTCAACCCGCATGATGGTCACCCTGGCCGCGTTCATTCTGGGCTCCGTTCTGGCAACTGCGCATTTTCACCTGTGGGCCCGCCTGCCCAAACTGCCACCCGTGTCCCTGATCCATGAATTCGGGCCCCATGGGGCGTTCCTGCTGACAGCCCTGGTGCTGGGAGGGCTGACCTATCTGACCATCCATCTGGAACGGACCGCCCATGGGACCCTGGCGGTGCCCCGGCCGACAGGGTCCATACTGACCGGGCCCTGGTCGCCTCTTCTGGGAGCGGTCATGCTGGCCTTTGTGGGCATCGCCACCTTTGTGGTCGTCGGCCGCCCCTGGGGCATCACCTCTGCCTTTGCCCTTTGGGGGGCAAAGGCCTTTGCGGCACTGGGCCTGCCGGTCGACACCTGGCCCTACTGGACCTGGCAGCGCAGCAGTCTGGAAAATTCCGTGCTGCGGGACACAACATCGGTGATGGATTTCGGTCTCATGCTGGGCGCCATGCTGGCCGCCGCGCTGGCGGGGCGCTTTACGCCGCGCTGGTGTCTAACCCGGCAGGACATGCTCACCGCCATTGCGGGCGGGCTGCTCATGGGCTATGGCGCCCGGCTCGCCTATGGCTGCAATATCGGCGCCTATCTCGGCGGTCTTGTGTCCGGCTCGCTTCACGGCTGGCTGTGGCTGGCCTTCGGTTTTCTTGGCAGCGTTTTCGGCACCCGTTTGCGCCAGCGGCTGCAAATCGGGGGATCAGCTTAAGTTCCGTAAGGTCAAGGACTTGAGGCGTCCCGCCCGGTACGATCTGTTGCATCCCGGACACAGATGGCACTTGCCGGAAGCTGAGGCGGCTCAGCGCGCAGAATTTTCTTGAGATGCCACATTTCAGTGGCCAGACTGAAACGGTCGTAAACAGCTGAAAGGAGGTGTGCCCATGTCTAGTGAGTATCGCAACGTGGCCCGGAAATCTGGGTGGAATGGAACGGTGCTGGAGCAGCCTCTGGAATCGAACGGTTTCACCGGGATCTGATCCGGACCTTCCGGGTCACGTCGATCTCATGGGAGGGCCGCTCAGCGGCCCTCTTTCTTTTTGGGATTTGGCAAGACCCGCTGGCCGGTCCTCAGATCAGTCCGACCGCCTTGCGCACCGCTTCATCGCGCAAGGAGCAATCAATGCCCCTGTAGGCGTCTCCGGCCGGGGTCGACAGCCAGCAGATCGCCTCGGCGACCCACTCGGCGGGAATATGGACGGACGGGTCAAGCTGGCTCACCGGATTGATGCCGGACGCCTTGATATCCACCTGCATCTGGGTCGCAACGGTTCCAGGGCTGAGCCCGACCACGCGGATGCCCTTGCCGCCGAATTCCTTGTCGCCGCAGCGGGTCAGGGAAAGCGCTGCCGCCTTGGATGCGCAATACTGGCTCCAGCCTTCCAGCGCGCCGGTGGCAGCTCCGGAACTGATATTGATAATCGTGCCCGCGCCCTGGGCCAGCATGTGGGGCGCCGCGGCCCGCATGCCGTGATAGACGCCCTTTACGTTGATATCGATGACCTGGCCCCAGGCCTCCGGGTCCGAGGACTCGATCCGGGAGATCGGCTCAATCACCCCGGCATTGTTGACCAGAATATCGAGGCTGCCAAAGGTCTCGATAGCCGTTTGTACCGCAGCTTCCACAGCGCTGTAGGTGGCCACATCACAGGCCAGCGCGACAGCTTCGCCGCCGCTGTCCCGGATCTCTGCGGCAATGCGCTCAATCGCCCCGCTGGAGCGGGCCGCCAGAACAACCTTGGCACCATATTTGGCAAAACTGCGCGCCGCTGCTGCGCCAATCCCGCGGCTGGCGCCGGTGATCAGAGCGGTTTTTCCGGACACATCAAACATTCATTCTCTCCAATCCAAAGGGGATGTTCGCATCCCGCTGTACTGAGCTTGGTATTCACCCATCTGCCTTGGTCGTAACCGGTGCGGCGCTGCGAATAAAGAGGCCCCTTGCTGCTGGGTCATGCAGGACGTACACGGAAGGGAGCGGCAGGCAACGTGAGGGGCTGCCGGAAAGCAGCGGGAGTGGTCTTCCGCAAGACGTACAGTATGTGAGTTGAGGAGGGAACAGCAATGGCGGGGCAGATCTGATGGCGGCGGAACGGTCAGCGCTGCGCAGCTTCCTGCGACAAGTGTATTTCGGTCATTCGGTGGGCGCACGTGTTTTCCGCTTCGGTCTTCTGGCGTTCGATCTCATCACCATCGGGTACTTCATCGCGTCTTCGGTTCTCGATCCAGACAGGCATTTTCACACGCTGGATTATGTGATTGCAGGGGTGCTGACGCTGGATTATGTCGCCCGGCTGATCGCCGCAGCCCGTCCCAGCCGATATCTGTTCAGCTTCACTTCCCTGGCCGATCTGGTGGTGATCGCCTCGCTGGTGGCGCCGGCCTTCCTGGAGAATTTTGCGTTTCTGCGCGTGGTCAGAATGCTGCGCCTGATGCGGTCCTATCACCTGCTCAAGGAATTGCGTGAGGCATCGGAATGGTTCCGCCGCAACGAGGACATCCTGCAATCGGCGGTCAATCTGGTGGTGTTCATTTTCGTGGTGACCGCCATTGTCTTTGTGGTCGAGGATGACCGGAACCCCAACATCAACACCTATCTGGATGCGCTCTATTTCACGGTGACCACCCTGACCACCACCGGCTTTGGCGATATCACCATGACTGACAGTGTCGGGCGGCTGATGACGGTGCTGATCATGATTTTTGGCGTGGCCCTGTTCCTGCGGCTGGTCCAGACGATCTTCCGGCCCGCCAAGGCCCATGTGGTGTGCCCGGATTGCGGCCTGCGCCGTCATGATACGGATGCGGTCCATTGCAAACATTGCGGGCGGGTGCTGAACATTCCCACTGAAGGGGCCTGGGAATAGGACCTGGGTCCGTTGAGGCTCTCTTCTTCACTGTGCCTCTCGCCGAGTTGTGATCGCCCCGGTCTGGACAAACGGTGGCAAAGCCCGTTCTGTCGGGCGGCCCGCCCGGTTGTTTGGCGGGCCTGATCAGGCAAAGGAGCAGGACATGCGTTTGAAGACATGGTCACTGGCCGCAGCAGTGGCGCTTCTGGTCCTTGGGCTGGTCACGGGACCTTTGCAGGCGATGGAGGCGGCCGGTTGCGGCGAGGACACAGCCTGCAGTCTCAGCGGCGGTGACTACTACATCCACCTGCCGGAAACCTGGGCCGCATCTTCTGCGCGCGGTGCGATCTTCTTCCTGCATGGCCACCGGGGCAAGGCGGTCAATGCCATCCGCAACCAGAGCTTCCGCAAGATGGCCGATGAGCTCGGTGTTGCGCTCGTCGCGGTGCAAGGGGTACAGGGCACCTGGTCCTTTCCCACTGCACCGGAGCATTTGCGCAACGAGCCGCAATTTTTTGACGCGGTCCTTGCAGATCTGGAGAAGCGCTTCGGGATCGGCCGGACCCGCACACTCCTGTCAGGGTTTTCCTCCGGCGCATTCATGACCTGGTATCTGGCCTGTGACGACTCCCGCCGGTTTGCGGGATTTGCGCCGATTTCGGGAGCCTTTTGGGAACCGCTGCCGGAGAGCTGCCCGACCGATGCGCCCTATCTGTTTCATGTGCATGGCACCAGCGATAAGGTGGTGCCGCTGGCCGGGCGCTGGCTGGGCGGACACAGGTGGAAACAGGGCGATGTTTACAAGAGTTTCGACGTCTGGCGCCGCCAGACCGGCCTGATCGCCACGCCACCGGAGACCTATCAGGACGGCGGTTTGAGCTGTGAACGATGGGTGCCGGAAAACGGTATGCTGGAGCTATGCCTGCATCAGGGTGGCCACAGCGTGGACGCCAAATGGATCCGGCGGGCCTGGACCAAACTCGGTGCGCTGAAGGGCTGGGTCCCGAAAAGCTGACAATCTGCCAATCCGTCCGTCGCCTGAAAGGGCCCCGGGCCACCATCTGAAAGGGTTTGTGTGTCACATTCCTCTGCCGCGCCTGGAGCGCTTTCCGGGCTTGTCGTACTGGACCTGTCGCGCATTCTGGCCGGTCCGACCTGTTCCCAGGTCCTTGGAGACCTTGGAGCGGAGGTCCTCAAGATCGAACGTCCGGGCCGGGGGGATGATACGCGCGGCTGGGGACCGCCCTTCCTGAAGGATGGCACCGGCGCGGAGACCGGCGAAAGCGCCTATTATCTTTCTTCCAACCGCAACAAGGCATCCGTTGCCATTGATCTTGCCAGTCAAGAGGGCCAGGCGCTGATCGCGGATCTGGCTGCACGGGCCGATATCCTTCTGGAGAATTTCAAGGTCGGCGACCTGAAGCGCCGGGGGCTAGATTATGTCACGCTGAAGAACCGCAATCCGGGACTGATCTATTGCTCCATTTCCGGTTTTGGTCAGACGGGCCCCTATGCCCACCGGCCCGGATATGACTTTCTGATCCAGGGCATGGGTGGGATCATGTCGCTGACCGGCTTTGCCGATGAGGCGGGTGGAACGGAAACCAAATGCGGGGTCGGCATTGCCGATGTCATGTGCGGCATGTATGCGGCGGTCTCCATTCTGGCAGCACTCACGCACCGCCACAAGACGGGTGAAGGCCAGCATGTCGACATCTCTCTTCTGGACGCCCAGGTCTCCTGGCTGATCAATCAGGGTGTGGGCTATCTTGTCTCCGGGGAGGTGCCTGGCCGTCTCGGCAATGGCCATCCAACCATCGTTCCTTATGAAACTTTTCCGGCCTCCGACCGGTCCTTCATTCTGGCGGTGGGCAATGACGGTCAGTTCCGCGCCTTCTGCGCAGTTGCCGGGGCGCCCGGCCTTGCAGACGATCCGCTTTTTGCCAAAAACGCTGACCGGGTGCGCAACCGGCAGAAGCTCGTGCCGCTGATCCGGCGCCTGACCATTGAGCGCAGTGCGGCAGACTGGATCAAAAGACTGGAACAGGCCGGTGTGCCCTGCGGTCCGGTGAATGATCTTGGCCAGGTGTTTGCCGATCCGCAGGTGCGCGCCCGGGAGATGCAGATCACGCTGCCGCATCCACTCAGCGGTACCGTGGATCTGATCGGCTCGCCCATCAATCTGGAAAAAACGCCCGTGCGCTATGACAAGGCTCCGCCACTTCTCGGCGCTGATACTGCCGATGTCCTGACGCGCCATCTGGGCCTGACGGAGGCTGAGCTGACCGGCCTTGCCGAGCGCGGGATCGTGGATCTGGGAGCTTAAAATCCGCCCTCACATGCTGGAGACGGCTTTTCAGGACGTGAGGCGAAAGCACCGCGTGAAAACCGGGAGCCGCACGCATGTGGTGCTGGACCCGCGCAGTCCCTTGCGCCTATGTTGCACTCGCGAAAAGAAGAAATTGCCCCCGGCTGGAACCGGAGGGCAGGGAGGCTGCAAGATGATCATCTGCCGGACGAAGGCGGAGATGCGCAACACCGTGCAAAGCTGGCAAAGGGCGGGCGGGACGGTCGCCCTTGTGCCCACAATGGGCTATTTGCATGAGGGCCATTTAAGTCTTGTGCGCATGGCCCGCACCAGGGCGGACCGGGTGGTGGCCAGTATTTTCGTCAATCCGGCGCAGTTCGGTCCGAACGAGGATCTGAGCACCTATCCGCGCGACGAGGCGCGCGATTTAGAGCTGTTGAAGGCGGAGGGGGCAGATGCCGTGTTCCTGCCTCCCGTTGAGGAAATGTACCGGCCGGGCGGCGGCACGTTTGTTGAGGTGCCGGAGCTGTCCGGCATTCTTCAGGGGGCCCTGCGGCCCGGGCATTTCCGCGGGGTCGCGACGGTCGTAACCAAACTCTTCAACATTGTGACCCCGGATTGCGCGGTCTTCGGCGAGAAGGATTACCAGCAGCTTACACTGATCCGGCAGATGGTGCAGGATCTGGACATGCGGCTTGAGATTATCGGCCATCCGACCGTGCGTGAACCGGACGGGCTTGCCATGTCCTCCCGCAATGTGCGCCTGTCGGAGGCACATCGCAAGGAGGCAGCCGTTTTGAACCGGGCCCTGAACCGTGCGCGGTGCCTTGCGGAGACCGGGCAGACGGTTGCGGATCTGGCTGAGGCGGTGCGCGCGGACCTGAATACGGCGCCGTCCGCACGGGTGGAAAGCGTTGACATCTGCGATGCAAGGACACTTGAAGAGCTCTCCGGCCCCCTGGACCGCCCGGCTGTGGTGCTGCTGGCCGTCCGCTTTGGCGGTGTTCTGCTGATTGACCAGCGTGTCCTGGCCCCGCCCCCGGATCTGGCCCCAAACCTTCCCTTGGCGCCCGCCACGTGAACGGGCCGGTTTTTCCCTTCAGATAAGGAAGACGCATGAGCGCGCAAGCCCCCCTCCGCCGCATGACGGCCCCCCAGATTGCCAGGCGCAAAGGCGGGGAGCCGATTGTCTCCCTGACCTCCTACCACGCACATACGGCTGCCATTGTCGACAGCCACGCGGATTTCATTCTGGTGGGCGACAGCCTTGGCATGGTGATGCATGGCATGGATTCCACGGTCGGCGTGTCTCTGGAGCTGATGATCATGCATGGCAAGGCAGTGGTGCGCGGCACGAAGCGCGCGCTTGTTGTCGTTGACATGCCCTTCGGCACCTATGAGGAAAGCCCGTCCGCCGCCTTCCGAAACGCGGCGCGGGTGATGAAGGAGACCCAGTGCGGAGCGGTCAAGCTGGAGGGCGGCACGCGCATGGCGGAGACGATCCGGTTCTTGAGCGAGCGCGGCATACCGGTGATGGCGCATATCGGCCTGACCCCGCAATCGGTGCATGTCATGGGCGGTTTCAAGACCCAGGGACGCCAGGAAGGCGATTGGGACCAGCATGTTGAGGATGCGGTGGCCGTGAGCGAGGCCGGGGCCTTTGCGGTGGTTCTGGAAGGGATGGTGGAACCGCTGGCGGCCCGTATCACGAAAGAAATCCCGATCCCGACCATCGGTATCGGCGCCTCGGCGCAGTGCGACGGCCAGATCCTGGTGCTGGAGGACATGCTGGGCCTCAACCCCGCGCCGCCGAAATTCGTCAAGGTCTATGGTGATCTCGGCGGGCAGATCGAAGCGGCGGTCAAGGCCTATGCGCAAGAGGTGAAGGACCGGAGCTTCCCGGGCGCTGATCAGGTGTATCAGCTGGCCCGGAAAGACTAAGCACAAAGCTGGCGAAAACGGAGCCTTTATTTGAATGTAAATAAACGCCCGATTTGCGGCTGCACATCCGTGTGTCAGGGCTTATCTTAGCGGCCATGCTGATGACCAGACCCAGTTTCGACACGCTTTACGACGCCCTGCTCAACCGGGACCCCTCCTATGACGGGCGCATGTTTGTCTGTGTGGCGACCACGGGTATCTTCTGTCGGCTCACTTGTCCGGCACGCAAACCGAAACCGGAAAACTGCACCTTTCAGGAGACGGTGGCTGCCTGTCTGGAGGCAGGCTTCCGCCCTTGCAAGCGCTGCAAGCCGACGACACCGGAAGCGAGCGCCGATCCTGTGATTGCCTCGCTGGTACAAGCTTTGGAGGCACGGCCCGGATACCGCTGGGGCGAGCCGGATCTGGTGCGCAGGGGGCTGGACCCGTCCACCGTGCGGCGGGCGTTCAAGCGCCAGTTCGGCATGACCTTTCTGGAAATGGCCCGCCAGCGCCGCCTGCAGGATGGTTTTTCCGCGCTGGCCGATGGCGGCAAAGTGATCGATGCGCAGATCACGGCCGGGTTCAATTCGCCAAGCGCCTTCCGTGCAGCGTTTTCCAAAGTCCTTGGGCAGGCTCCAGGCACGTTTTCCCAGGATCCGCTTTTGGTTGCGGATTGGGTGCCGTCCCCCCTCGGGCCTCTGGTTGCCGTCACCGACACCTCCCGGCTGCACCTGCTGGAGTTTTTTGACCGCAAGGCGCTACCGGCGGAGGTCCGGAAACTGAACGGCTTTGCGAAAGGCCGGATCGGGTTTGGCCGGACAGCTGTCACCGACCAGATCCAGGAGGAACTGGACCGGTTTTTCAAAGGGCAGTCTGCGGGGTTTCAGACCAAACTTGCGCTGCATGGCACCGCCTTTACCCGGGATGTCTGGCGGGCTCTGATGGACATTCCTGCGGGGCAAACAAAAAGCTATTCCGACCTCGCCCGGACGCTCGGCAGACCGGAGGCCGTGCGGGCGGTTGCGCGGGCCAATGGCGCCAACCAGATCGCCATTGTCGTACCCTGTCACAGGATCCTCGGGGCTGATGGTTCTCTGACCGGCTATGGCGGCGGGCTCTGGCGCAAGCAGCGCCTGATCGAGGTCGAACAGGGCTACCGAACCTGATCCAAACCGGTTTGCTGTTGTGGGTCGCAGGAGCTGTTTTATTGATTTTTATGGCTTTTTTACTTCAAGGTTGAAATGTTCGTGCTGGTCTTGAAGCAAAAAATCCCAAAGGTCTTGCACCGGATGATTGAAATTTTAACTTTCCTCCCCTAATTTCCTTTCATTGAAAGACCATCATTCCGGTCAAGGACCGGGCGTCGGGAGGTCGATATGACCCGTGATGATTTTGTTCGTGAATTCCGGAACCGCAGTGGCACCTGGCAGGCTCTTGCCGGGGTGTATGCGCTTCTTGTCGGATTAATGGCTCTGACCGGCTACATGATTACGGGTTGAGCCCTATAACCTTTGATGTGAAACGTGCCGCTGGCCTGGAAAGGTGCCTTTCGGGGCGCTTTGACGTGTTTTGGCCAGGGGCTGATTGCACTTTTTTAAAACGTATTCGGAGCGGAAATATATGCAGAAAAAAGCACCCAACCTGTTTGTGAGAACACTGGGGCTAGGCATCTTGGGCACCGGCGGGGTTGCCTTTGCGTCTGCCCTTGCAGCCTCAGATATTGCCGGGGCTGTGTCCGACGAGGTGATTGCCGGGCAGCGGACAGCCCTCGCAGCCGCGACAGCAGGGCAGGGCTTCGGCCCCCAGGCGCCGCGGGATCTGGCGTCTTCTCAAGGCAACAATCTGCGCTCCTTTGGCCGGGCGCCTGCCAGCGCAGAGATGAACCTTTGCAATATCCATTTTCATGAAAACGCTGAGCACAGGGGCGGCCAGTTCACGACCTTCGCCGGCAATGGCGATGGCAAAGGCTACGGTACCGGCTTCAAATATGACGGCAGCCTGAGCGATGCGGAACTGGCGCCGCTGGCCCAGCCGGTCGGATCAAGCGATCATGGTGATCTTGAGCCGGGCGATACGATCGAAATCCACTTCGTCTTCTCCTCCGCGCAGATCACGCCGGGCCCGTCTCTGGGGGCCTGTATCAGCAAGTCGATTGCCAATCCGCAGCTGCGGGTGGAGGCCGTTGTCGCGGTTCTGGTGAACGATCCGCAGGCGGCCGATTTCCAGGACATGGCCAAGGTGGAAAAGATTGGCGATCTGTATCAGGCCGTGAACATTCCTGCAGATCTGGGCACGCCAGTCAGTTATTCCGGCTCGACCACGGGTCCCAGCTACAACGAGAAAGGCTCGCCGTTCCAGGTCTCCTGGAATGTACGGCCGAATGTGGTGAAGCTCGACATCAACTCGGTCGGTGCCTGGCTCTCCGACAATCAGTTTGACGAAAAATACGCCCATGGGGTGCGCAATCTGGTCGTCAATCCGGATCTGCTGTCGCCAATCACCAACTAAAGCGCTTCCCATTCATGGCGGGCAACCTGATGTAACGCGATTTGCACCAGGCATCTTCAAGAAAGAGGAAAAACCCCCTTCGGCGCCTGTGCCGGAGGGGGTTTTTGCAGGGAAAAGGGGGCGCGCCTATTGCGGCCCGCCCGGGGTGTCCGTGCCCCGCTCTTCCAGAAGAGTTGTCAGCCAGTTCGGGTCCATTTCGGGTACTGATGACAGAAGAAGGTCCGTGTAGGGATGATGGGGCGGGGTGAACATCTTGTCCTTCGGCCCTTGTTCCACCACCTTGCCCTTTTGCATCACCACCACTTCATCGGCAATCGAGCGCACGGTGGCGAGATCGTGGGTGATGAACATATAGGCCAGATCAAGGTCCTGCTGCAGCCGGTCGAGCAGTTTCAGGATACCTTCCGCCACCAGCTGGTCTAGCGCGCTGGTGACTTCATCGCAGATGATGAAGGCCGGATCGGCCGCCAGGGCCCGGGCAATGCCGACCCGCTGTTTCTGGCCGCCGGACAGTTCCGGCGGATAGCGGTTGTAGAACTTCGCCGGATCCAGCTCGATCAGGTCCAGCAGTTCATCCACCCGGTTCTTCAGCGCCGTGCCCTGAAGTCCCCCATAGAACTGGGCCGGTCGGCCGATAATGTCGCTGATACGGATCTTCGGATTCAGCGCCGTGTCGGCCATCTGATAGATCATCTGCACCTGGCGCAGCTGGTCCTTGGTCCGATCCTGATAGCGGGGCGGCAACGCTTCTCCGTTGAAGAGGATCTGCCCGGTGGTGGGCGGCAGCAGGCCGGTGATGCAGCGGGCGGTGGTCGATTTGCCGGAACCGGACTCGCCCACAACAGCCACTGTCATGCCGGGGTGAATGTCAAAGGAGACATTTTCCAGCACCTTGGTCTTGCCATAGGCCGCATCGATAGCCTGGACGGAGACGATCGGCACGGCGGCCGGATCGGCCGGGCGCTGTTTCTGGGGCCGTTTGAAGCTGCGCACCGCCCACAGGCTCTTGGTGTAGTCTTCGCTCGGCGAGTCCAGCATCTGTTCGGTCGGTGCTTCCTCCACCTCCTCGCCCTTGAGCAGCACCTTGATCGTGTCGGCCATCTGGGCCACCACCGCCAGATCGTGGGTGATGTAGATGGCAGCTGTGTTGAACTGGTCGACAATGTCGCGGATGGCGGCCAGAACCTCGATCTGCGTGGTCACATCAAGAGCGGTGGTCGGCTCATCAAAGATGATCAGATCCGGCCGGCAGGCCATGGCCATGGCCGTCATGGCCCGCTGCAGCTGACCGCCGGATACCTGGTGGGGATAGCGGAAGCCGATTTCCTCCGGATGGGGCAGCCGCAGGCGGCGGTAAAGCTCCATCGCATCTTCCTGCGCTTCCACGCGCTTCTGGATGCGGTACTGGATCGGGGCTTCGGTGTGCTGGTCGATGATCCGGTGAGCCGGATTGAACGAGGCGGCCGCCGATTGGGCCACATAGGCAATGCGCGAGCCGCGCAGGGCCCTTAAATCGCTTTGCGGGGTGGTGGTCAGCTCCATGCCGTCAAATTCAATGGAGCCGCCGGAAATCCGGCATCCGTCGCGGGCAAAGCCCATGGAGGCAAGGCCAATGGTCGATTTGCCAGCGCCCGATTCTCCAATCAGGCCCAGGACTTCACCCTTGTGGAGGGTCAGGTCCACCCCATGCACGATCTCGACCCAGCGGTCGTCGGAATAGCCCTCAATGCGAAGGTCCTTGATATCGAGCAGAATGTCTTTTTTCGGCACCATGCTCACACCTCCTTCAGGCCAGAGGACCGGAACAGCATCCAGTCGACCACAAAATTCACCGCAACGGTCAGCAACGCGATGGCTGCCGCCGGAATGAGTGGGGTTAATTCGCCAAAGGAAATCAGCGTCGCGTTTTCCCGCACCATGGAGCCCCAGTCCGCCGTGGGCGGCTGGATGCCGAGCCCCAGGAAGGAGAGCCCGGCGATCAAAAGGAACACGAAACAGAATTCCAGGCCGAATTCTGCCACCAGCGGTGCGGTGGAATTGGGCAGGATTTCCTTGCGGATCAGATACCAGGTGCCTTCTCCGCGCAGTTTGGCTGCTTCAATATAATCCATCACCACCACATTTCCGGCCACCGCCCGGGTGAGGCGGAAGACGCGCGGTGAATAGATCAGAGCCACGATCAGCACGATCACCGGCAAGCTGGTGCCAAATATGCTGAGCATCAGAAGGGCAAAGATCAGCGACGGTACGGACATGATCACATCCGCGGCCCGGCCCATGAGCTGGTCGAACCAGCCCCCCTTTGTGGCCGCAAGCAAGCCTGCAAGCGCGCCGATAAAAAAGGCGAGCCCGGTTGCCGTCAGTGCCAGGCCGACCGAGTTTCGCGCCCCGAAGATGATGCGGCTGAACATGTCGCGCCCAAGCTGGTCGGCGCCGAGAAGCATGGTGGCATCGGCCGGGGCGAAGGCAGAGGAAATCACTTCCGCTTCCCCGAAAGGGGCAATGACGGGCGCGAAAAGTCCGGCAATCGCATAGGTGAAAATCACGAACATGCCAAAGGCGGCGGTCAAGGGTGCGGTCTTCAGTTCCTTGGAGATGCCGTCCGGGGTGACAAGGATCAGGAATTCGCGGAAAGCATAGGAGACCCCGGCGGCCAGGGCCAACAGGCCGGCGGCGGTGGTGATGAAGCGCAGGGCCTCGACCCCGCCGACAATGCCCGCCACGAAGGAGATCAGGGTGAGGGAGAAGATCAGCAGGAAAATCTGCTTCTGCTTGAAATAGGCTGCCAGGCAGGAGGCCCCGATCAGCAGCGCGTAATAGGCAATAACGAAGGTGCTCATGGCGCGATCCTCACTTCGGGTGCCGCAAACGCGGATTGGTCAGGATAGCGCCCACATCCGCTGCCAGATTGAGCAGGATGAAGGTCGCGGCGAAGATCAGGCAGCAGGCCTGCACAACGGGGAAGTCGCGCTTCGACACTGCGTCCACCAGAAGCTGGCCGACGCCGGGATAGACGAACACCACTTCCACCAGCACCACACCGGTGATCAGATAGGCCAGGTTCAGCGCGACCACATTGATGATCGGCGCCCAGGCATTGGGCAGGGCATGCCGGACGATTACCTTCCAGGGGGGGACGCCCTTCAGGCGGGCCATTTCGATATAGGGGGAAGCCAGCAGATTGATGATCGCGGCGCGGGTCATGCGCATCATGTGGGCGGTCACCACCAGAACCAGTGTCAGCGCCGGCAGGAAGGTCCGGTGCAGCAATTCGCCGAAGCTCATGTCGGAGCTGAGGCTGGCAATCGCAGGGAAATAGTTGGTCTTGACCGCCAGATAAAGGATCAGGATGTAGCCGAGAAAGAACTCCGGGGAGCTGATGGAGGTAAGCGTCACCACATTGACAACACGGTCGAACAGGGTGTTGCGCAGCAACGCGACGATGATCCCCAGCAGGATCGAGATGGGAACCGCGATCACCGCCGCATAGGCGGCCAGGAACAGGGTGTGGACGAACCGGCCGCCAATCGCTTCGCTGACCCGCTCACCGGAGATGAGCGAGACACCGAAATCCCCGGTCAGCGCTCCGCCGAGCCAGTGCAGATAGCGTAGTGGGGCCGGCTGATCCAGCCCGAGCTTTTCCCGCAAGGCGGCAACGGTTTCAGGTGTGGCTGACTGTCCCAGCACCGCCTGGGCGATGTCTCCAGGGAGAAGTTCGACGGCAAAGAAAATCAGGATCGAGATCACGAAAAGCGTGATCAGCCCCAAGCCAAGCCTTTTCAGGATCAGCTGCAGGATATCCCCCATATGTTCCTCCAGTTTTAGAGCGTGCCGCGTTTTTTAAGGGTTCGTCCGGTTTGGCCTTTTAGGTGAAATCTTTCGATTTCAGGCAGCGGAAGGCAAATCCTTGTCAACGCGGTGGGCTTCTGGACATCCGGCGCCCCTGTTGGCCGGAATTGTGCCGGGCCTGGACCTGTTTGCGGTCCTTGGTGTGTCTTTGTTTGAAAAGAAAGCCCGGCGGTCAGATCCGGGGCGGCCCCTGATTGGGAGGGCCGCGCCCGGCATGAAGACGGCGGCAGGTGCCGCCATGAGCCTTAGGCCTCGAACCACCAGCGGTGGGTGCCGCGGGCGCCATCCACTTCCCAGGAGGCGGAAACGCTCGGGCCGTGTTTGACATTGCTGCGCCGTGCATAGACGAAATTGACGAACATCGGCAGCACGGTCCCGCCATCGTCGCGGGCCAGCAGGCACATCTCGTGATACATTTCCGCGCGCCGGGTCTCGTTCAGCTCGGCCTTGGCCTGCAGCAACAGTTCGTTGAACCGGGCATTCTTCCAGTGGGACTCGTTCCAGGCCGCATCGTCCTTGTAGGCCAGCGTGAAGATGTTGTCCGGCGTCGAACGGGCGCCCCATTTGACGAAGACGAACGGTTTTTTCAGCCACACATCCGACCAGTAGCCATCGGACGGCTCACGGACAGGCGTCAGGTCGATCCCGGCCTTTTTGGCCTGCTGGGAGTACAGCACCGCCATGTCGACGGCGCCTGGCAGCACGCTGTCCGTGGCCGACAGGCTGACCGAAAGATTTTCCATGCCAGCCTGCTTCAGATGCCATTTGGCCTTTTCCGGGTCGTAGGTCCGCTGCGGGATATCCTCTGGAAAATAAGGCATGTTCGGTGACACATGGAAGTCATTGCCCGGAATGCCGGTGCCGAAGGCAATCTTTTCAACGATCTCCTCCCGGTCGATGGCCAGTTTCAGCGCCATGCGCACATCCACATTGTCAAACGGGGCGGTATCGCAGAACATGGGCAGGGTGATCGCCGAGCCGGAGGGGATGTTGTCGAGCTCAACATCCGGGCGGCGCTGCAGCAGTGCCATGGTCTTCAGGTCGACGGACGAGATCGCATCCACATCGCCGGTCACCAGTGCGGTCTGGCGGGCATTGGGATCGTTCAGCACGGTCATGTCGATCCGGTCGAACCAGGCGCCTTCCCGGTGCCAGCCGTCATGGCGCACCAGGGAGGTGCCGATGCCGAATTCGTTGCGCTCGATCTTGTAGGGGCCCGCGCCGATCCCGCTTTCCCAGTCCACGGACCCGTCCCCGGTGGCGGGCAGCATGACCAGGTGATAGTCGGTCATGATCCAGGGCAGATCGGCAAAGCCCTGGTCCAGCTCGATGACGATATGGCTGTCGCCATCGGCCTTGATGTCGACCACGCTGTCCAGCAGCGCCTTGGCGGCCGAGGTGGACTTTTCCCCCCGGTGGAAGTTCAATGAGGCAACCGCGTCCTTCGCGGTGAATTTGCGCCCGTCATGGAACGTCGCGTTCGTGTCAAGCTCAAACGTCCAGACCTTGGCATCGGGGCTGGCTTCCCAGCCGACCGCCATATCCGGGCCCAGGGTGTTTTCCTCGGTGATCTCGGTCAGATAGCTGCGGTGCGTATGCGCCAGCTGGATGGAATAGACACTTTGATAAGTGCCGGGATCGTGGCTGTCGCTGGTGTTGCCATCATGCACGCCCAGCCGGAATGTGCCGCCGCGCTTGGGCTGCGCCTTGGCCTCTGACGTCCAAAGTCCCGTTGCGGTGGAAGCGGTGACCCCTGCCAGCATGGAATAGTGCAGGAACTCGCGCTTGGAGATGCCGCCTTTGCGAGCGGCTTTTTCCAGATTGCCGAGCAAGTCAGGATTCTTGGATTGTGTCATGGTAACTCCCCTTGGTAAGTCTTGATTGCGTGGGGCTGGCCCGGCGCTTGCCGCAGACTGTCCCAAATGTAGTTCGTGCGGGTTTCCGGTATTGGTAAAGCTCATAGATGCTGTTGCACCAGCAAAACATGAACCGTACCCGCGAGGCTACCCTTTCATTAAAAATCTTGAGAGCCCATTTGGTGCATGGCGTAACATTATTTTTTTCGCGGCGCAGCCCGAAAGTCACCCATTTTCTTTATTTTTTTGTCATGCATCGGGGTTCCGATGCTAGTGAGAGGTTAAATATTGAGAGAGATTTGAAGTTGAGCTTTCTCCGGGCCTGGAAATATTGAGTTTTACTTTCAAGTCAGGCCGATGAGAAGTTGAGCCCAGTCTTTTTCCGACCGGCAGGATACGCAAGTAGCTGGAAATAAGTCAAAAATATGCGGTGGTTTGGCGTTTTGCGCGGCCTGGGATACTTGGGAAGACTTTGGCAGGCTGCGTGGAGAGCGGAAGGGCAGGTCCCCTTTCTGCGTCAAAGAAGCGGGTCAGAGGCGCTCCGCGCCAAGTGCATTCCGGCAAAAGGCGGAAACCGCCTTTGTCAGCCCTGCCTCATCCACGGGCTGATCGCGGCTGAGCGTGTCCTCGACTGCGCCGTGAAAGGCGCTGAACAGCATGACCGCGCTCAGATGCGGGTCCGGCACATGCCAGGCCCCGGCCGCCATGCCGTCTTTCAGCACCCCGGCGAGCAGGGCGGTCACGGGATTGTCCGACTTCAGGGACCGGTTTGCAGGCCGGTACTCATGAAAGACCAGATCGTGCAGAGGGACATTTTGCAGATAGGCCGCCACGCAGGAGGACATGCAGGTGTCGAGCCTGTCCGGCCAGCTGCCAGCGCATTGGTCGAGCGCAGCCACAACGGTCTGGTGAAAGTCAGAAATATAGCGCACCCGCAAGGCGGCCAGAATCTGGTCCTTGGTGTTGAAATAGGTGTAAAACGTTCCCTTGGCCACCTCCGCACCGGCAACGATCTCGCTGACGTTGGTGGCTGCAAAGCCCTTTAGCAGAAACAGCGTCTGGGCGGCATCCATCAGGTCTTCGCGCCGCTCTTCTGCCGGTTTCTTGCGTGGTTTTTTGACCGTTGTATCCGTCATGCCCGTGTCTCTGCCCTCGTCCTTGTGCTGAAACGGCCCTTTTGAGAGGGACCTTTAGCAGATTCGCCGCCCAGTTTTGGTGTGAGCCCCTTCTTTTACAGGGCCATCTCGGCCGTCCATTACATGATCCTTTCCGGAGCGCAGGCCAAGGACGAGGGCAGCCGCCAGCAGCGCGATCAGGCTCTGCAGGGGCAGGGCCCAGCCTCCGCTCCAGTCATGCAACAGCCCTGTCAGGACGGGACCGGCGGCCGCAATCAGATAGCTGGCGGTCTGAACCATGCCCGAGAGCTGGATCATCTGCCGGTGCCCGCTGGTGCGTTTGATGAAAAGGACCCCCGGCAGCCCCAACCCGGCGCCCAGCCCGAGACCCAGGAGCGTGCAAGCGGCCGGAGCTGCAGGAACTGGTGCGAGCCAGACCCCCAGCAGACCCAAAATGCACAGCAGGCAGGCGCCGGTGATATGCAGATGCTGGCCCGGATGGCGCGCGGCGTGGGCAGGGGCGAAAAACGCGCCAAGCGCAACGGCAACAAAGCACAGGGCCAGATAAATCCCGGCGAGGGAGGCTGTCGTGCCCCGGGCGATGAGAAGGGCCGGCAGCCAGGCCAGCACCGCATAGAAGACCAGGGACATGAGGCCGAAAAAGCTGATCAGGCTCCAAGCGGTCGGGTGAGTCAGGAGCCAGCGCCAGGACGGTGCCGGATGGTCTGTCTGCTTCGGTTGCGGTCGCGTGCGCAGAAAGGGCGTAAGCGCGGCCAGCGCGAGCAAGGCAGGGACGGCGGCGGTCCCCAGCGAAAGGGAAAAGGAGCCCCCGGAAGCATGATAGACCGGAACCGCAAGGGCTGCCATGGCCGCGCCGCCAAGGCCCATCATCATGGCAAAGATCCCCATCATCAGGCCCATCTTTTCCGCTGCGAAATGCTGGCGGACAAAGACCGGTGTCAGCACGTTGAGCAGCGCAACGCCGATGCCCGCCACCACCATGCCCGACAAGAGGCCAGGCGTGCCAAAGGACCGGAGCCCGATCCCCAGTGTCAGGATCAGCATGCCCAGAAACAGGGCCCGCTCTTGCCTGAACCGATGTCCGGCAAAGGCGGCAAAGGGTGAGAACAGGCCCATGCTCAAGGCGGGCAGGCTGGTCACGAGCCCGGCGGTTAACGGGCTCAGATCCATGTAGGGCACCTGCGGGCCGACTCCGCCGAAGACAATGCGCAGATTCAGGCAGACCAGTAGAAACGCGGTGAGGACAAGGGCGCCATTGGGCGGGCGGAGGCCCGTTTCGAGAGGGCATGTGCGGGGCATGAGACCATCCTGAGATCACAAAGGGGGGAGGCAGGCAGGATGCCTTTCAGAGCGGCCCAGCTCGGGGAAGGGGCGCCCTCTGGGTTTCCGGCAGCGAGAGAGATATAAATATTGACTGACCGTCGGTCAATATAAATCGTACCGCGAAACTCTGTTGCCATTTGGAGCTGTTGAGGCCGCCAGCGGTGTCATACCAACCTGAATAGATAGAAACCGATCTGATGGTGCTGGTCCGGATTGGCCGGCAAGGCGCGTTGCGCAGGACGGCCTTTATGGCCGTTCAAGCGGCGCAACGCAGTCCGGCGGGCCGGAGCAGGCCACCGAGGCCGTGTTTGCGGACTGTTCAGCTACGTCCCAGGTTTTGAACGATAAACCATATCGCCCTGCAACCTGCTCCTTGCCGAACAGTCCCCAAACACGGTCAGATCGGTTCCTATCTAGTGAGGTTGGTATCAGGCCCGGAATACCGGCCGTCAGAGCCACGGTGCTGGCGCTGGCATGGGCAATGCGATATAGGGGGGAGCCAAGATTAAATGCACGCCATGTCACTTCCGACATCTCTCTGAGATCCCACATAAGTCTCCGAAAAGACTGGAGAACAGCAGGTCATGTCCGCTGCTGATACGGAACTTGCGCCCGAAGGGCTGGAAGGCGCCCAACGAAAACTGGCCGCGCTGGCCGTTTTCGTGACCCTTGTGCTCGTCGTGCTCGACGGGGCGATTGCCAATGTGGCGCTGCCCAGCATCGCGGTGGCCCTGAACGCACCGCCGTCCGAGACAGTCTGGGTGGTGACCGCCTATCAATTGGCGCTTGTTATGGGCATCCTGCCAAGCGCGGCGCTGGGGGAAAGCTTGGGCCATGCCAGGGTCTACCGGGCCGGGCTTGTGCTGTTCCTGACAGCTTCCCTCTTCAGCGCCCTGGCACCCTCGTTGCCCTGGCTGGTCGTTGGGCGGTTTCTGCAAGGGGCGGGCGCCTCCCCACTCATGGGCCTGGGACTGGCCTTGCTCCGCTTTATCTTTCCGCCTGCGCATATGGGGCGGGCCATTGGCTGGATTTCCACGATCATCGGGCTGACAGCTGCCTGCGCGCCAACGGTGGGGGCGGGCATTCTGTCTCTTGTCAGCTGGCCCTGGCTGTTTGCCGTCCATTTGCCCATTGGCCTGGCCGCGTTGCTGGCCGGGTTCAATCTGCCAAAATCGGGAGGCAGCGGCCGGGCGCTCGACAAGGGGAGTGTTGTGCTGAACGGAACAGCCTTTGCAGCCTTTGTTCTGGGGGCAGGCCAGATGGTGTCCCGGCCCCTTCTCGGCGGAGGACTTCTGCTTCTCAGTGTGGCCTGTTTTGCGATTCTGATCCGCCGGGAAGCCCCCAAGGAGGCGCCGCTCATTCCGCTCGACCTTCTAAGAAACCCGTCGATCCGGATTTCCGTGCTGACTTCCGTGTGCAGTTTCTCCGCGCAAATGGCAGCGCTGGTGTCTTTGCCCTTTCTCTACCAGCACGAATTCGGCATGAGCGTACTGGCGACCGGGCTGGCCCTGACACCCTGGCCGCTGACGATTGCCTTTGTTGGACCGCAGGCGGGCCGTCTTGTGGATGCGGGTGTACCGGGCGGGGTTTTGTGCGCGGCCGGGGGCACCCTTCTGGCCACTGGCATCGGCCTGATCGCGCTCTGGCCTGAAACCGGCAGCATGATCCCGGTTGTTTGTTTCACCATATTATGCGGGGCCGGGTTCGGCCTGATCCAGGTGCCCAACAACCGCAACATTCTGGTCGCGGCCCCAAAGGCGCGCAGCGGTGCGGCCGGCGGTATGCAGGGCACGGCCCGCCTGAGCGGCCAGACCTTGGGTGGCCTGTTGATGTCCCTCCTCTTCAGCCTGCCGATCGCCTCCGTCCTCGCCTTGCGCACTTGCCTTGCCTGCGCTGCCGGACTGGCCCTGCTGGGCGGCCTGATCAGCCTGTTGCGGATCGGTCTGGACAAGACGCGGGAAGAGGCGGGGGGCTGATCCCACTTTATGTTTCTAAGTGTGGTTTTCGAATTTGAAATACGCTCCGGCGGTGACGGCTAAAATGAGGCGTATTTTCAAATTCACCACACGAGCACCAAAGGAGCAGGTGGCCGCCGGAATGACGCTATGTATAAGGTCCCGCCAGCCGTCATTTTGACTTGGTGCCGAACTGTGCGCGCAAGCTGTCCGTCAGCCTGTCACAGCCGCCATATTGTTCGACAGTGCTCTTGAGCACCTTGCGGGCATCCGCATCGGAAAACGAAGGATCGTCTTTTCCTTCCAGCACAAATTCCGAAAGCGTTGCAGCGCGGAACCAGCTCTCCATCTCCATGACATCGGCATAGATGGGTGTTGCGGGGCCGCAGCCATTGTCCTGCATCAGGCTTTCCAGGCCTGGGCGCAGGTCCGGAAGATCGTTGCCACAGTATTTTTGAGCCAGAAAATGCGCCGCCATCAGCATGTCGAGACCGAAAAAAGGACCCGGCATTTCGCCTTTTTTGATTTCCAGCTTGCTGTCGCACCGGTCCGTTGCCCCTGCCACCTCCGCGGAACCTGCCATGAGACAAAAGGCCAGGGGGACAAGCGCGAAATGGGAAAGAGATCTGAAGAATGTCAAAAGCTTAGCCTTGAAAGGAGGTGGCCCTGAAAGAAGGTGACGCGCAACCAGGCGATGCGAAACGTGCTGTGCATTCCTACAACTTAAGCTAAACCTTATGAAGCGTATGTGTCAAAAAAATGCCGATCTTGATGAAGCCGTAGTCGCGGCGGACGGAGCCGCCTCCGGTGCGAGCTAGCGAATCCGGGATTGTCTTGGTGGCGGAAGGTGTGCCGGTGAACCAGAAGTCCAATCGGCTATTGCCTTTTCAATGGCAGAAAATCCTTTGGAGCCTTTTTCCAGAGTAAAAATGCCGCGCTTTCCGTTCTCGAACACGACAGGAAGATCGATCCAGCCTCGTCCTTTCAGCAGATTTATATTTTCCGCACGCTCCTGCGGCAAGTTCGAAAGAGCAATCCAGTATAGGTCAGGCTTGACACTCACGGATGCGCCTATCAGTGCGTCTCCCGGGGCTTCTTCCGTATCTTTCATCACTAGTCCTGGAACATTTACAATTGCGCCGAACGGATATGTGTGAGGAAGGTCAAATTTTATTTCCACTAGATGGCTGGCTTGAAGCTTGGTGTCGTCGTTTGGTTTAAAACGAATTCTGAATGAAATACTTTTTTCCGGGACGTCGACATCAGCAATCAAGACACTTTGTTTTTTGCCCGACAGGTCATCCTCTTCGGCCAAGGACCATGTGACATCGCCTTTGGCAACCGTGCCTGCACTGCCGGGGTTGCTGCCTTCTTCATAGAAAATTGCCAGTTGTCTGCCCTGAGACGTTTCCCGAGCACTTTCATTTGGCACTTTGCGGGGCAATTGAGTTTCTGAATGGCGATGCGTCCTCGATGAGGGGGGCTCAGGAACGGCGGCAGTGTCGTAATCAAGCCGGTCGCCTTTATTTCTGTGAATTAAATTAAAGTCCTGCATTTCTCGACCAGACAAATAACGCATGTCATTTGCATCAGTCTTTAGCAAAAGCTCTAGCAGATCGGGTTTGACACCCATTTCGATCATGTACGTTACAATATCAGCAGTTACGTTCTGAACGGTCGAAACAGCTTCGCTGGTCTCCAGGCGATCTTCTTCCGTTAAGGAAATTTTATGAACGCCGATAGCGCCTGGCTCTGCATATCTGTTCACACCCCCCATAAATGCCAGCGCGCAAGCCGATGAACATTCCAGCGCCCGAGGCTGTAGTGTTGAGAGCCCCAACCGTCTAATTGCACGCCCCAATTCAACTGCCTTAAAAGGGCTTCCACCAGTGCTGTCAAAAATGACGAGCTCTGCGCCTGAGTTGCGTACAAGCTTTTGAAATTCGGCTATTGAGTCGTCTAATGTAAAATCGCCTTCAATCAAAATAAATGTATCGTCGCCATTTGATGTCATGGCCTGAAAAGATAGTTTTGCCGTACTTGGCGCTACCCCGAAAAAAGAAAATATAAGCGCAAGTATCAATTTTCGGCTCAAATTGATCAGAGCCAAATTCTCGGTTTGCAACATCAAACTCTCATCTTCGAATGGCGTCGAAATATGATCAAGTGCGAAGGATATCTGAAGACACTATACTATAGCAAATCGCGTTTAAACGGCTTCAGATTTCGCTGTGTCTCAGCTGCGCTTCGAACGCGACATCTGAAACAGTCTGAATTCAATGAAACGCGACGCACACCTAGAACTTAAGCTGAACCCTATGAAGTGTATGTGTCAAAAAAAGCGCCGGGCGCAGAGAAAGGAGGGGGCTTTGGGGGGAGAGCCAGGCGTGATCAGCCAGGCGGCAGTCAACCCAATGCAGTCCCGGGCGGTGGCGCATCACGCTTTTGAACAGGTCCGGCCCGCATTCCAGTGCGCAAGGCCCTTGAGAATGGGAATCAGCGCAACACCGTCGCGCGTCAGGGAATAGGCGGGCACGGCCAGAGCGGACCGTGTGACCAATCCGTCCTTTTCAAGCGCGCGCAAGGCCCGCACGAGCACTCGGCGGCTCGCCAGGGCAAGGCGGCGCTGGAGGGGTGGCAGACTGCTGTGGCCTTCAAAAAGGGCGATCAGGATTGAGGCCTTCCAGGCCCCGCTCACCGTGGTGAGGCCCGCCGCAAGATCGCACCAGGTGTGCAGATTCTCCCGATTGCGTTCTTGAATGGTCGACCATGACCGCTCTGCTGTGTCAAAATTGTCAGACTGGTCCATGGCTCTTCCGGCTCCGATAAGTGTCGCCCACTTTATGGAGATGGTCATATGTCAGAACAAGTCTTTACCGGTTTTCACCACTACGCGGTGCGGTGCCCTGACCTGCAGCGATCTATCGCGTTTTTCGAAGAACTCGGGTTTCACCAAGTGCACGGTTGGGCCCTTCCTGCCTATGACATCGCGCACGCAGTCATGATGCAGGCCCCCGACGGCAAGAGCTGGATCGAACTTTTCGATCTGGAGGCTGCGATCCCGATGCAGGGCGAGGGCGCGCGGCCTGGGCAGCACGTCACCACAGGGGCCCTTGCCCATATCTGCCTGCGTGTGAGCGATCTTGAGCGCGCCTGCGCGCAAATCACCGCCGCGGGCGCGAGACATTTGCACGGCCCGGAAACGCTGGCGCTCGGCCACCCGGAAGTAAACGTGCACAACGCGATTTTTGAAGGTCCGGCCGGCGAGATTATCGAACTCCTGCACACCGTCCGCTTCCCTGGCGACCGGCCGGAACAGGCGCAGCCAAGGCCCCCCATGCCCGCAGGTCCGGCATAAATGGACACCCGCAAAACCCCATTCTTGAAATCGGCTTTGCTTGTCGACGGTCGTTTGATCCTTGTTTGTTCACGGTATTAAACCAACGTGTTCGACAAATTTCTCGTGCTGAAAACCGTGCTCTGAGGTTTTTGCGGGTGCTCAGCTGCGGGGTCCCATGTCTATGCGAAGAACCGGGAGACCCGTATTGGGCGGGACCTGTGGCCCGCCTGATACGCTGGTCGCACCTTGTCCGAAGCATCGACGTGGGGAAAGCGAGGGGAACCCATATGGCGAACTGTGATCGGATTTTTCGGTTGATTAAAAGACACTGAATTTGTAATTTTTTACCATGTAGAGTGGAGGTTGAAAGCTGGAAATAGTATTGGGAGCGATAATAGACCTTATTTTAAAGGTCATGAAAAACTCACTCGCACGCAAAATACTTATTTCAACTATACTACTCGTCGGTGTGTTGTGGGTCGCAATTAGCTATAGGATTTAGTTTGAATTATGAGTTTTATAGCCCGCCTAGTCAAAATTAAAGATGTCGGTCGGAAAAATGGTGTTTCATCAATCGTTGTTGAATGATTACTGAGTATCGCGAAAGGTTAGAACTGTCGATGGATAGATATTTTATTCACAAGAATAAAATAAATATAATTGACTTAGCTTTTGTCTTTTTTGCTTATATTCTTACAGGTTTTTTATATTCGTATTTTCTCTATTTTATGAATAGAGTAAATTTAACCTATGATTGGAATGTTTTACCGGTCGGAGAACTTCCGGTCCTAGTTTTTTCTGGAATTTTGTCGTACTTCTGGAGTTTTTTGGTATGTATAATTTCCTTAATTTTCTTTAAAATGCAAGATTTTCTGCCAAAAATATTTAAGAGAAATGCTTTTGAAATATCTTTGTTGTGCTTCTGGTTTACAGTTTTGTTGTTCAAAAACTTTGATGACAACGGCAGCTTCAACTACGAAATTTTCCGCAGGCAATGTGACTTCATCAATAATGGTTCTCTAACGGAATGCGGGCGTCAAAACCTAATAATTGAGTATTGGGCGAACGTCTTATTTTCTGCGGTGGTTTGCATCTTTGGAGCACTGATAAGGAATGCGACATATGGACGGATGGCAAGATAACGGCGATGGGACGTCAAGCTTTGTTACCCGAAGCGGCGACGTTATCATGGTTGGAAACTCTCATTTGTCCAACGGTGGAGCACATGGTCTCACGGTGGGGGAGATCACCAGAAGTAACCCCGACTATCATGAATATCACACACTGACGAACCTAGGGTACAACGCTGGAAGTCCGGTTGTTCCCTCTGAAATTGTCAACGACGGACTTCCGGCAAACCCGACGCGCTATAGATGGTTGGGAAGCGGTTTTGAAGGGAGTGCCCGATTTCTGCTCTGGTGAACATTCAGACCATTCGACGGAGCGCAGGCCGAAGTTGTTTGGAACACTTCAGGGTTGACCTCCTGAAAGCTGACCATCCTTTTTGGGCGGGGATGAGCGAGGCTCGTCACCGCAGGAGCAGCCGTCCAAAGTCGGCGGGAAGGACGTCACCGAGCTGCGGGCCCCCATGTCTATGCGAAGAACCGGGAGACCCGACCCGTGATGGGCGGGACCCGTGGCCCGCATAACACGCTGGTCGCACCGAGTGAGAAGCATCGACGTGGGGAAAGCGAGGGGAACCGCGATATGCTCACCGCATTCCAATCGAGACAGCGGTATTTTTTTATTGGCCTCAATAAATTTGAGAGGACAAGCACTGGTGAAATTTCCAGTGTTAAATGCTAATAGGGTATCGAACTCGTACTCATTAACTCGGGAAAAGAATGATCACTGGTGGCAAACTTGTTGTTCTGGCTGCTGGCATTTTTGGCAGCGTTTTCGTGAATTTGGCGTATTCCGCTGAGCGAACAACGCAAGGTGATGCAATCCAAGAGTCGGTAGCTCTTCTGAGAACGGGAGATTGTCCTGCGGCTTGGAGAATACTTTGGCCACAAGCCAAAGGACAAAACGTGCAAGCCTTCACGCTATTGGCGGAAAGCTTAGTCGTGCTCGGGCTCAATCCTCCTGGGCTTCCCGAGGATGATCTGGGGTGGAAGCGAACATATCTTTTTTTTGCAGTAAATGGATACAGTACCGAAAGCAACTTAGCTGGTCTTGAATTGCTTAAACTGCTTAAGTCAGATTTATTGCTGCAACCAGCCGGAGAGAATGTTGCGCTGTGCTTGGAAAGTGGTGAAAAACGCTCTCGATGCGTGGATGAAGCGGTAAAAGCAAAGATAATCCCGAGCTTTGAAGAGTTTGTTTCAGAAGTAGAGAAAGAGCAAGTTTCTTCTGATCAACCAGAATGTAAATCCTTTAGAAATTAGTGGGGGTGATTGTGGACTATAGAAATTTGACACAAGGCGAAATAGATCTTGCGAGTACAGTGTATGGGTATACGATAAATTATGATAAAGTAAAAATTTATCATGAAAGGTACGTTGCTTTTCAGCCAGAGAATGTGACGATGGCGCCGAATGGAAACATATACTTCCACGAACAGTCCCCAAATTATAGTGCAGATTTTTCAAAAACTAATCTTAGATTACAAGCGCATTTCGTGCATGAGATGATGCATGTCCAGCAATATCAGAGTAGTAGTGCGTTTGGTCCTTTCAAAAATCTGTTCTTTGAAAGAAACCCTTTCATGGGTGGAGGCGGTGACTATTACGACTATGGTGACTTAGGTTCTGTTTCGGATTTCAATGCATTAAACATTGAGCAACAGGCACAAATCATGAGCCACTATTTCTTGGCTCAAAGATTAGGCGGGAGCTACAATGGTTACAACATCGAAGATTTTGAGAAATTAATACCTGAAGAGATTCTCCAGTCAGCAGCGGACTTCAATGATCACTTTGGAATTGAACGTTGTTTCCTCGCTGGCACTCCCATTTCCATGTGGGACGGCACGGAGAAGCCGATTGAGCATGTCAAACCGGGTGACGTTGTAACCTCATACGACAAAAACGGCAAACTGGTACCCGGTCGTGTTTCGAAGACCATGGAGAACCGGGTCAAGCACATTCTTGATGTCTTCGGACTAATGGTGACGCCCGGACACGTCACCCTTTGCGGTGATGGCGAGTTCGAAGGCCAACATGTACCGATGATCGACATCCTACGATCCGACGGAGCGCTGGTCTTGGAAGATGGGTCCATGAAACGTGCCGCGACGAATTTCGCCGTTGGGTCCGTCGAAGACCGCTTTGTCCATGCCATCGTCACGGAGGATGTTCCGGGAACCGATAATGTTCGCGTTATCGAAAGCGGACGGATCCGGCTTGGGACCCGCTTCATGCACCCTTCTGGCGCAGACATCACCGTTCTGGAGATCATCCGGCGCACGGGCGGTACTCTTACCGACGACGGTTATGTCGTGCTGTCGGACGGGTTTACCAAGACCCCGTTCATCTGGACCTTTACCAATCGTTTGCCGAAACCGGAAGACTTCGTCCTGCAACGCAGTCAAGTGACATTGGCGGACATTTACGAGGCGGATGAATGGGAAGCCGTTGCACCTCAGGTTCCGCCACCGTATCGGGGTGAGGCCGGGCCATCGTTCGCGAGTATCAACGGCGGCCTCCAAGCGCCCGGCCGCGAGGATAATCGACCGCCGAATATTCCGGTCTCCATGCGGGGGGCTGCCAACCAGCCAACCATGAGCCGGAAGCAGCGCCGCGCCCATGAGGCCAAGCAAAGAAAGCAGGCCAAGCGCATGGCGAGAACGGCGCACTGACGCCCGCTCGAATAATCTTGGCGCTTCAATGCCTCCATCCTCAACGGCGGACTTTTAGCGGTAGAAGGTGTCTCGCGATAGTCCCATCACCTTGCACGCTTGGCTCACGTTGCCAAGCTCTTCGGCCAGGTTCAAAAGACCGACTTTGTGTTTAATGATCCGTTCGTTACTCTCGTACATCAGGGTTACCTTTTAGGGCTTGAGATGATTATTTGGTCACAACCATCAAAGCCGGTAACCCTCAGCTCGAAAACCGAGATGTCAGATCAAGTCTCAACTTCTACAGATAATGGTTCCGATGGCGATTCAGATCCGGAAAACGCCACACTCCCGTATCCGCCCTGATAGAGGTTTACGCTGGTATCGCTTGTTGCCAGAGACCATCGTAGATCGCGATTTTTGTCGGTGCTATGTGCGGCTGGAGAGGAACCAAATAGGTCGGTTTCTTGCCCGCATCCTTTATTGACCCTCCCACAATCCAACAGTCAGTGCTGTCGATAATGACCAGTCGATCATGGAGATCACGGCTTTTCCGCAAGTCTGGCTTAACTCCGTATTGGGCTCCAAAAGCCTTGGTGTGACCAGCGACTTCATTCGAGTATTTGCTGCAAAGGACTCGGATTGAGCAGCTCCCGCCCAAAGGGCCGAGGTAAGTTTCGAAGGCTTGGCCGGCAAAATATGGATCAACGACGAAAACTTCATTTTGCGCACCCAATATGATTTCCTTGAGCTCACGTAGGAAGTCGTACTGCTGCTGAGAGCTATAAACTTGGCACAAATCCTCGTGACCATCTAATTCCAGCTCCAGCTTTATTTCCTCTGCCGTCGCCAGTATTAGCTGACGGAACGGTTCTCTCACGATCGAGCAGAATTGAACGGAGGTCTGTCTTTGGGATTGGAAGGCAACCTTGTGTAGGATACCCACTCGCGACAATAGCGCACCAATACGGGCAATCCATCTTTGGGTTGCAGAACTCGCGTCAGCCACATACTTGTCGCCGAAATCGGGCGCTGTCTCGAACTCATGCATGAGCTTTATCAGAAAGACTTGCTTCTCTGCTGGGCCATCACCTTCGAGTTTCTTTTGGAGTCGATCCAGGTTGTCATTCATCGCAATGCTTGCCTTGGTTGATACCATGACGCGCTTCTGCCGGGATTGCACAGTAGCAATTCTCTCGGCATCTCTCACGGCTGTGGCTTGAAATGGCGCGAACCAGACGGCTCCGAAAATTCAGTGGGGTATGCAAGACCTTGCGTGTTGTTTCTATGTTGTCACGGGAAGCGGCAATGCACGCAATAGGTGTATAATTACCCTAAGCCTGTCAACATATTTTGCTGAATAAAATCATAAGTTTATGGCGGAGAGAGGGGGATTCGAACCCCCGGAACGCTTGCGCGCTCAACGGTTTTCGAGACCGCCCCGTTCAACCACTCCGGCACCTCTCCGCGGTCCTTGCGACAAAAACGGGTCTCAAGTGGCGCGGACCATAGACACACTCTTTGAGAGCCGCAAGTCCCGATTTGCATTCTTCACCGGGATTGCAGGTTTTGCCGTCCCGGCGGCCAGACGGCGCCCAGAAACCGGGTGGAACCCGCATAGAAACCGCGCAAAAGCCCGTCCTGACCGGTGGGCGGACCAGCCCTCTGCCTGGTGTGGTGGTGTTGACATATGCCTGATTTGTACAGCGCGCGCCGTAGCGGATTTCAGTTCCGAACACAAAAAAAGAAACATAGACTTGCCAGTCATCCTCATGTCTTTGAAGTTCGTTCTGAACGCGCAGGACAATGAGACGACCTTCAGATCAGGGTGACGAGTGAAAGCGTGTGCAGAGAGGTCCTGATCCGGGGTGGCTCCCGAGCCTTGCCGGACCGGGGGCAGAATTCCGTTTGACAAAGAAGGCTGGCTGGCTATAGTGCGCGGGCTCGAAAAGGTTTGGCTTTCTCGGGCTTTCTTAGTCGATCAAGGCCTGGCGGGCTTTTCAAGCTTCTTGCAACCCGACACAAAGATCTTCCTGGCGGATGGAAATCCGGCAAGGGCAGGCGCCTCAGTTCGATCTGAAAACAGCCGGAAGGCAGGCCATGGGGGCTGTGTCCGGCATGTTCAAAAACGAAAAGAAGGACGTGCGCGACATGTTCGCTGTAATCAAAACCGGTGGCAAACAATATACTGTTGCCGCAGACGACCTGCTCAGGGTCGAAAAACTTGACGCCGAAGCCGGCAGCACCGTCACCTTTGATGAGGTTCTGATGGTCGGCAACGGCACCGACACCACCGTTGGCGCTCCGACCGTTGAAGGGGCGAGCGTGGTTGCGGAAGTGGTCGATCAGGGCCGCGGCCGCAAGATCATCATTTTCAAGAAGCGCCGGCGTCAGAACTCCCGCCGCCGCAACGGCCACCGTCAGTCCTTCACCCTTGTCAAGGTGACCGACATCCTGACCGGCGGTGCCAAGCCGGCCAAGACGGCAGCGCCGAAAAAGGCTGCGCCGAAGGCCGACGAAGTTGAAAAAGCCCCTGCTGCAAAAGCCGCAGCAAAGGCTGAGGAAAAAGAAGAGGCCGCTGTCGAGCCGCTCTTCACCGCACCGGACACGAAGGATGATCTGAAAAAGATCTCCGGCGTCGGCCCGGTCCTTGAGAAGAAACTGAACGCTCTGGGTATCATGACCTATGAGCAGATCATCAACTTCTCTGCGGAAGACATCGCCCGCGTTGACGAGGTCCTGAACTTCAAGGGCCGCATCGAGCGCGACAACTGGGTTGAACAGGCCAAGGAACTGGCTGGCAACTAAGCCGCCGTTTCAGGACTGTTGATTTAAGAATTCGAAGAACGAGGAGTTCTCACGATGGCACACAAGAAGGCAGGCGGTTCATCCCGCAACGGCCGCGACTCAGCTGGCCGCCGTCTCGGCATCAAGAAATATGGTGGCGAAGCCGTGATTCCGGGCAACATCATCGCACGTCAACGGGGCACGCAGTGGCATCCGGGCACCGGCGTGGGCATGGGCAAGGATCACACCATTTTCGCGACCGTGGAAGGCAAGGTTCAGTTTAAGGCAGCGGCCAACAAACGAACCCTCATTAATGTGGTCCCGGTAGCGGAAGCTGCGGAGTAAAGCCGACGTGAAGTTTCGAAGCGCCGGCGTCCCTCAGACCCCGGCATTTCGAGACAGGTCAGCAATCAAGACCAGTCGAAGATGCAAGGGAGAGATGGGACGCCATCTCTCCCTTGATGTGTTTGGCTGGAGGATAAGATGGTTGTTGAAAGTGACGGTTTATTAGACGAGAGCAGTTTGACAGCGGCCCCGTTGCCGCAGGAAGCGGTTCGTGTGCGCCTTGATCGGCTGCGCAGGGACGATCTGGCCGATCTGGTGTTTTTGGCCAATAACAAGAAGGTGGCGGCAAACCTGTCGACCATGCCTCACCCGTTCTCCGCCCAGGACGGCCGGGAGGTGATTGCCAAGGTTGACCTTCACAAACCCCATTCCGCGATGTTTGCGATCCGGCTGAAAAGCACGGGCCGGCTCATGGGCATTGCCCGCTACGCCCGGCTGGAACTGGATGGGACGGTTCATGTGGGCTACTGGCTGGGCGAACCGTTCTGGGGGCAGGGATTTGCGACGGAAGCGGTGCATGCGCTGGTCGACCACGCCTTTACCTATCACGATATTGATGAATTGCAGGGCTCCTGCAGGGTCACCAACCCGGCCTCGCGCCGGGTTCTGGTGAAATCCGGTTTTCAGTTCCGGGACCAGTCGATGATCCGGTCTCTTGGGGCCGGCGGCTCCGTTCCTATCGAGCGCTACACGCTGGAACGGGCGGTTTGGTCGTCGCTGAAAGACTGGGGGCAGGGCCGATGATCACGCAGCCGGAGTTGAAAACGCGGCGCCTGCTGCTGCGGCCGCTGGAAAGCCGGGACGCCCCCGCGCTGGCAGATCTGGGCGGCCGGGATTTTGAAATCGCCCGTTGGCTGACGGGCACCTCCTGGCCTTATATGGACGGGGAGGCGGAGGCCTTTGTCAGCACGGTTGTCGGCACCGATCCACTCCTGACCGAGGCGGTGTTTGTGGTCACCCTTGGAGGGGTCTTTATCGGCATCGTGGCGGTGGAAGCGCCCGGGGATCTGGACGACTTGCCGGACCTGCCAACCCTTGGCTACTGGATCGGCCGCCCTTTTCAGGGACATGGCTATGCCAGCGAAGCGGTGGAGACTGTGCTCGGCTGGGCGTTTGACGCTTATGGCACCGATGCGATCGCCGCACGAGCCTTTGAGGACAACACCCGCTCCCGCGGCCTGTTACGCAAAATGGGCTTCAAGCCCTACAGCATGACGGAACGTTTTGCCAAAGCCCTTGACCGGAAGGTCTCCAACGTGGTGGTCCGTCTGGATCGGGCGGATTTTGAAGCCCGGAGGGAACCGGTATGAGCCTGCCCGTGCTTCAGACAAAACGCCTGACCCTTCGTCCTGTTGCGCAAACGGATCTGCCGGGGATCACGGAACGGATTGGGGATTTTGACGTGGCCAGGATGCTCTCCATGGTGCCGCATCCTTACGGGCTGGCCGATGCGCAGGACTGGTTTGCCAGAACCTCCGCCATGGAGCCTGACGGTCAGCGCGCCTTTGCCATTGATGCGGGCGAAGGATGTGCCGGGGTGGTCTCTTTCAGCTCGTCCAAACCGGTGCCGGACCTCGGCTATTGGCTGGGCAAGCCCTTCTGGGGCAAGGGCTATATGAGCGAAGCGGCCCGCGAGGCCCTGCGTTGGCTGTTTTCGGCAACCGCTACGCAAGAGGTTGCAAGCGGGGCGCTGTGCGAAAATCCTGCCTCTCTTGCGGTCTTGCGGAAACTCGGTTTTGCGTCGGAAAAGCCTTACACCATCCGGGTCCGGTCCCGGGGCGAAGAGCTGCCCGGGATCAGGTTGCGCCTCAGCCGGAGCCGGTTTGAAAACCTTCAGGGAGAGGGGCATGGGTGAGCAGGTGATCCGCACAGAACGCTTGGTGCTGCGCAAACCGTCGATGGCAGATCTTGAGCGATGCGCGGAGCTTTTGGGCGACTATGAGGTGTCCAGGATGCTGTCCCGTGTGCCCTATCCGTATGACAGGGAGGCGGGCCGGGCCAAGTTGCAGCGGGCGGCGGAGCGTTGGGCTGACTGGCGCGCGGCTGAGGAACTGGGATTTCAGATTGACCATAAGGGCGAAATGATCGGCTCTTTCAGCTTCAAGGCGTTGCAGGGCACCCCGGAGATCGGCTATTGGCTTGGGCGGGCTTATTGGGGCAAGGGCTTCATGAGCGAGGCTGTTGCGGCAGCGGTCGCCTGGCTGTTTGAAAAGACGGGCCACACGCGCGTTGCCTGCGAGGCTATGACCGACAATCGGGCCTCCCTGAGCGTGGCGGAAAAAATCGGCTTTCAGAAAGTGGCCGATGTTGGCTGCGACAGCCTTTCACGGGGTGGGGCCGTGCCGGCGGTCCGTTTGGAACTTTCCCGGGACGCGTTTTTGACTGGCCGCTGACCCGAGGGTCGGGCCTGACAACAGGACAAGAGAAGAACAATGAAATTCCTTGATCAGGCCAAGATCTATGTGCGCTCCGGCAATGGCGGTGCGGGCTGCGTATCCTTCCGGCGCGAGAAATACATTGAATATGGCGGCCCTGACGGCGGCGATGGCGGCAAGGGCGGTGACGTGATCGTCGAATGTGTCGACGGCCTCAACACGCTGATCGACTACCGCTACCAGCAGCATTTCAAGGCGGAGACCGGCATTCACGGCATGGGCCGCAACCGCACAGGGGCCCATGGCAAGGATGTGGTGCTGCAAGTGCCCATCGGCACGCAGATTCTGGAAGAGGACAACGAAACGCTGATTGCGGATCTGACCGACCTTGGCCAGCGGGTGCTGCTCCTGAAAGGCGGCAATGGCGGCTTCGGCAACGCCCATTTCAAGTCTTCGGTCAACCAGGCGCCGCGCCGGGCCAATCCGGGTCTTGAGGGCGCGGAGAAATGGATCTGGCTGCGGTTGAAGCTGATTGCCGATGCCGGTCTGGTCGGTCTGCCCAACGCGGGCAAGTCCACATTCCTGTCCAAGGTCTCGGCTGCCAAGCCGAAAATTGCCGACTATCCATTTACCACCTTGCACCCCAATCTCGGCATCGTCCAGATTGACGGGAACAGCTTTGCCATGGCCGATATCCCAGGCCTCATCGAAGGGGCTCATGAGGGCACGGGTCTCGGCGACCGGTTCCTGGGCCATGTTGAGCGGACCCGGGTGCTGCTGCATCTGGTCGACGGGTCCGGTGTGGAAGATCCGGGCGAGGCCTACAAGGTGGTGCGCGGCGAACTGGAAGCCTATGGCGGCGGGCTTGTCGACAAGCCGGAAATTGTCGCCCTGTCCAAATGTGACGCCCTGACCGAGGACCTGATTACGGAGCAGGCGGCCAGCCTGGAAGCGGCCTGCGGTCAGAAGCCCCTGATCCTGTCTTCCGCCAGCGGATTGAATGTGGACCGGGCGCTGCGCATGATCATGCGTGCTATCGACCGGGACAAGGAAGAGGCGGCCAATCAGGTGCCAGCCCCCGAACAGGAGGGGTGGCACCCCTGATGTCCGCACCCGCCGCCCACCACCTCAAAGCGCACAAGCGCATCGTCATCAAGATTGGGTCTGCCCTGCTGGTGGAAGCCGGCGAGCTGCGGCGTGGCTGGCTGGAGGCGCTGGTTGCGGATGTGGTGGCTCTGTCGGACGGCGGGGCCGACATGCTGATCGTCTCCTCCGGCTCCATTGCCCTTGGCCGGGGCATGCTGGGCCTGCCCAAGGGGCCTTTGAAGCTTGAGGAAAGCCAGGCCTCGGCGGCGGCCGGGCAGATCGCGCTCGCCCAGGCCTATGCGGAGGCGCTGGGGCGCCACGGCAAACGGGCCGGGCAGATCCTGCTGACGCTCGGGGATACGGAAGAACGGCGGCGTTATCTGAATGCGCGGGCCACCATCGGCACATTGTTGAAGATGGGGGCGGTACCGATCATCAATGAAAACGATTCTGTTGCCACATCCGAAATCCGCTATGGCGACAATGACCGGTTGGCTGCCCGGGTGGCCACCATGGCAAGCGCCGATTGCCTTGTGCTTCTGTCGGATATTGACGGGCTCTATACGGCTCCGCCGGCAGAAGACCCGGAGGCGGTGTTCCTGCCGCATGTGCCGCGCATCACGGCAGAGATCGAGGCCATGGCGGGCAGTGCCGGATCGGAGTTGTCACGCGGGGGCATGAAGACCAAGATCGATGCGGGCAAGATCGCAACGGCGGCGGGCACCTCCATGGTGATCACCTCCGGCAAGGAACTGCACCCGCTGCGGCGGCTGGATGAGGGCGCGCGCGGCACCTGGTTTCCGGCACAGGCGACACCCGCCAGCGCGCGCAAGGCCTGGATTGGCGGCCATCTGGAGCCGCGCGGTGACATCCGCCTGGATGAGGGCGCAGTCAGCGCCATGAAATCGGGCAAGAGCCTGCTGCCCGCCGGGGTCACAGCAGTGTCCGGCCAGTTCTCCCGGGGCGACGCGGTCATCTTGCGCGATCCGGAAGGCGGCATTCTAGGCCGGGGCCTGATTGCCTATGATGCGGATGAGGCACGGCTGATCGCAGGGCGCAACAGCCGGGAGATCGAGGCCATTGTCGGCTATCCGGGCCGGGCGGAAATGATCCACCGGGACGATCTGGTGCTGGACCTGCCGGTTCTGGACTGAAGGATTGGGAAAAGGCAGACGGAACTTGAGGATGCCTTTTGCACATGATCGCGTTACAACGCGGCAAGACCTGCGGTTGCGAGGAGCCGCAATTTGGGGAGTTGACAGAGATGCTGGACAAGGTTGGAACCGGGGCGACCGGAGATCTGATGGCGGAAATCGGCCAGCGTGCCCGGGCGGCCGGGCGGGTTCTGGCAACTGCGCCAGCCGAGGTCAAAAACCGGGCGCTTCAGGAAATGGCCAAGGCGGTGCGCGCCGCGACGCCGAAGATCCTGAAGGAAAACCGGGAAGATGTCGCCGCCATGACTGCCAACGGCCAGACAGCAGCCTATCTGGACCGGGGCAGCTTGAGCGAAGAGCGGATCGAAGCCATTGCGCGGGCGCTGGAAGACATCGTGGCGCTGGCCGATCCGGTTGGCAGTGTGATCGCGGCCTGGGAGCGGCCGAACGGGTTGAGGATCGAGCGGGTGCGCACGCCGCTTGGGGTGATCGGCGTCATCTATGAAAGCCGCCCGAATGTGACGGCGGATGCCGGGGCTCTGTGCCTGAAAGCGGGCAATGCGGTGGTGCTGCGCGGCGGATCGGACACCATCCGCTCCAACCGGGCCATCCATGCGGCCTTGCAGGAAGGCTTGGCCGCCGCAGGACTGCCCGAAGACGCAATCCAGATCGTGCCGGTGACCGACCGGGCGGCTGTCGGCGAGATGCTGACCGGCCTTGGGGGAACTCTGGACGTGATTGTGCCCAGAGGTGGCAAGAGCCTGGTGGAGCGGGTGCAAAGGGACGCGCGCGTGCCGGTCTTCGCCCATCTGGAGGGGCTGGTGCATATCTTTGTCGACCGGGGGGCGGATCTGGCGCGCTCGGTCGAGATCGTGGTCAATTCGAAATTGCGGCGCACCGGCATTTGCGGCGCGCTGGAGACCCTTCTGGTTGATGAGGCTGTCGCGGCAAGCCATCTGCCGGCGATTGCGGCGACCCTTCAAGAAAAGGGCTGCGAGATCCGTGGTTGCGAAACGGTGCTCAGCCTTTGCAGCAATGTGATCCCGGCGACGGAAGCGGACTGGTCCACCGAATATCTCGACAAGATCCTGTCGGTGAAGGTGGTGTCCGGACTGGACGCGGCCATGGCGCATATCGCGCAGTATGGGTCGAGCCATACCGATTGCATCCTGAGCGATGATCAGCACGCGGCAGACCGGTTTCTGGCGGAGGTCGATTCCGCCATTGTGCTGCACAACGCCTCCACCCAGTTTGCCGATGGCGGGGAATTCGGCATGGGGGCGGAAATTGGCATTGCCACCGGGCGCATGCATGCGCGTGGGCCGGTCGGAGTTGAACAGCTGACGAGCTTCAAATACAAGGTCCACGGAGCGGGTCAGACACGCCCATGAGCCCCTTGAGCCTGGGGGCGGAGCTCAACCGCGACTGGTTGAAGCTGCCCCATGCCGAACCGGGCAACCGTATCGGTCTGTTTGGCGGGTCCTTCAACCCGCCCCATTCCGGCCACCGCCTGGTGGCCGCAACCGTGCTGAAGCGTCTCGGTCTCGATCAGGTCTGGTGGCTGGTCACTCCGGGCAACCCGCTCAAGAGCCATGCGGATCTGGCACCGCTGGAAATGCGCCTTCATATGGCGGGTGCCATGGCAAATCACCCACGCATGAAAGTTACCGCGTATGAGACCGTTCTGGGCACGCCCTATACGGCGCGCACGGTCATGGCCTTGCGGGCTATGCGCCCGGCCGTGCGATTCGTTTGGGTGATGGGCGCGGACAACCTGGCTGGCTTCCACCGCTGGCAGGATTGGCGCGCAATCGTCGGCTCCGTGCCGATCGCCATTGTCGACAGACCGGGCGCGTCCCTGTCGGTCCTGTCGTCGCCCATGGCCAAGGTCTTTGAAAATTATAGGCTTCCCGAAGAAGACGCCCCTCTTTTGCCCGATATGGAGCCTCCGGTCTGGACGTTTTTGCACACGCCTCTTGATCAAACCTCCTCAACGGATTTGCGGAACGGGCGCGGCGCGTAGGTGGCAAAACTGCCAAGGAAAATACCTTGTCTTGAAAATGCCAAACGGGAAGCGGTATTATAAGGACGGTCGCGGCACTCGCGGCCGAGGTACGGTCAACCGGTCCTGCATCCAAAACGGGTGACGTTTCAACCGGCCAATCTGGTTCGTGACGACGTTGGCAGCAGGACGGCACAAACGGCGAAAGGCACTACACCTGACCATGACCTTTGAAAGCGGGCGGACTGAATTGTCCAACCCCCTGCAGGCTACCGTAAGCGCTGATCTTGCGGCAGGCCTCCTCGATACGGTTCTGAGCAGTCTTGATGATTCCAAAGCTGAGGACCTGGTTACTCTCGACATTGCCGGTAAAAGTTCCCTTGCGGATCACATGGTGATTGTGTCCGGGCGGTCCCATCGTCATGTGGGCGCCATTGCGGATCACTTGCTCAAAGATCTGAAAGCGGCTGGGGCCGGCTCGGCGACGGTGGAAGGACAAGCCACCTGTGACTGGGTTCTGATCGATGCAGGCGATGTCATCGTTCATATTTTCCGTCCGGAAGTTCGCGGGTTCTACAATCTGGAAAAGATGTGGGCTCCGGAGACGGACGAGGCGCCGCATTATATCGGCTGATCCGGCTTGACAGGCTTTGCTTTCGGGATCTGTCCTGAAAGCAGGTCTGCGCCGGGGCTGCACAACAAGCGGACACGAAAGGCCGGATCCGCTCCGGCAGGGACTTCATGCGCTTCACACTCTCCTGCATCGGCAAGATGAAATCCGGTGCGGACAAGGACCTTCTGGACCGCTATCTGGACCGTGCGCGCAAAACCGGCCGCAGTCTTGGGGTCACAGGTCTGCTCCTGACCGAACTTCCCGAAAGCCGTGCGCAGCGCGCGGAGGACCGCAAGGCGGAAGAGGCGCGGGCGCTGGTGACCGCTTTGCCTGCAGGCAGCCGTCTGGTGGTTCTGGACGAAAACGGCCGCAACCTGACCAGCCCGCAGTTCAGCCGCAAGCTGGAAGACTGGAAGGACCAGGGCACGCCCGATGTGGTCTTTGCCATTGGCGGGGCGGATGGCCATGGGCCGGAGCTGCTCGCCCGGGCAGATCTGATCCTGGCCCTGGGCGCCATGACCTGGCCCCATCAGATCGCCCGTATCCTGCTGGCCGAACAGATCTACCGGGCCATGACCATCCAGTCCGGGCATCCCTATCACCGGGTATGACCAGTCTTAAAAACTCTTGCAGCGCGTCACGTTTCTGCGGATGTGCTGCTTTCGCGGCGTGACTTCAGAAAGGTCAACGCAAAGACACTATGGCCCCAAACCTGAGGGCCATGGCATTTTCCTGAAACCCAATCCTGTGTCCCGGCCAGGAAACATAGGTGTGATGATGATACCGACCCTTGAAACCGAGCGCTTTTTGCTGCGTCCCATGACGCTGGAAGACTGGCCGGATTATGCCGCGCTGATGGGCTCGCAACGGGCGCAGTATATGGGCGGGCCCATGGATGATACGGCCGCCTGGGGCATGTTCTGCAATGATGTGGCGCTCTGGACCCTTTGTGGCCATGGCGCGCTGATGATTGAGGACCGCACCACCGGTGTGTGCCTGGGGCAGATTGGCATCAATCACGGTCCGCTTTTTCCCGAAAAGGAAATCGGCTGGTTTGTTTATGACCATGGCGAAGGTCTGGGCGCGGCTTTTGAAGCCGCGCAGGCGATGAGAGATTGGGCCTTTGGGACGCTGGGTCTGTCCACCCTGGTCAGCTATATGGACCCGGAGAACAAGCGCTCGCGCAGGCTGGCCGAACGGCTGGGGGCCGTGCTTGACCCCGGTGCGCCGCGACCTGATCCGCAGGATCTTGTGTTCCGCCATCCGGCCCCATGAGAACAGCAATGGGGGCGCGCTGGATGCCCCGGCCTTCGGCAAGGGTGGCTGGGGACAAGCGTGTGAAAGAACCGGAATCGGCTGAAATTTACGGTCATAACCGGTTCAAAATACCGGCAAAACGTGTTTCTGCCCGTATCTCGCCGTATTCCGGCCGTATCGAAGGAGGCTGATCAATAGGTCCTGTGCCGGAAACGGGATGGCATCGTAAAGTTGATCGCTTTTAAAGGGACCAGGCATCTTTGTGCGTTCAAAAGGCCGCACGATGCTTTAGAAGGGTGAGGCGGCTTCCTGGAGAAGCCGTGGCTGCGAGGCGGGAGCCGGATTAACAGAACGGTCACTTGAGTAAACGCTTCATTTACGCAAGATGTCGTATCGCAGAAAGACATAAACCTTTGGGAGCTTAGGCAATTTGAAACCGGATCGCAGCAAGGCCGTGCATCCAGGGCGTGGGAAATGGCATGGATATGTGCCGTTTGTCGGCCTTGTGCTTGTCTATCTTGCGATGGCTCCGGGGCTGGTGGCTGCCAGCGAAAGCCTGGATGAGCGCACGAATGCTGCTGCGCCCGACAGCGCGCAAATCAACAAGGTTCTGGATCGCAAGAAAAAGCGCGAGGCGGAACTTGCGGCCCTGTCAAAGGATATCGAAGTCTCCTCGGACCGGCAGCAGGCGATTGCCCGGGAAATCCAGGCGCTTGACCGGGACCGGGAAACCCTGAATTCGAAGATCATCGGGACCTCGGACCGGATCAAGGGGCTTGAAACCCAGTTGACCGACACGGAGCGCCGCCTGACAAGCCTGGGGGAGAACGAGGACGCTGTGCGCCTGTCGCTGATTTCCCGCCGGGATGTGCTGTCGGAAGTGCTGGCAGCGCTGCAGCGTATCGGCAAGCGCCCGCCGCCAGCCCTTGCGATCCGGCCCAGCGACGCGCTGTCTGCCGTGCGCAGTGCGATTCTCCTCAATGCGGTCATGCCGGAATTGAAGGTGGAAACGGAAGCGCTCGCCGCCGATCTTGCGGAATTGCAGCGCTTGAAAGCCGTGATCGATACGGAAAAACAGCGTCTTCGCGGAGATGCCTTGCGATTGGCTGAGGAAAAGTCCCGCCTGGAGCTTCTCTTGAGGGCCAAAAGGCAGGAACATCAAAAGTCAGTGAAGGTGCTGGAACAGGAGAAACGGCGCTCGGCGCAATTGGCGGCCCAGGCCGGCTCGCTTCAGGAGCTGATTTCCAATCTGGAAGCGGAAATTGCCAGCGCCCGGGACGCGGCGGAAAAATCCCGGCAGGCGGCTTTGACTGCAAAGCGGAACGCTTCGCGGGACTTCGACCCTTTCGCCGACCCGGGGCGGCTGGCGCCGGCGATCACTTTTGAAGAGGCAAAAGGCCGGCTGCCCCGGCCTGTTGCCGGAACCCTGATGACGGATTTCGGGCAGGATGATGAATTTGGCGGTTTGACGGAAGGTCAATCTATCGCCACAAGACCCGGATCTAATGTAACATCGCCCGCTGATGGCTGGGTTGTCTATTCAGGGCCGTTCCGCTCGTTCGGTCAGCTCTTGATCCTGAATACCGGCGACGGCTACCATGTGCTCCTCGCCGGGCTGGATCGGATCGATGTGGAATTGGGGCAGTTTGTTTTGACCGGGGAACCGGTCGGTGTAATGGGTGCGACCCAATGGGCAAGCGCATCGACAATTGGCTTGGGCTCGACCCAGCCGATCCTATATGTTGAATTTCGGAAGGACGGCCGTGCGATCGATCCTACCCCCTGGTGGGCGCGCACAGAAGAAGAAAAGGCTCGCGGATGATACGGAAAGCTTCCTTGCTGCTGGTGGGTGCCCTCATGGGGGCCGCGGCTATCACGACCATATCCCAGATGCAGCTGAACGTGCCCGCTGCTGCCAATGCGGCCGCAACTGACACCTATCGGCAACTGAACCTGTTCGGTGACGTGTTTGAGCGCGTGCGCTCCGACTACGTGGAAGTGCCTGATGATGCCCAGCTGATCGAAAGCGCCATCAATGGCATGCTGACATCGCTGGACCCGCATTCCAGCTACATGTCGCCGAAAAGCTTCCGCGACATGCAGGTGCAGACACGCGGTGAATTTGGCGGCCTCGGCATTGAGGTCACCATGGAAGACGGCCTGGTGAAGGTGGTCTCGCCGATCGATGACACGCCAGCGGCCAAGGCAGGCGTTATGGCCGGGGACCTGATCACCTACATTGACGGCGAACAGGTTCAGGGTCTGACCCTGAATGAAGCGGTCGAGAAAATGCGCGGCCCGGTCAATACTGACATTGTGGTCACCATCCGCCGCGAAGGGCGGGCCGAGCCGCTCGATATCACCATCACACGCGACATTATCCGCATCCGCTCCGTGCGCTGGCGCGAAGAAGGCGATGATGTCGGCTATATCCGCGTGACCCAGTTCAACGAACAGACCTTCGACGGCCTGAAGAAAGGCATTGAGGAAATCACCAGCAAACTTGGTGAGGACAATGTCAAAGGCTACGTCATTGATCTGCGGAACAATCCGGGCGGTCTGCTGGATCAGGCGATTGCCGTGTCCGACGCATTCCTCAACCGGGGCGAGATCGTTTCCACCCGTGGCCGTGAGGCCGACGAGACCCAGCGTTACAACGCGCGGGCAGGGGACCTGACCGATGGCAAGCCGGTGATCGTTCTGGTCAATGGCGGCTCGGCATCGGCGTCGGAAATCGTGGCCGGTGCGCTGCAGGATCACCGCCGGGCCACCATCCTCGGCACCCGGTCCTTCGGCAAGGGGTCCGTTCAGACGATCATTCCGCTCGGCGCGAATGGAGCGATCCGTCTGACAACGGCCCGCTACTACACGCCGTCCGGCACCTCTATCCAGGCCAAAGGCATCGTGCCCGACATCGAAGCCCTGCAGGATCTACCCGAAGAGCTTGTGGGCCGGGTCGATACCAAGGGCGAAGCGGGCCTGCGCGGGCATCTGGAAGCAGATGGGGAAGAGCAGTCCGGCAGCCAGGCCTACGTGCCGCCGGATCCGAAGGACGACACCCAGCTGAACCTGGCCCTTGACCTTCTGCGGGGCGTTCAGGTGAACAGCGCCTTCCCGCCGGTCTCCGACAGCGCGGCCGTCAAAAACTGATCATTATCTTTCCGCTGCGCGCCGGTTTGTGGTGCGCGGCGGTCCTGTCTCGTTCTGCGTATTCCAATAACAATGATGCGGCCGGCACCGTGCCGGTCAAAAGGCTCAGGACGACATGTCGAGCGAAGATCTCACAGCTCCCCTAGGAATGGGCAAACGGCGGCTGGTCAGGCTGCCCTTCGGTCTAATCGGGGCCGGTGTCCTGAGTGTCTTTGTCACGACTACTCTGATCTGGATCATGGTGGTGGAGGACCCGCTGGGCGGCGAGCCTGTGGCGGTCATTCCCCTTGATACGATTGTTGAAGGGGTGACCTCGCAGGACATTGAGGTTGTCGAAATCCGACCGGGCCTTGGCGGGGATCTGGGCCCGAGCCTGCGGCAGAAGTCGGCCGAAGACCTGATGGGCCCCCGCTATGAGATGATCCAGAGGCCGGATGGGCTGGGCAGTGATGCCCCGGTCACGAGCCTGTCGATCAATCCGGACACACGGGTCAGCGAACGCTCAAGCTATGGTTTCCTTCCGAAGATCAGCGATGCGGGTGTGCGGCCTCTTGATGCCTATTCCCGTCCAGTGGTGCGTGAATTCACATCGATTCCGAAAATCGCCGTCATTTTGAACGGTCTGGGGCTGAGTGAAGCCGGAACCCTGAATGCGATCGATACCTTGCCGGCAGATGTCACCTTCGCGATGGCCCCTTACGGGGAAGACCTTGACCAGTGGATGCAGCAGGCCCGTACCCGCGGCCACGAGCTTTTGTTGCAATTGCCGCTGGAGCCGTTTGATTTTCCTGACAATGACCCGGGCCCGCAGACGCTTCTGGTCAGCTTGAAGCCGGATGAGATGCTTGACCGTCTGGCCTTCCTGCTCACCCGGATGACGAATTATGTCGGCACCATTCCGGAAATGGGCGCCCGGTTCACCTCCACCAAACCGTCGATTCAGTACCTTCTGGAAAAGCTCAAGTCGCGGGGGCTGATGTTTGTCGACAACGGCACATCGTCCCGCAGTTTGTCCGCGGAAACTGCGGCCGATCTGCGTGTCCCTTTTTCCGGGGTTGATGTGGTTCTGGATGAAGTGCCCCGGGATGACAGCATCGACGCCAAACTGCTGCAGCTTGAAAGCATTGCGCGGTCAAAGGGCGTCGCGGTTGCCTCGGGCTCGGCGCTTCCGGTTACCGTGCGCCAGCTGGAAAAATGGGTGCGGGATCTGGAAGAGCGTGGACTGCAACTGGTGCCGGTCAGCGCAACCATTGACCGGTAAATCTTGGAATTGAGTATCAGACAGGTGTTTTTGTGACAAAGCGTGCACTTGGACCAGGCTTTCCCTCCCCAGAAGACGGACTTCCCTACCGGCCCTGTGTCGGCATCATGTTGATCAATCATGACGGCAAGGTCTGGATCGGCAGCCGCGATGATGGCGGAAGCTCTTCGAACTATGACTACGCCTGGCAGATGCCCCAGGGCGGCATCGACAAGGGGGAAGTCCCTGAAGCAGCCGCCCGCAGGGAACTTTACGAAGAGACCTCGATCCGCTCGGTGACGCTTCTTGAAGAGGCGCCGGAATGGTTTGCCTATGATTATCCGCCTGAGGTGATCGAGAAGAGCCGGAAGGGCAAATACCGGGGGCAGGCCCAACGCTGGGTGGCCTACCGCTTTGACGGATCGGAAGAGGAAATCAACATCCTGACGCCGCCAGACGGTCACTCAGCGGAATTCAGCGCCTGGCGCTGGGAAGATGCGGCGCGGTTGCCCGAGCTGATCGTGCCGTTCAAACGTCCCGTCTATGAACGTGTCGTGGCTGCCTTTTCGCACCTGACCGCCTGACACCGTCTTGCTCGGCAGTGATGAGGTCCTGGAGCTGTCCGCCGGGCGGCAAGCGATGCGTCATCCCCAATGCGTCAGCTTTTGGAGGTCCGTTGTCGTTTTTCAAACAGACAGCCCCTTTTTGCGCCGCTAGCATCCAGAGCCAATTATCAAGGTAAGCCTCACCGCAAGCTGGTGGCGCCCGCCTGCCAGGAGCGGATGAGAGCCGGCTCTGGCGCCTTTGAGCGGACCGTGTTGAACCGGATTGACCCTGTCGGGACGCGAAACGCTCAAAAAGCCGGGTCCGGAGTGTGGGAGAAACGCAATGTCTTTCGGCAAGGGGCTTTCGCGGAAGCCGTCCCAGCCAAAAGGGCGGCAATTGGACGAAGCGGCCCTGCGTGAGGTTCAGGCACTCTTGGGGGCAGAGCCCCGCCGTAGAGACCTGCTCATTGAGCATCTTCATAAGATCCAGGACGCGCATGGATGCCTTCACGCCCGGCATTTGCGGGCGCTCGCTGAAGAGATGCGCCTGTCCCAGGCCGAGATCTATGAGGTTGCGAGCTTCTATCACCATTTCGACATCGTGCGCGAAGGCGAGCCGGAACCGGCTCCGCTGACGGTCCGGGTCTGCGACAGCATCGCGTGTGCGCTCAAAGGCGCCGACGCGCTGGCAACTGCGCTCAAGGATGGGGTGGACCCGGCCAAGGTCCGCATTCAGAAAGTGCCCTGTATCGGGCGTTGCGCCGGAGCCCCGGCCGTGCAGGTCGGCAAGCGGGCGGTGGACGGCGCCAGCGAGTTGTCCGTGCGCGCGGCCCTCTTTGAAGGCGCTCATACCCCGGTGCTGCCCGGCTATATCCATCTGGAGGGCTACCGGGCGGCGGGGGGCTATCGGCTTCTGGAACGGGTACGGGCCGGGCATTTTGATGCGGCCACCATTGCCGACAAGGCCCTGGAAGCAGGCCTGCGAGGCTTGGGCGGTGCTGGATTTCCGACGGGTACGAAATGGAAGATCGTCAAGGATCTGCCGGGGCCGAAATATGTCACCGTCAATGGCGACGAAGGCGAGCCTGGCACGTTCAAGGACCGGGAGCATCTGGAACGCGACCCGCACCGTCTGCTGGAAGGCGCGCTGATTGCCGCCCACGCGATCGGTGCCGCGCGGATCTATATCTATATGCGCGATGAATATCCGGCCGTCCTTGAAATCCTCGCCCGGGAGATCGCGGCCCTCCAGGACGCAGGTCTTGTGACAGAGATCGGCATCGAACTGCGCCGCGGCGCGGGCGCTTATATTTGCGGCGAAGAAAGCGCGATGATCGAATCCATCGAGGGCAAGCGCGGCCTGCCGCGCCACCGGCCGCCTTTCATTGCCCAGGTGGGGCTGTTCGGCCGTCCGACCCTCAACCACAATGTGGAAACCCTGTTCTGGATCCGTGACATCCTGGAAAAGGGCCCGGACTGGTTCGCAGATCAGGGGCGGCGGGGCCACAAGGGGTTCAGATCCTTTTCTGTCTCCGGGCGGGTGAAAGAGCCGGGCGTGAAACTGGCTCCCGCCGGCATCACCATGAACGAGCTTCTGGACGAATTCTGCGGCGGTATGGAGGACGGGCATATATTCAAGGCCTATCTCCCGGGCGGCGCGTCGGGCGGCATATTGCCGGCCTCTCTGGCCGACGTGCCCTTGGACTTCGGCACGCTTGACAAACATGGCTGTTTCATCGGCAGCCACGCCATTGTTGTGTTTTCGGATCAGGATGACATGCGCGAAGTTGCCCTCAATCTGATGCGTTTCTTCAAACATGAAAGCTGCGGCCAGTGCACGCCCTGCCGCTCGGGCACGGAGAAGATGGAGCAGCTTCTGGGGGAGGGCAACTGGGATAGCAGCAAGATCGGTGATCTTGATGCGGTCATGCGCTCGGCGTCCATCTGCGGCCTCGGGCAGGCGGCCAGCAACCCGGTCATGTCGGTGCTCAGGTTTTTCCAGGAGGAGCTGAAAAGATGAGCCGGATTCCTTTCACTCTCGACGGACGGGATGTGACAGCCGAAGAGGGCGAAACCCTCTGGCAGGTGGCCAAGCGTGAAGGCGTTGCCATTCCACATCTGTGCCACAAGGATGCGCCCGGCTACCGCTCCGACGGCAATTGCCGGGCCTGCATGGTGGATATCGAAGGCGAGCGCACACTGGCGGCGTCCTGTATCCGCCTCCCGTCAGAGGGCATGGTCGTCAACACGGCAACCGAGCGGGCTTCCAAGGCCAGGGAAATGGTGTTCGAGCTGCTGGCGGCCGATCAGCCGGACCGGGACAGTCATCCGGACCCGGACAGCGATTTCTGGGCGTGGTCTGAGGCGGTCGGCGTGACCGGCAGCCGGTTCGCGCCGTGTGAAAAACCGGTTCAGGACATCTCCCATCCGGCCATTGCGGTCAATCTGGAAGCCTGTATCGCCTGCAACCTGTGTGAGCGCGCCTGCCGGGACGTGCAGGTTAATGATGTGATCGGCATGGCAGGCCGGGGCGCCCGTACGGTTCCGGTCTTTGATCTGGCCGACCCGATGGGCCTGTCCACCTGTGTGGCTTGCGGCGAATGTGTATCTGCCTGCCCAACGGGGGCCTTGATGGAAAAGAGCCTCCTGGACACGGCGGGCAAGGTTCGTGAGGTCTTTCCGAAAGAAACGGTCGACAGTGTCTGCCCCTTTTGCGGCGTCGGCTGCCTGACCTCCGTTTCTGTTGAAGACGGCAAGATCGTCAAGGTGGATGGCCGCGACGGCCCGGCCAATGAAAACCGCCTGTGCGTGAAAGGCCGCTTCGGCTTCGACTATGTCTCCAGTCCACAACGGTTGACCAAGCCACTGATCCGCCGGGACGATGCGCCAAAGGGCCGGGATGTGTCCATGACCCTGGAGGACCATCTGGACTATTTCCGGGAAGCAACCTGGGACGAAGCGCTGGACCGGGCAGCCGCCGGTCTGAAGGCTAGTTTCGATGCCAAGGGTGGGGCAGGCATAGCCGGATTCGGGTCCGCGAAAGGCTCTAACGAGGAAGCTTATCTTTTCCAGAAGCTGATCCGCCAGGGCTTTAAGACCAACAATGTCGACCACTGTACCCGGCTCTGCCATGCGTCTTCCGTGGCAGCTCTGATGGAGGGCATAGGCTCGGGCGCGGTGACGGCACCGTTCAATGCGGCGGAAGATGCTGATTGCATGATCGTGATTGGGGCCCGGCCGGAACAGAACCATCCGGTCGCGGCAACCTATATCAAGCAGGCGGCCCAGAACGGCACCAAGCTGATTGTCATGGATCCGCGCGGGCAAGGGCTGATGCGCCATGCCGATTACGGCCTGATCTTCAAGCCGGGCACGGACGTGGCCATGCTGAATGCGATCCTCAATGTGATCATCACCGAGGGGCTTTATGACAGCCAGTATATTGCGGCCCATGTGGACGGTTTTGATGCGCTGAAAGACAAGATCCGGGAGTTCACGCCGGAGGCCATGGAGCCGGTCTGCGGCATTTCCGCAGGCACGTTGCGCGAGGTGGCCCGGCTTTACGCCACCAGTGCCCGGTCGATCATCTTCTGGGGCATGGGCGTCTCTCAGCATGTCCATGGAACGGACAATGTCCGCTGCCTCATTGCCATGGCGCTCACCACTGGCCAGATCGGCCGCCCTGGCACCGGCCTGCATCCGCTCAGGGGGCAGAACAACGTTCAGGGAGCCTCTGACGCGGGGCTGATCCCCATGGTCTTTCCTGACTACCGCTCCGTGGAAAGCGCCGATATCCGGGCCGAATTCGAAGATGCCTGGGGCCGGACGCTTGACCCGGTGCGCGGCCTGACGGTGGTGGAGATCATGGATGATATTCTGGCTGGCGGCATCGAGGCGATGTTTGTCCAGGGTGAGAATCCAGCCATGTCCGATCCGGACCAGGCCCATGCCCGCCAAGCGCTTGCCTCACTCAAACATCTGGTGGTTCAGGACATCTTCCTGACCGAAACCGCCTGGCATGCGGATGTCATCCTGCCAGCTTCCGCCCACGCGGAAAAGCTCGGCACCTATACCAACACCAACCGGCAGGTCCAGATTGGCCGGCCCTGCGTGCCGATGCCGGGCGAGGCCCGGGCCGACTGGCAGATTCTGATTGCCCTTGCCAACCGTCTGGGCCTGGACTGGTCCTATGGCGGCGTTCCCGAGATCTACGAGGAAATGCGTCAGCATATGCCCTCGCTCGACAATATCTCCTGGGACCGGCTGGAGCGCGACGGCACGGTGACCTATCCGGCCGATGCCCCGGACAAGCCGGGCAACGAGATCCTGTTTGGGGAGGCATTCCCCACTGAAGACGGGCGGGGCAAGATCGTGCCCACGGATCTTGTGCCGCCAAGTGAATTGCCAGACAGTGATTTCCCGCTGGTGCTGACCACGGGCCGTATGCTGGAACACTGGCACACCGGCGCCATGACCCGGCGGGCCACCGTTCTGGATGCGCTTGAGCCGGAGCCGGTCGTCTCCATGAACCCACGCGATATCAAGCTTGCGGGTCTGCATTCCGGACAGAAGGTGACAGTGGAGACCCGCCGGGGCGCCATCACCTTGACCTTGCGGGCAGACCGGGACGTGTCGACGGGCATGCTATTCATCCCGTTCTGCTTCTTCGAAGCTCCTGCGAATTTCCTGACCAATCCGCAGCTGGATCCATTCGGCAAGATCCCCGAGTTCAAATTCTGCGCGGCCCGTATTCGCGCGGCGGCTACGCAAGTGGCTGCGGAATAGCGTTTGATACCAAGCGCGGTCAAATAGGCCATCATCAATTGCGCTTGGTTGTCTAATTCCGGCCTCACAGTCAAGTCCCAAGCCCTGTTGCCTCCTCACCAGGTCCACGGTTGTCTTCGAAGTCGCTGCCAGCAGGGTCTGTGGAGCGCTTCATG